>JBDHXR010000007.1:0-39383 GCA_039810825.1 Fluviicola sp.
ACCCCGAAAGGTCGGGATTTCGTACCTCAAGTTGGTTGAGCACGATTCGTCAACTGACGGATGGGGTCGCGGGTTCTTTAAACGAAAAGAACTTAATTGAAATAAATGCGAGAATAGCTCAGTTGGTAGAGCACGACCTTGCCAAGGTCGGGGTCGCGGGTTCGAATCCCGTTTCTCGCTCCAAGAATAGTGAAAGAGCCTTGGCTCTTTTTCTATTAAGAACAGGATGCTCGAGTGGTGGAATTGGTAGACACGCCGGACTTAAAATCCTGTGGGCGTTTTGCCCGTGCGGGTTCAAGTCCCGCCTCGAGTACAATGAGCGCTTCCAGCTCATAAAATTAAGCCTTGATTTTCCTCGGAAAATTGAGGCTTTTTTGATTTCTAACAATTATCGTGATTCATTACTAATTACACTTATACAATTTCAATCTTCCAAGTTTCATTGTTTATTATTACCTTTCCTCGACTTCCAGTTGCTGCTAATTGCTCTTTTAACCTTTCTAGTTCTATACTGTCTTGAATAATACTGTCAATAGATAAAATACCTTCCGCACCGTGTACACTGTCATAACAAAAAGTTTCATTATATTTTGCGTCTATCTTTTTTGAAAAATTAATGAGGAGTTTATACAAATCATCAATGTCTTTATTCGTTAAGTCAATGCTTTTCAAATTTATATCTGACTTAACATTATGGGCATAGAATTTATCTCGGATAATTCCAATTTTTTCTCTATATAAAAGAGCCAATTCATCGTAATCTTTTTTCTCTAAAAAGTTGCTAAACGTTGGTTTTCCATCGGTTATTAGAAATCCAAATTTAAAGTAAAAGGCAGCAATTGCATTATTTCTGCAAAACATAAAAAAACTCGAAATGTAATCAACTTTGCCTCGATCAAAAATAGAAAACTCGTTAATCTGTGAGTATAGCATAACTAATTCTAAAATCTCTTCTCTAAACTTTATCCAATCTTCTTTGTCGGATATATTTTTCATTTCACTCTTAATTTATCAACCTCTTGAAAAGCAATTTGTAATTTTAATATCATTTCTAGAAAACATAATATATAGAAAACATAAATTATAAAAATAAATAGCTTTAACACAATAATATCAAGAAAAGCAATTTATTCCACTCCTCAATACATCCAAGATACTATCTTTGTTACAAAAACTAATAAACTTTTATGAAAGCATACGTTTTTCCTGGTCAAGGAGCTCAATTTACAGGTATGGGGAAAGACCTATACGAATCATCTGATCTTGCTAAAGATTTATTTAATCGTGCGAATGAAATTTTAGGATTTGATATCCAAAAAATAATGTTTGAAGGAACAGAAGAAGAGATAAAACAAACTAAAGTTACTCAACCAGCAATTTTTATCCATTCTACAATCTTAGCTGCTTGTTTGGGGGACAGTTTTAAACCGGCTATGGTTGCAGGTCATTCTTTAGGTGAGTTTTCTGCCTTAGTTGCCAACAGGGCATTGTCTTTTGAAGATGGCCTTAGACTAGTTTCCAAACGAGCTCTTGCTATGCAAGCTGCATGCGAGGCAGTTCCTTCTACAATGGCAGCTATTTTAGGATTAGAAGATGAAGTAGTAGAAAAAATTTGTGCTGAAATTGATGGTGTAGTAGTAGCTGCAAATTACAATTGTCCAGGTCAGTTGGTAATCTCTGGTGCAATTCCTGCAGTTGAAGCGGCTTGTGCAAAAATGACTGAGGCTGGAGCAAAACGAGCACTGATTCTACAGGTGGGTGGTGCTTTTCATTCACCTTTGATGGAGCCGGCTAGAGAAGAATTAGCTGCAGCAATTGAAGCAACAACATTTAATATCCCAATATGTCCGGTTTACCAAAATACAACTGCTAAGCCAATGGTGCATCCGGATGAGATCAAAGTGAACTTGATTCATCAACTTACTGCTCCTGTAAAATGGACACAAATAATGCAAAACATGCTAGCAGATGGTGCCAGTGAAATTATTGAGGTTGGCCCAGGAAAAGTATTACAAGGTTTATTTAAGAAAGTAGATCGAGAAATAACTGTAAGTAGTGCAACGATATAGCTTTCAAACTCAACAACAGAAAAATGGCGACTAAATTAGTCGCCATTTTCAATTATTAACTTTTTTCTCTTACTCAACAGTTACAGACTTAGCCAAATTTCTTGGTTGATCAACATTACAACCACGCATAACTGCTATGTGGTAGCTAAGCAATTGTAAGGGAATAGTGGCTAGCAACGGCACCAAATTATCATCTGTTTCAGGAATCTCAATAGTGTGATCTGCCATAGCTTTAACATCTACATCTCCTTCTGTTACAATGGCGATGATTTTGCCTTTGCGTGCCTTAACTTCTTGAATGTTACTCACAACTTTTTCATAGGAATTGCCTTTTGTGGCAATAACAAATACAGGCATTTCTTCATCGATCAGAGCAATTGGTCCATGCTTCATTTCAGCAGCAGGATAACCCTCTGCGTGAATGTATGATATCTCCTTTAACTTCAAAGCACCTTCCAATGCTACAGGAAAAGAATTTCCACGACCTAAATATAAAGCATTACGCGCATGTTGGTATGATGAAGCGATTTCTTTGATTTGACTATCAATTTTCAAAATTTGATTAACCTTGTCTGGTATCGCTTCTAATTCAGATAGCAATTCACGGAAACGCGTTTCTCCAATTGTGCCCTTTTTGTGAGCTAAGGACAACGCCATCAATGTTAAAATCGTTACTTGAGCCGTAAATGCCTTTGTTGAAGCTACACCAATTTCTGGCCCTGCATGCGTGTATGAACCTGCATCAGTAATACGCGAAATTGAAGACCCAACTACATTGCATATTCCAAGTATTGTTGCTCCTTTAGATTTTGCCAACTCAAGAGCTGCTAAAGTATCAGCAGTCTCGCCAGATTGAGACACAGCAATCACAATATCATTCTCATTAATAATTGGATTTCTATATCTAAATTCTGAAGCATATTCAACTTCCACATTGATTCTTGCTAAATCTTCAAACAAATATTCTCCAACTAAACAAGCATGCCATGAAGTACCACACGCCACCATTACGATTCGATTGGCATTAATCATCTTCTGCTCGTAATCCTTTACACCCCCTAAAGAAACCCAACCTTCGTCTGCATTCAATCTTCCTCTAAAACAATCACGAATAGAACGAGGCTGTTCGTTGATTTCTTTTAACATAAAATGCTCGTATCCTCCTTTCTCTAATGCCTCTAATTGCATTTCTAAATGTTGGACATAAGGAGTTTTTGGCTGATTTCTAAGGTTTGTAATATGCATTCCTGTAGTTAAATCCAAAACAGCAATCTCCTCATCTTCAAGATATACAACACGATTTGTGTATTCAATGATTGGAGTAGCATCTGAAGCCAAGTAAAAATCATTTTCTTTTCCAATACCAACAACTAAAGGAGAGCTTTTTCGAGCCGCAATTAATTGATTGGGATTATCTGCTGAAATAACTACAATAGCATACGCGCCTACCACGTTTTGCAATGCTATACGAACAGCTTCGCCAAGCTCAACAGCTTCATTTTTTTGGATATCATCAATCAAATGAACCAAAACTTCTGTGTCGGTTTGACTTTTAAAAACATAGCCACGCGCCATCAACTCTTCTCTCAAACTACTATAGTTCTCAATAATTCCATTGTGAATCAGTGCTATACGATTATTATTTGATGGATGAGGGTGAGCATTTATATCATTCGGTTCACCATGAGTTGCCCAACGTGTATGCCCAATACCTATATTTCCAGATGTGTCTTTATCTTTTGCAAATTCTTCTAAAACAGCAACTTTCCCTTGTTTTTTATACAAGTTAATTTGATTATTATTGTATAATGAAATACCTGCACTATCATATCCACGATACTCAAGTCTTTTCAATCCTTTGATGATAATTGGGAAAGCTTCTTTCTTTCCAATATAAGCAACAATTCCGCACATAATTATTTAAAATCGGTGTATTTAACAACTAATTTTGGTCTTACTTTATATGGAGTGTTTGTACCGTTAAACACTGCTCTATCTCCCATACAAGAGAATAAACTCAATGAAGGGAAAATATAGATTGGTCCGTTTGGCATTTCGCCAGTAATCACATCTTGAAGATATGGGCGTAAATCAGCAACGTAACCCTTTTGAGAGCTGGAATATGCTGCTGAAACAATGCTTCCATACTTACCTTCAGCATTTTTATATTTTAGCTCAATCAACGGTATTGGCGAATATGCCGATTGTGAATGTGCTACAATTGGCAAGTATAATAATCCGTTTTGAATGACTGCTTTTGATGATAAATTTTTCAATGTAGGAGTTTCTACAACACCAAGCAATCCAAAACGTTGAGTATAGAAATTTGTTTGACCATATTGACTGTCAACTAAAACATTTGCAACATGATGCCCGGTTCTGTTAATATCTACATGATTAAAAAATGTTGAACTTCCTTTTAGCTTTAAACTAACTTGACGTTGCTCTGTTTCACCTTGAAGCGTAAAATAAATTGTCATTTTAGTATCTGCATTGCTCATGTTCACATACAACATTGCTCCAGTTCCTAGAGAAGGATTAGCGTTTGCAACATTGATTTTAAAGCCTTTAAAATAACCAGAGTTTAAAAAATCTGTAGTGCTATTAAAAGCAGTATTACCAGCGAGAATATCTTGCACAAATTGCTGACCAATAGTATTGTTAAGTCTTAAACGCAGTTGAGGATTTAATGTATCTGTATTTGTAGGTCCAACAACAACTTTGTTTGTAAGATCTGGTGTTTGCGTTGCTGACGACACTTCAACAAGATTTACACCATTCGTGGCTTTAGTAGAAAATCGATAATAGCTGGAATCAATTGTCATGGTTTCTGTAAGTTCATACACTTCAAAAGTTTGTGCATCTAACTTACCGTAAGATCCGCCATAATTTAAACTCAATACTACAGAATCAATGATATTTATAACACCTCCAGAAGGTAAAACAACTTTCCCATCAACCGCTAATTGAGTATAAATAGAAGCGTTTAACACGCCCAATTTTGGGTCGTGAAAAGCTCCAAGCGTTCCATAAGGTTGATAATCCGATGGTATAGAATCTTCGTCAACAGAATACGTTTTCAGAGAAAAAGTGTCTATCCCCCCAGATGCCAACAATTTATTCACATCCAAAGCTTCTTCCCCAATTGCTGAATATTTTTTCTTACAAGAGACAGAAAGAAAAGTCGCAAAGACAAAATATGCTAAAAGCATTACTACTTTCAGGCCTCTTTTTTTAATATCACTTTTTACAATCATTGAACTAAGGCTTCTTCTTCTATTACTTTATCAAAAAACTCAGACAATCCTTTTGCTTGATGCTCTTCAGGTAAATAGTTTAATTTTAAGCAAGTTGCTTCGTCAAAAACTGTTTGCAATCCAGCTGGAATATTTTCACTTAGCTGCACTACTCCATCTGAATATTTCACTGCAGTTTTAGAAATTTCTTCTAATGAACATGCTTTCAACTCTTCAGAAATATCTCCTTCAAACCCTGCAAATTTCAATTTTTCACAAAAACGGTCACTCCAGTTTGATGAAAATCCTTCGCTTTGGTCATACAAACTGTAAACCACTTTAGTGTCAGAAAAATGAGGATCTTTGTTGTATATTTTCTTGATGTACAAAGGCATTAACGAGGTCATCCAACCATGACAATGAATGACATCGGGTTTCCAACCAAGTTTTTTTACAGTTTCTAATACTCCACGGCAAAAGAACATGCTTCGCTCATCGTTGTCTTTGTAATCAGACCCATCTTCCTCTACAACATTGTTTTTTCGTTTAAAAAACTCATCGTTATCGATAAAATAGACTTGCAAACGAGCTGTTGGTATTGAAGCCACTTTGATTATCAAGGGATGATCATGATCGTCAATGATGATGTTCATTCCTGAAAGCCTAATCACTTCATGTAATTGATGCCTTCTTTCATTAATACTGCCAAAACGAGGAGTGAAAACTCTAATTTCTTTACCATTTTCCTGTATTACTTGTGGTAATTTACGAGCAGTGTGTGATAGTTCTGTTTTTGCTAAGAAAGGGTAAATTTCTTGAGAAACAAAAAGAATTCTTTTCTTTTCCATAGAAACTAAAAGGGTGTTTATTTTTAACTAAGTGCAAAATTAAGAAAAAAAGACGAACTTTTCAAGTTATTTCATATAGTTTTGTCGATTCTCAAATTTAGCATCTCTAAAGTGAAAATAATTGAACTGAATTCAGAGTTAAAAAAACTCATTTCTGAGCTAAAATCTAAAGGAAAAATAATTGGATTTATTCCTACAATGGGGTCTCTCCATCAAGGACATTTAAGCATGGTGTCAACAGCTAAATCCACATGCGACATTGTGGTTGTGAGTGTATTTGTAAATCCTACTCAATTTAACAATCCAGATGATTTACTAAACTATCCCAGAAATCCTAAGAGAGATGCAAAATTACTTGAAGAAATTGGCTGTGATATTGTGTTTTTCCCAAGTGTAGAGGAAATTTATCCAGCAAACTATATAAGTCCAATTATTCCTTTAGGAAACTTAGACAAAGTAATGGAAGGTGCCTTTCGACCAGGGCATTTTCAAGGTGTTGTTCAAGTAGTTTCACGGTTGTTTGAAATTGTTTCACCTGATAAAGCATATTTTGGATTAAAGGATTTCCAACAAGTTGCACTTGTTAATCACTTGATTGAGTATACAAAAAGCAATATTGAGATAGTACCGTGCACCATCGTTCGCGATCAAAATGGCTTAGCTTTGAGTAGCAGAAATCAACGCTTGAACGATTCCCAAAAAGTAGATGCCTTACACATATACAAAACATTGCAAAAAGCTTTGGAATCACCTAAAAATATCTCGCCTCAAAAATTAAAACAAGAATGTATCAACTATTTCAATACCGGAAATCTAGAGTTAGAATATCTCATTATCGCAAATCCTTTTACTTTGGAAGAACTGCAAGAAAATTGGATTGAAGGAGCAGTAATGTGTATCGCTTGTTATTGTGGAGATGTTAGGCTAATTGACAACATGAAAATAAATTAGTCTACTCTTCTATAACGCTAACAATTATTTTTGCCTTACTTTTGCACACCCATTTAGAACAACATGTTTATTCAAGTAGTAAAATCTAAGATTCATCGAGTAAAAATCACACAAGCCGAACTTCATTATGTAGGTAGCATCACTATTGATGAAGCATTATTGGAAGCAGCCGGCCTGATAGAAGGTGAAAAAGTACAAGTTGTGAATATCAACAACGGTGAACGTTTAGAAACATACACAATAAAAGGCGATAGAAATAGTGGCACAATTTGCTTAAATGGTCCTGCAGCTTTAAAAGCAAAGGTTGGCGATTTGGTAATTATTATTGGCTATGGCTTCTTAACCCCAGAGGAAGCGCAAAATTTTAAACCATCCTTGGTGTTTCCGGATGAAAATACTAACTTAATCGTCTAAATGAGACGATTTTTTTTAAAATTACTTAAAACTATTCTAGCTTTATCATTGGGTGTTTACCTTTTTTGGTATTTTTTTCACTCCATGAGTAATGAAACTTTAGAAGTGTTTTATGATGCTATTTATAAAGCAAATTATTTTTGGATTTTTCTGTCATTATTTTTGTCATTTTTGGCTTATTTAGTAAGAGCTTACCGCTGGAAATATTTGATAGATCCTCTAAACTACAATACGTCATTTTGGAACAGGTATCATGCGATTTCTATTGGATACCTAATAAATTACACCATTCCTCGTGCTGGTGAAATTGCACGGGCAACAATGTTGTTTCGGTCAGACGGTGTTCCCTTCGCTAAATCAGTAGGAACCATATTGGTAGAACGGGCTTTTGATGTAATTATCTTATTAACAATAATTTTCTCATCAAGTATTCTTTATTCAGATGATTACTCAGATTTAACAAACGCAATAAAATCAAATTTCAACTCAAGTTCTGCAGAAAGCTCATCTATTTTCTTCTATACGCTTATTGGTGTAGCTATACTCATTCTAATTTCATTATTGGCTTTTGAAAAGCTTAGACTTAAGGTTTTTCAGTTTATGAAAAGTCTTTCTGATGGCATTCTTTCGATTTTCCATTCAAAAAATAAAGTGCAATTTATTGTTCAAACTGTTGTCATTTGGCTTCTATTTATTGCATATTTTGGCATCTGTTACTTTTCTTTTCCTGAAACAGCAACCATTCCTGTGCGTGGAATAATTCTGGGCTTTATTGCAGGTTCAATAGGCATCACATTAACAAATGGTGGAATAGGTGTTTTTCCCCTAGTTGTTGGTTTAACAATCGAGTATTACTTGAAAGAAGAATATGGCGAAATTGCACAAGGACTCGGTTTTGCTCTCGGGATGATTATTTGGTGCAGTCAAACAACAATGGTCATTATTCTTGGTGTAATTTCTTTACTTTTACTCCCGAAAAATTTCAAAGAAGATGTCAATATTAGCTGAAGTTCAATCAAAAATAACCACCATCGAAAAGCTAGCCAATAAGGTTGATAAGTGGAGGGCTGCAGGTGAAAAAATTGTATTTACAAATGGGTGTTTTGACATCTTGCATCAGGGGCATGTTTGTTACTTGGCCAAAGCAGCCGATTTTGGCACAAAACTCATTGTTGCTTTAAATACTGACAGTTCGGTAAAAAGACAAAACAAAGGAACTGAAAGACCAATTAATCCCGAAAATGCCAGATTGATCGTATTGGCTTCATTATCTTTTGTAGATGCCGTACTATTGTTTGATGAGGAAACTCCACTAACATTAATACAAAAAATAATACCCGAAATATTAGTGAAAGGAGCAGATTATGACCCTAATGAAATAAATCCGTCTAGCAAAAAATACATAGTAGGAAGAGATATCGTTCTACAAAATAAGGGACAAGTAAAAGTTGTTGAATTGGAAGAAGGTTTTAGCACAACAGCTATTATTAATAAATTGAAAACACACTAACTACCCTTCTGTTTTATCACTTTTTTTCTTGCGTACAAGTATAAATGCAACAATCCCAATTGGAAAAAAAGCAAATAAACTAGCTATCCACATCCACAACGGATGAGGGAGTGTCAACATCGTAATAAAAGCAAACGCATTTAAGATCCCAACTACTGCCAAAACAGGTTTAATTGATTCTCTCTTGGTAATCACACTAACTAGCACTGAAGATAAAAAAGAAGCTATGCCCCAATTCAAAATCACAAATAACTTGGCGAAAAGAGGTACATCATTTTCTAAATACGAAACCCATAAATCTGGATTTGCTGGCATTGGCTTGTCCGTGGGAAAAAACATCATTCCCATTCGCTCACCTAAGGCTACAAAAAGCCCTCCGAATACAACTCCTAAAACTATTGCTATTGACTTTCTGTTCATTTCATATTTTTATGTAAATATACTCTTGAATTTGAACGAAAACAATAGATTAATTGTAAAACATAAATAAAACATGAAACTTTTCTATCCATTTTTGATCTCTGTATTAATTTTTTCCTGTTCCAACACTACTCCATCGTATAATTTAGTAAAAAACATTTCGCAAGAACGTGACTCTGCAACTGGTTATGATTCTACACGGATTTCAAATGAATTGAAGAATCAAATAAACCGAATTAAACGATTTAATTCCTCTTCAAAAAATCAGTATTCCGAAAACATTGCGGTGTTTATTGATATGAAAATCCCTTCAAATTATTACCGATTTTTTGTTGTTAACCTGAAAACAGATTCAATAGTTTCTCGAGGATTGTGCGCACATGGTTCCGGATCCAACACAAACACAGCCGATTCTTTGCAATTTAGCAATACGCCAAATTCGTATATGACTTCGCTTGGCATATATAAAATCGGAACAAGCTATATCGGGAATTTTGGGAAGTCATATAAATTACATGGGCTAGAAGCAACAAATAGCAATGCTTTTAAGCGAATTGTTGTGCTTCATCCGTATTCTTGTGTACCTGATGAAGAGCAATATTTACCAATTTGCAACAGCTTGGGCTGCCCAATGCTTTCAAATATGTATATGGAAGAAGTAATAACAAGCCTGTCCAAAGAAACTAAGCCTGTATTAATGGTGATTTATTATTAACGGCTAAAATTAATGTTGCTTCAGGTTTTCTTTGATTTTCTTCATAAATTCTGAAGCAAAAACAAAATCATTTATTTCTTTATTTTCAGTAGAAATAATCGATTTTCTATCTCCTTGCCACCAATTTTTACCTTGATAAATAAAGTTTACATGGTCACCTATTTCGATTACCGAATTCATGTCATGCGTTATCACAATCGTTGTAATCTTATTTTCATAGGTGATTTCACGTATCAAATTATCAATAACGATTGATGTCTTTGGATCAAGGCCAGAATTTGGTTCATCGCAAAAAAGGTATTTTGGCCGCATAGAAATAGCACGTGCAATAGCAATACGTTTTTGCATACCACCAGAACATTCAGCCGGAAATAGTTTATTTCTTCCTGCCAAGTTTACTCTGTCTAGACAAAAATCAACGCGGTCTTGCATTTCTTTTTTAGACATTTTAGTAAACATCTTTAGAGGGAACATAATGTTTTGCTCAACGGTCATGGAATCAAACAGAGCAGATCCTTGAAACAGCATACCAATCTCTTTCCGAATTTCTTTTCGCTGAATACGGTCCATTTGTGTAAAATCTCTGCCATCATAAAATATTTGACCTGAATCCACTTCATGAAGTCCGACAATGCATTTTGCAAGCACCGATTTTCCTTGACCAGATTGACCAATAATCAAGTTAACTTCTCCTTGATGAAAGGTAGCATCTACATCAAAAAGCACTTGACTCTCACCAAACATCTTATTCACTTTTACTACTTCTATCATTAGAGCAAAAAGATTTGAGTTAAGAAGAAATTTGCTATCAATATAGCAACACTTGCGCTTACTACAGCCTCTGTTGAAGAGCGACCCACATCAAGCGCTCCACCTTTGGTATAATACCCTTTGTAAGAAGCAATAGAAGTAATAATAAAAGCAAATACAACAGTTTTTGTTAAAGCATAAATAATGTCTCTATCCAAATAATAATAGCGCAATCCGTAAATATAAGTCTCGGTAGAAGACAATCCGGAAGATAGAAGAACCAACCACCCTCCAACTAAACTCAACCCGATAGAGATAACAATTAAAACAGGGAAAAACGCCATCGCTGCAGTAACTTTTGGCAATACCAGGTAATTTAAAGAGTTTACTCCCATTATCTCTAGCGCATCAATTTGTTCCGTTACGCGCATTGTACCCACTTCAGAAGCGATATTTGACCCAACTTTACCTGCTAAAATAAGTGAAATGATTGTTGGTGAAAATTCAAGAATGGTCGATGACCGTGTGATGTAGCCAATAGTGTACGCTGGCAACAATGGGTTATCCATGTTTGAAGCTGTTTGCAAGGCTATTACTCCACCCATAAAAGTTGACATTAATGCAACAATTGGAATTGATTTAACTCCAATTAATTCCATTTCATCAAAAAATCGTCTCCAAAAGATTTTCCATTTGTCTGGTTTTGAAAAAACAATACCCAGCATAATGAAGTACTTTCCTATGTTGTGAATTAAATTCATAGATGAGGATAAAATTAATAGATTTTTTTGGTCTATGTTCAATTATCCTGAATTGAAACTTAAATTACTGGTGTTTTCTTCTTTTTTGAAGATTTATTCAACCGAAAATTGTCTACTATTAATAAAAACCAAGTTATCGAAGAAATGAATCCAACGAAAAGAATGGCAGCAATAAATCTTGAGTTTTCGAGCGGATTTTGTCCGGTTTTAAAAAACCAAATCACTCCCATACAGAAGATTACCGATGAAGATATGAGAAAGTAAAATAAGGTATCGGATGCTTTCATCGTACTGTATGAACTTTTTTGAGAGTTCAACACTTTTTCCTGTTGAATTTGATGCATCACACGATGGGCAAAATTATCACTTGCCACAAGTTTTGTGTTTTGAAGCATCGTCTTGTTATTTTTTTCGAAATCATTTGGTTGTTTCATAATCATTAATCTTGATGAAAAATTCTTAATTCATTGAATCCTTCAAGGGTTTTTCTTGCCCGGTGCAAACGTATCTTCACATTGCTTAAAGTCCAGCTCAACACTGATGCAATTTCTTTAACCGACATTTCTTCTAAGTAATACAAAGTAATTATTAAGGCATCTTCTTTGGGTAATTTTTCAATGATGCTTTCAATACTTAATTTAAGTTCATTTTGATGAACAAAAGTTTCAGTGCTCAACGTAGAATGATAGTGTTTTACTTCATTAACCTCTAACTCACTCTCAGGCAGTTTATTCTGATTGATAAATGTAAGAGCTGAATGATAAACAATCCGATAAAACCACGAAGAAAACTTACTTTTTTTTTGAAAAGTACTTAAATTCAAATAGGCTTTAACAAAAGCAGATTGTGCTATATCTTCAGCATCCTGTTTGTTTTTGCAAATTCGAAAAGCAATCGTGATTGCCATATCTTGATATGTGTTTACAAAATACTCAAAGGCAACTGTGTTGCCCTCAAGTACTTGTTGTATGATATCATTTTCGTTTTGTAGCATCTCTTAATTGCTTTCAGAATCGATACTTTTTTTTGATATCAAGAAGTAAATTAAATAGGCCAAGGAAAGAAAAAGCAAAATAGCGCCACCCATAACCAAACCAAAATCATCTTCATTTACGTGAAATACTCGTTTACTAATAAATCCCACAAATAACCCGAGCCCTACTCCACATAGAATCAACCCTGTGCGTAAAGTTTTCATACGGTTAGGAATACTGTTTTCTTTTTCAACAGGCATCAACCCCTGTTTAATCATTTCCATACGTTCTATATGTTTATTTTTGTTTTCTCGCATTGCAAATACAATCCCTAAAACAATTGGTAAAGCAATGGTGGAAACGATGGCAATAATTGCTACTAAATAGTCCATAATTTTATCTTTTAAATTAAACAATTACTAATAAGACTCCTGTTTTTTTAAATCGGTTACAAAAAATGAAAATAACATTTTTTTTCATTGCATCTTTGCAACGAAATGAATCAGGAACAACGAGATACGCTTAGTAAACAACTTAGTCGCTATTTACCCATTGGTTTTATCGATATGGTGGTTGATTTGATGGTAAAAAATCCGGTTAGGTTTCAGATTACAAATCCTAGATCAACAAAATTGGGAGATTATCGTCCGCCAGCGCCCTCAAAAAAATTACATCGAATCTCAGTAAACGGCAACTTAAATCCGTATCATTTTTTAGTAACTACACTGCATGAATTTGCACATCTACACACTTTTGTAGCTTTTGGCAATTCTGTAAAACCACATGGAGAAGAATGGAAGCACGCATTTCGTACCTTGCTTTGGCCTGCCATACAAACAGGGTTACTTCCAAAAGATATTGAAAACGCGCTGATGATAAGTCTTTCCAATACCAAAGCGTCATCGTGTTCAGATATACAGCTTTTCAGAGTTCTTAAAAAATATGATACGAAAGAGGCTACAATAAAAACAATTGAGGAAATACCGAAAAATACTACCTTTGTTCTACAAGGAAGAACCTTTATTAAAGGTGAATTGAGAAGAACACGTTATTTATGCACATGTTGTCATACAAAACGTCAATATTTAATTCATGCACTTGCAACTATAGACTCATAAACAAATGAAAAATAATTACTGCATCATCATGGCAGGGGGAATAGGAAGTAGATTCTGGCCTATGTCAACTGTACAAAGACCTAAACAATTCTTAGATGTATTAGGTATTGGGAAATCATTACTGCAAATGACTTTTGAACGACTTTCACAAATAGCACCTACAGAAAACATTTATATTCTTACAAATTCAAGCTATGCCAATTTAGTGCATGAACAATTGCCTCATTTAAAAGCTGAACAAATTCTTCAAGAGCCTGAACGTAAAAACACTGCTCCATGCATTGCATACGCAGCTGCAAAAATCTATGCGCAAAATTCGAATGCCACGCTAATTGTAGCGCCATCAGATCATTTGATTTTGAAAGAAGATCATTTTCGAAAAATTATTAACACGGCTATAGAAACTGCAAACAAAGATGCGCGCTTGGTTACTTTAGGAATAAAACCAACACGCCCCGATACAGGATACGGATATATTGAGTTTGTTGAGCAAGGAGATAATTTACCCGGACAGGTAAAAGCCGTAAAACATTTTACTGAAAAACCTAACCGTGAGTTAGCAGAGATTTTTTTAAAAAGTGGAAATTATTATTGGAATTCTGGAATATTTATCTGGAAAGCAGAAACTATTTTAACCGCCTTACAAAAATTCCAACCCGAATTGTATTCCCTTTTCGCAAAAGACACTACAAAATACAATACTGCTGACGAACAAAATTTTGTAAATCAATGCTTTCATAATTGTGAAGACATTTCAATAGATTTTGCAGTAATGGAACATGCAAAAAACGTAGATGTCGTATTAGCGACTTTTGACTGGTCAGATCTTGGAACATGGGGCAGTTTATCCACTCATCTAGAGAAAGATTACAATGGAAACGCCATCGTAAGTGGAAATGTTCACATGGTTAATTCAGAAAACTGCATTGTTAATCTGCCAAAAGAAAAGCTAGCCCTAATTCAAGGTTTAGAAAATTACATCGTTGTAGAATCAGACAATATGTTGATGATCTTGAACCAACAAGACGAACAAAGCATTAAGAAATACTTAGCTCCGTTAGAACAAGCGTATCCAGAATATTTTCCGAAAAATTAATTTCTGTAAAGTACTGCTTTAATTGCATTGATTACGCGCTGCTCATTAGGCAATGCTTCTGCCATCAATGGTGGCGAGAACGGGAACGGTGTGTCCGATTGAGTAACACGCATTACAGGTGCATCCAAATAATCGAATGCGTAACGCTGTAAATGGTATGCAATCTCAGATGAAATAGAAGCCAAAGGCCAAGATTCTTCAACCACAACACAACGGTTCGTTTTCTTAATCGATTCAACAATCAGTGGATAATCGATCGGTCTAATTGTGCGTAAATCAATAATTTCAACTGAAATTCCTTCTTTCTCTAATATTTCTGCAGCAGCTTGAGCTACTTTTATAATCTTCCCAAAAGAAACCACAGTAACATCTGAGCCTTTTCGTTTGATGTCTCCAACACCAATAGGAATTAAATATTCTCCTTCCGGAATTTCTCCTTTGTCGCCATACATTTTCTCAGATTCTAAGAAAACAACAGGGTCATTGTCTCGGATTGCAGACTTCAACAATCCTTTTGCATCATACGGGTTTGAAGGTGTAATCACTTTCAATCCTGGAACATGAGCATAAAAAGCTTCAAAGCTTTGAGAGTGTGTAGCAGCTAATTGGCCAGCCTGACCATTTCCTCCACGGAAAACGATTGGACAACCATACTGACCACCCGACATCTGTAACATTTTAGCGGCAGAATTTATTATCTGGTCAGCAGCAAGTATTGCAAAATTCCAAGTCATAAACTCAACAATAGGACGTAAACCATTCATTGAAGCTCCCACTGCAATACCTGCAAAACCCAACTCAGCAATTGGAGTGTCAATTACACGCTTTGGACCAAATTCATCCAGCATACCTTGCGAAACCTTATATGCACCATTGTATTCTGCAACTTCTTCACCCATCAAAAATACATTTTGATCAAGTCTCATTTCTTCTGACATAGCTTCGCGAAGCGCTTCTCTAAACTGAACAGTTTTCATCTTATTAAATCCTATTTTTTGTTTCAGACGCTCAAAAGTAATCAATTTTCAATTCAATAAAAGAAAAACTAAGAATTGAATGAATAAAACTTGCAATCTGGATAAAATTGTAAAAAATTATGAACATGCGAATATTATGTATACAAAATGGCTGTTAATTGATTATTTTTGTTTCCATTAATTTGATTTCATTCATTTAGTTTAACTATTTGAATAATGCAATACATAAAGTAATAGAATATGAAAATTTTAGTTTGTATCAGTAAATCTCCAGATACTACATCAAAAATTGCGTTCACAGAAGGGAACAAAAAATTCGACGAAAACGGAGTTCAATACATTGTAAATCCATACGACGAGTGGTATGCACTTGTGCGAGCATTGGAATTAAAAGAAACATTGGGTGGCAATGTAACCATTGTAACTGTAGGAAATGCTGGTGATGAAGCAATCATTCGCAAAGCATTAGCAATTGGAGCAGATGATGCCGTTCGCATTGATGCTGAGCCCACAGATGCTTATTCAACTGCTGCATATATAGCTGAGTATGCGAAATCAAATAGCTTTGATTTGGTATTAACAGGGAAAGAGACAATCAACTATAACGGTTCTCAAGTTGGTGGTATGATTGCAGAGTTTCTAGACATGCCATTTGTTTCACTTGCTTCAAAGTTGGATATTAATGGGACAACTGCAAAAATGGAACAAGAAATTTTGGGCGGTGTTCAACTTGTTGAAGCGAACTTGCCTTTGGTTGTTTCATGTGCAAAAGGCATGGCCGAACAACGCATTCCAAACATGCGAGGAATCATGGCAGCTCGTACAAAACCATTAACCGTGGTAACGCCTTCGGCAGTAGAATCATTAACCAATTACGCAGAATACGCTCTGCCTCCGGCTAAATCTGCTGTTAAATTAATCGACCCAACAAATATGGATGAGCTAGTTTCATTGTTACACAACGAAGCAAAAGTTATTTAATACAACAACATTATGAATACATTGGTTTATATAAATGCTACAAATCATTTGGCTAAAAACGCCTTTGAAGCAGTAACATACGCAAAAAAAATAGGTAGCTCGGTAACCGTGGTTGCAAGCGGCGACATCGATGATGCTACATTGAGTACTTTGGGTGAATACGGAGCTCAAAAAGTATTGGTTGATAGAAATGCTAAAGCTGAAGATGTACAAGGGATTACAAAACTTGTTGCAAAAGCTGCTGAAAGCATCAATGCTGATTTAGTCATATTTTCTCATGATTTAACCGGTAAAGCAGTTGCTCCTCGTTTATCTGTTCGACTAAAAGCAGGATTGGTTTCTGGTGCTGTTGCCTTTCCAGATACCTCTAACGGGTTTACTGTAAAAGTGAATATTTTTTCTGGAAAAGCAATCGGGTTTATCACTGTAAATTCAGCGAAGAAAATTATTTCATTACTACCAAACTCGATTCAACCCGAAAAAACAGGTGCTGCGTGTGCAGTGGAAGCTTTTGATGGAAGTGTAGGGACATCAGCAATTAAAGTTATTGACACTAAAAAGCCTGAAGGTGAAATTCCATTACCTGAAGCTGAATTGGTTGTTTCTGCCGGAAGAGGTTTAAAAGGCCCTGAAAACTGGGGAATTGTTGAGGATTTAGCAAAAGCGTTGGGTGCAGCAACAGCTTGTTCAAGACCAGTTGCTGATATTGGTTGGAGACCTCATCATGAACATGTTGGGCAAACAGGATTAGCTGTAAGACCCAATTTGTATATTGCCGCAGGTATTTCAGGTGCAATTCAACATTTAGCTGGTGTGAATGGGTCAAAAGTAATTGTTGTTATCAACACAGATCCAGAAGCGCCATTCTTTAAAGCTGCAGATTATGGAGTTGTTGGTGACGCATTTGAAGTGTTGCCTCGATTAACTGAAGCAATAAAAAAATTCAAAGCTGGTCATTAGTTTATTCTATTGATTGATTATATTTACAAAAAAGTATGGGGGAGGCAATTGCTTCCCTCCTTTTTGCTCTTATGAAATTGTTGTTTATCATCGTAAATGGATAAAATAAAACTAGATATAGTTGGACTATCATACAGTCAAACACAAAGCGGTGCTTACGCATTGATACTTGGTGAATCAGGTGGTAAACGAAGATTGCCAATCATAATCGGTGGTTTTGAAGCACAAGCAATTGCCATAGAATTGGAAAAAATGGCTCCAAGCCGACCGCTTACTCATGATCTATTCAAATCAATGGCTCAAACATACAACATTCAAGTAAAGGAGGTAGTGATTTACAATTTACAAGAAGGTATTTTTTATGCAAAAATTGTATGCGATAGAGAAGGAGTTCTCTCCGATATAGATGCACGCACTTCTGATGCTATAGCTATTGCTGTTCGTTTCAATTGTCCCATTTATACTTTCGAAAACATATTGAGCTCTGCCGGTATTTTCACAGATGAGTTATACGATGAAGAAAATGAAGATTCAGATGAGCAAACAGAACCTACAAAACCAACCAATGAGTTTGCATCTGTATCTACAGAAGAACTTTCAGAACAACTTAATCAGGCAATCGAAAATGAAGATTATGAAGCAGCATCTCGTATTCGCGATGAATTAAAAAAACGAAAAGAATAATTACCCTTCAATCTACCTCACATGCCTTCTATTAAACTTCGCTTAATCATATTAAGTTTTTTACAATTTTTTGTTTGGGGATCTTGGTTGACAACAATAGGAACATACTGTCTTCAAAGTAAACATTGGACCTTCGAGGAATTTGGAGCTATTTTTTCTACTCTAGCGATTTCATCAATATTCATGCCCTCACTTATTGGCATTATTGCCGATAAATGGATGCGGGCAGAACGCCTATACGGAATGCTGCAAATTCTGTATGGCTGTTTTTTATTCATGGTACCAAGTGTAGATAATCCAGCTTCACTTTATTATTATGTGTTTGGCGCTATGCTTTGCTACATGCCAACAATTTCTTTGTCAAATGCAATTTCGTATCAAGTACTTTCTATCTCAAAATTAGAAATCCTATCACAATTCCCTAAGATACGCGTGTGGGGAACCATTGGTTTTATTGTTGCTATGTGGGTTACAAACCAAACAGGAAGTAATGTAAATGGCAATCAATTTATTATTGGTGGAGTTGGAGCATTGTTTTTAGGTGCTTATGCCTTTACCTTACCTGCTTGCCACCCTAACAAAGAAAAAAAGAATAAAATCTCGTTAGTAGAACAACTCGGATTAAACTCCTTTAAGCTTTTTGCTAACTACAAGATGGCACTATTTTTCATTTTCTCGATGTTATTAGGTGCCGCTCTTCAATTGTCAAACATGTATGGTGATGCCTTTTTAAACAGTTTCCCTCCAGATGATTTTGTCAGAATCAATTCAGGCGTTATCCTTTCAATCTCTCAAATTTCTGAAACTGTTTTTATCTTGACAATACCTTTCTTCTTGAAAAGATTTGGAATAAAAAAGGTAATGTTACTCTCCATGTTTGCATGGGTATTGCGCTATGCACTTTTCGCTGCCGGGTATTCAGATATCGGGATTATGATGATAATCCTTTCTTGCGTTGTATACGGTATGGCATTTGATTTTTTCAACATCTCTGGCTCAATGTTCATAGAGCACAACACAGACTCTTCTGTACGATCAAGCGCACAAGGATTATTTATGATGATGACGAACGGATTTGGTGCGTATTTTGGAACCATTGCAAGCAGTTGGGTTATAGATACCTATTTTATTACACAGAGTGGAGATACAAATTGGGAGGGTATTTGGATATCTTTTGCATTATATTCCTTATGCGTAGCATTGCTGTTTTGGATATTCTTCAAACACAAGCATGAAGATGAAAAAATACATTCTTCCCAAAGTCACTAATTTTTTGTTTTCGCCTTAAGAAACACATCAGGTTGAGGGTAAATTCCTTTACGTTCCATTCTTTTTTCCTTTTTGTGATATATAAGCGTAGATGCTACATGTTCGCCGTCTAAAATAATATTAATCACCATTTTCAGTTTATCTTCTTTCAGTATCATGTATACACCATCTCTACGCACATCTCCAACTGATTCAGTTACTTTGTTGTTGCTTGTAAAATGATACGAAATCTGACATGAAGGAACCTGAATCACTTGTTCTCCAACACTCATCATATATGAAGGAATTTCACCTGTATAGGAAATCAACATTTTCTTCTTCAACTCTTGGGCATTGCCAAATTGCATTAAAAAAAGAAAGCCAAAAAACAACAATACTTTACTCATAGTTAAAAATCAATCAACAAATTAACCAATTTTTGAACGAAAACAAAAATTAACTTAAAAATGCCCTAAATTTGTAAAACCGCATTCTTAATACACATGGAGCAATATCATACATTATTACAACACATTTTAGACAATGGAACGTTGAAAGGAGATAGAACAGGAACAGGTACACTTTCAGTTTTTGGGTATCAAATGCGTTTTAATTTGGAAGATGGATTTCCGTTGGTGACAACAAAAAAACTTCACTTGCGCTCTATTATTCATGAATTATTGTGGTTTTTGCAAGGCGACACCAATATCAAATACCTAAAAGAAAACAATGTTTCGATCTGGGATGAATGGGCTGATGAGCATGGAAATTTGGGACCTGTTTATGGATACCAATGGCGATCATGGCCAACTTCTGATGGAAAATCTATTGACCAAATCAGCAACTTAATTCATCAAATAAAAACCAATCCAAATTCACGCAGACTTTTAGTGAGTGCTTGGAATGTTGAGTTTATTGATAGAATGGCTTTACCTCCATGTCACACCATGTTTCAATTCTATGTTGCAGATGGAAAATTAAGCTGTCAGCTTTATCAACGTTCTGCAGATACTTTTTTAGGCGTACCTTTTAATATTGCATCCTACGCATTGCTAACCATGATGGTGGCTCAAGTTTGTGATTTAAAACCGGGTGAATTTATACACACATTCGGCGATACACATTTATACACCAACCATTTAGAGCAAACGAAACTTCAACTTTCGAGGGAAATAAGAACGCTACCAACAATGAAATTGAACCCTGCAGTAAAAAATATTTTCGATTTTACTTTTGAAGATTTCGAGTTGTTAAACTACGATCCTCATCCACACATCAAGGCTGAAGTGGCAGTTTGAAATATGGCTGATACAAAAATAAAATCAATCTTTAATTGGAGTGGCGGAAAAGATTCTGCTCTTGCTTTGCACAAGGTTTTACAAGACAATCAATATGAAGTTGTGTCGCTTGTTACCACTTTAGATGAAAATACGGGTCTATCATTTCTTCATTCCATTCCAATCAATAAGCTGCAAGAGCAAGCTGAAAGCATTGGCATTCCGTTATACCTAATTTCTTTTTCAGCTGAAGGGAAAAATTATGAAGAAAAATACCAAGATGCCATTCTTCATTTTAAGAAACTCGGCGTTACACATTTTATTTTTGGTGACATTCATTTGAGTGAAATAAAATCGTATCGAGAAAAAAAATTAGCCCCTTATAGCATTGAGGTTTTAGAACCTTTATGGAATAAAAATTCTGAAGAAGTAATCAATGACTTTTTCGAAAGTGGAATAAAAACAAAACTCATTGTAACACAGGCAGATAAACTAGGAGAAGAATACATAGGTAAAACCCTAACAAAACCTCTAGTTAATAATTTCCCAAAAGGAACAGACCCTTGTGGAGAATTTGGCGAGTACCACACATTTGCATATGCAGGAGGACCATTTAGGTTTTCAATAGATTATCCAATCAAAGAAATCGTAAAGAAAACGTATCCCATTAACCTAGAAAACGGAGAAACTGCATATACAGAATTTTGGCAAGCAATTATTTGAGTATAAAAAAACTTTATCAGTTAGCCATTTCGCTCATGAACTTAATACGCATCAAACGCAGCTCTTCTTCCGTATAATCACCGTCAAATTCATGGTATGCCGTGATTAAATCATCTGTTTCTGCTTCAGAAAAATAATCAAATATTTCATCTTGGTTTTCGGGATCTAAGATATTGTCTATATAGTAATCGATATTAACCCTAGTACCTGAAGAAACGATACCTTCCAGTTCTTCAATCACCTCATCAAATGATTTCCCTTGAGATCTTCCTATATCTTCCAACGGCAATTTTCGATCAATGTTCTGAATCAATTGAACCTTCAACACCGATTTATTTGCAAGCGTTCGTACTACTAAGTCTTGCGGCCTATCAATCTCATTTTCCTCGACATAATTATGAATTAGCGCAACAAAAGGTTCTCCATATCTTTGTGCCTTACCTGTTCCAACGCCTTGGCAATTGGTGAGTTCATCTATTGTTATCGGATAGAGAAAGCACATATCTTTCAAAGATGGTTCTTGAAAAATCACAAATGGTGGAATATTGTTTTGTTTTGAAATTGATTTTCTCAAATCCAATAACATTTCGTAAAGTGCTTCATCAAAAGCCCCTCCTTTACTTGGTGAGATTATAGCATCATCATCATCGGATGCAGAATAATCGTGTTGTTTCAATAAGGTAAATGAATACGGTGAATTTAAGAATTCACGTCCTTTATCCGTAAATTTTAAAACGCCGTAAGTTTCTACATCTTTTTGCAAAAGTCCTGCCACAACAGTTTGTCGAATAACTGCATTCCAAAAATGTTCATCATGCTCTTTTCCTACACCAAAAAGTGGGGTTTTATCGTGTTTGTAATTCTTTATTTCAGCAGTTACTAGTCCAGCCAAATAAGAGCAAATATGTTTAGATCGTTGTTGTTCTTGAAGAAAATCAACTGTTTTCATCAATTGTTCAACATATTCCTTTCCTTCAAATTTATCGCGAGGGTGCTTGCAATTGTCGCACATATCACTGCAATTTTTCTCGTCAAATTCTTCTCCAAAATAGTGTAAGATGAATTTTCTTCTGCATACAGACGTTTCTGAATAAGAAACAATTTCTGACAATAACTGCTTTCCGATTTCTTGTTCAGCAACAGGTTTTCCTTGTAGAAATTTATCAAGTTTCTCAATGTCTTTATACGAATAAAATGTTACGCATTCTCCTTTACCACCATCTCTTCCTGCTCTACCTGTTTCTTGATAATAACTTTCCAACGATTTAGGAATATCATGGTGGATAACAAAACGAACATCGGGTTTATCGATCCCCATACCAAATGCTATCGTAGCAACGATTACATCAGCCTCTTCCATCAAAAACATATCTTGATGTTTGGCACGTGTTGCTGCATCCAACCCTGCGTGATAAGCCAGTGCTTTCACTCCGTTTACTTGCAATAATTCTGCTATTTCCTCTACTTTTTTTCGAGACAAGCAGTACACAATACCAGACTTCCCTTCGTGTTGGCGAACGTATTTAATAATTTCCTTTTCAACATTAACCTTTGGGCGAATATCGTAATACAAATTATCTCTGTTAAACGAAGACTTGAATAAATCTGCGTCCAACATATTCAAGTTTTTTTGAATATCTGCCTGTACTTTTGGGGTAGCCGTGGCTGTGAGTGCAATTATTGGCACATTCGAAATCATTTCAAAAATTTCTCTCAACCTTCTATATTCCGGCCTGAAATCATGTCCCCATTCAGAAATACAATGGGCTTCATCGATTGCAAAAAATGAAATAGGAACCGTAGTTAGAAAATCAATATTTTCTTGTTTTGTTAACGATTCAGGAGCAACATATAGCAATTTTGTTTTTCCATCTGCAATGTCATTCTTCACTCTATTGATTTCTGACTTACTCAAAGATGAGTTCAAAAAATGTGCAACTGAGTTGTGATCGCTTACATTCCGTATAGCATCTACTTGATTTTTCATCAATGCTATTAAAGGTGAAACAATAATCGCAGTCCCTTCTGAGATGAGTGCTGGCAATTGATAGCAGAGAGATTTCCCACCACCGGTAGGCATAATAACAAAAGTGTTTTTCTTGTTTAACACATTTGTTATTATGGCTTCTTGTTGCCCTTTAAATTGGTCAAAACCAAAATAAGTACGAAGTGAGTCTTTAAGATTATACTGACCCATAATTTGAATAGAGAGTTTAATGTAACAATTAAAGTGTATCGAATTTACTGTTTATTTTATGATTTAGAGTAAAAAATCGCTTACTGTACTAAATTACGAGATAAAAATGTGAAATCCAACTATTAAATAATGATTT
This sequence comes from Fluviicola sp., assembly GCA_039810825.1. Taxonomy (GTDB): domain Bacteria; phylum Bacteroidota; class Bacteroidia; order Flavobacteriales_D; family Crocinitomicaceae; genus Fluviicola. The sequence continues at coordinate 24,046 of JBDHXR010000007.1, forward strand.
CTTTAATATTTGAATGACTATTTTTGCAAGCTAAAGTTATTTAATAGAAATGGAAGAACAAAATAAAATGTCTTTTCTTCAACATTTAGAAGAATTAAGATGGAGGCTTGTGCGAAGTGCTGCTGTAATCTTAGCATTTGCAATTGTACTTTTTATCTATCAAGATTGGATTATGGACAACATTTTCCTTTCGATGAGTAAGCCTGACTTTTTTACTTTTTCATTTTTCTGTAAAAATCTTCACTTCATGTGCGTAGATGAAATTCCAGTTAATTTTCAATCTACTACCATGGGTGGACAATTTTCATATTCACTCTGGATGAGTTTTTTGGGGGGTATCGTTCTTGCCTTTCCATTTGTGTTCTACCAACTTTGGTCATTTGTGAAACCCGGCTTAAAACAAAATGAAAAGAAGGTGGTAAAAGGCATCGTCTTCTATGTGAGTCTATTATTTTTTGCTGGAATTCTATTTGGTTATTTCATTGTTGCACCAATGAGTGTACAGTTTTTTGGAACTTATCAAATTTCATCACAAATCAAAAACGATTTTACTATCAACTCATACATGAGTACAATACTCTCTACTGTGTTTTACTCAGGTTTGTTTTTCTTAATGCCCATTGTATCATATCTTTTGGCTAAGATTGGAATTATCTCATCTGGCTTTATGAAAAAATACAGAAAACACGCCATTGTGTTGGTTTTGATTTTAGCAGCGGTAATTACTCCACCTGATATGATTTCCCAAATCATTGTTAGCATTCCGATTTTGTTTTTATATGAATTAGGAATATTTGTAGTAAGAAACGTTGAGAAGAAACGCAAAGATGACTAATAACTTTTTTGTACCTCTCTAACTTTTTGTTAGCTTTGATAAAGCAAAATGGCGAAACTACACACCTTTATCTTTCTATTGATTACTACGTTCTGTTTAGGACAACAGACTGTTGTATCTGGGCGGGTCATTGAAAAAAATAGCGGAGAAGGGATGCCTGAAGTGAAAGTGCAGTTTCAAAACTCGAAAATTGGAACATTTACAGATAGCTTGGGCTACTACTCGCTTTCAACATATTATGCCACAGATAGCTTAACCTTTTTTATGCCTGAGTTTGTCTTGCAAGTCAAAGCAGTAAAGAAAGATGTATCTCAAACAATAAACGTAACATTATCCGAATCTATCCTTGACATAACAGAAGTCGTAATTCGTCCACCAGATGAATTTCCGTCAACTATATTACATAAAAAAGTAATTGCTAACAAGCCAATAAACGATAGAGAAAAGCTAGAAGCATACGATTACGATATATACAATAAATTTCAGATTGATTTAAACAATATGGGTGAAAAATTCAAGGAACGCGGCATCGTGAAGCGCCTTGATTTGATTATGAATTATATGGATTCAATAGAAAACAAAGAGCCTGTTTTGCCATTGCTGCTGTCTGAAAGTTTATCCCGTTACAGCTACAGAAAAACACCAAAACAAAAAAAGGAAGTTGTAAGTGCTACCCGAATAACAGGAATTGATAATTTGGAGTTGAGTCAATTTTTAGGTGATTTATATTTTGATGTAAATATTTACGACAATTATATCAACTTGTTTAAAAAAGCGTTTATTAGTCCCGTTGCAAATTTTGCCCGAAGTTACTACAAGTTCTATCTCGAAGACAGTATGTATATCGACAACAATTGGTGCTATAAATTGCGTTTTATTCCCAAACGAAGTGGCGACATGGTGTTTGAAGGAGAAATGTGGATTCATGATACAACGTATGCAGTAAAATCATTCAAAGCCAATTTGTCAAACAATGCAAACATCAATTTTTTAAACGACTTGTATATGGAATACCATTTCAAACAAGTTGAAAAAGAAGTTTGGATGCAAACTTCCGAGAAAATGATCATGGACATCAATATCACTAAAGGAAGTAAACTGTATGGATTTTATGGAAGGAAGCAATCGTATCGCAGCAATTTCACTATCAATCCTCTACATCCTGATGAATATTATAAAAGCACATACACCGTTGAAATTCAGGACAGTGCTAAACTAAGATCAAAGGAGTACTGGGATGCTCACAGACCAATCCCCTTAAACACGCAAGAAAGCAATATTGAAGTCATGATTGACTCACTAAATCAAAATAAATATTTCCGTTTTTGGAAAAACACAATATACATGATTGCAACGGGATATTACCCGATAAAAAAGGTAGAATTAGGCAGTATATTTTCACTTTTCGCATTCAACCCGGTTGAAAAGTTTAGAACAGGTTTATCGCTACGCACCTCGAATAAGTTTTCACGAAGGATTGAATTGGGCGGGCAAGTTTATTATGGCTTTGGTGACAAACAATTTAAGTATGGATCTTCTATTCGGATCAATATCACGCCAAAGAAACGGGGTATTTTGATGCTATATGGCAAACACGATATTGAACAGTTGGGAGCAACACCAAAAGCTGCAGCCGTAGGATCAACCTTTGGTACTATTTTTAGAACCGGACCTTTGGATAAGTTAACTTTTGTGGATAAAGTTGGAATCAATTTGGAGAAAGATTTTGGAAAAGACTTTGTAGTATTTGGAGGTTTGGAATGGAAAGAATACACTCCACTTGGGCTGGCAAATTATGAAAAAATAAACGCTTTAGGTGGCATTGACACCATTCGACATATTCAAAGTTCTGAAGCCACTTTGCGTATTCGATGGTGTAAAAACGAAGAATATATTTCTGGTTCTTTTGACAGAAAAACAATTTCATCTCGTTTCCCAATTTTATCCTTACAAGGTATTTTTGGTATGAAGGGGGTTTTGGGAAGTGACTACATGTATCAAAAAATTGAATTTGCATTAGAACATGCGATCAACATTGGTGTTATGGGGCGCTTGAAGTATGGGGTGGATGCCGGAGTTATTTTTGGTAAAGCTGCATACCCATTTTTAAAAGTACACGAAGGAAGCCAATCATACTGGCTACAAACCAATGCTTTCAACAAAATGAATTATTTTGAATTTATTTCCGATAGATATGTAGGGGCATTTTTTGAACACCATTGGAACGGATTATTTTTTGATAGAATTCCGCTTATAAAAAAATTAAAATGGCGCTTGGTAACAGGCGGAAGAATGACTTTTGGAGCGCTAGATCCTAGACATACTGATGCCATGCTTATTCCAAGTTTTGTAAAAAGTTTTGGCGATACTCCTTACGTTGAATTTTCTGTTGGTATAGAAAATATTTTCAAAGTAGGAAGAATAGACCTGGTTTGGCGGGCATCACATCTTGACAAAGGGATGAATCCTTTAGGAATACGAGGTCGTTTCAGTTTTAGTTTCTAATAAATTCATTATTTTCGCTTTGTGAAATTACATACCAACAACATAAAGAAAACCTACAAAGGTAGAAATGTAGTAAAAGGCGTTTCTATTGAAGTAAATCAAGGCGAGATTGTAGGATTGCTTGGTCCAAACGGGGCTGGTAAAACCACCTCTTTTTATATGATTGTTGGATTGGTAAAACCAGATGAAGGTAATGTTTATTTGGATGATACAGACATCACACAATACCCCATGTACAAGCGTTCTCAACTTGGAATTGGTTACCTACCGCAAGAAGTATCTGTATTTAGAAAACTGAGTGTTGAAGACAACATCATGTCAATATTGGAACTAACCGACCTCACAAAACCTCAACGAAAAGAGCGTTTAGAGCAGTTGTTAGAAGAGTTTAGCTTAACTAAAGTTCGAAAAAATCTTGGCAACAGACTATCTGGTGGTGAAAAACGCAGAACAGAAATCGCGAGAGCCTTGGCGACCGATCCAAAATTTGTTTTGCTCGATGAGCCATTCGCAGGTGTTGACCCAATAGCTGTTGAAGACATACAAAGTATTGTTCACGACCTAATTAAACGCAATATTGGAATATTGATTACCGACCACAATGTTCAAGAAACTCTTTCCATAACAGATCGAGCATATCTATTATTTGAAGGAAGCATCCTAAAGTCTGGAACAGCAGAAGAGCTTGCTTCAGATGAACAAGTTCGAAAAGTATATTTGGGACAAAATTTTAAACTCCGCGGAAAAGAATAAAAAAAGCCTCTAATTTCTTAGAGGCGTATCTTTAAATCTTAGCGTTCTTATTTAGAAGCTAGATCTGATTGCTCAACTGAATTGGTACTACCGTAAGCATCACAATGCCCTCTTGATGAGCCACATGCAGTTAACAAAGAAACCAAAGCTGAAACAAATAATAAGGCTAATAATTTTTTCATATTTTCAACGTAATTTTTGAGTTTATAGTTGTTGTTTGAAAGCAAATGTAAAACATTTATCTGAATTTATACCAATATTTTATTCACAATGAACTATTAATATTGACAACCTATTGATAAATCGGTAAAAACACGTTCGAATACTCCTAAATTATTGCCGTAATCACTCATATTCATTTATTTTTGCCTGAAATATACCAGTAAAGTTTTTTTTTCGTTTACAAACAATCCAATATAGTTTACAAGTAATAAGTGATTCATCTGAAATTCGTTACACCTTTTTTTCAACATGTTAGAAAAATAATTCTAGCTATGCTATTGCTGTGTGTATCTGTAAAGTCATACGCGCAAGTCACTAAGCAAGTTGTACTTTCAGAAGAAATTTCAAAAAAATTAAAGAAAAAAATACATTTACAATATACCGACTCTCTTTCTTTCAAAAATCAATTGAGGGAATTAAAGCTTTTGGCGTATAAAAAAGGATACTTAAGTTTTAGCATTGATTCGATTCATGAGCTCGATTCAACAACTCTTGAAGCCTTTGTTTTTTTAGGTGAAAAATACCAAAACATACAAGTTAACTTAACCTTAGAATCCAAAAAATCTTTGCGGAAGATTGGGTATTCACCAAAAAATTTGACCCTAATCAGTACAAATCCACGTGAGTTGTCAGTAGCTCTAAAAAACGTTTTAAAACAATTTGAACAAAATGGATATCCTTTTGCGGAACTTTCTTTTTCAAACCTTCGTATTTCCGAAAAACAATTGAAAATTGACATTGATGTGTATCCAAATCAGCGCATGAAGTGGAAAGAAATCATCATCAAAGGTGAGAAGGCAAAAATTTCTACTCGGTACATGGAAAGTTTTTTGCACATAAAGAAAGGCGATTGGTACAACCAAACTCAAGTAGATTTAATCAAAACCAGGATAAGTCAGGTTACATTTATCCGTGAAACCAAACCTTCGGAACTGCTTTTTACAGATGAAGGCGCCACGCTTTATTTGTATCTAGAAACCAAACCTGTTTCCTTGTTTAATGGTACAGTAGGATTGCAACAAGATCCGGTAAAATTAAAATATCAACTAACAGGAGAGTTGCGTCTAAAACTTCAAAACATCTTGAAACATGGTGAACTATTGGATTTAAGCTGGCGTTCTATTCAACCAAAAAGTCCGCAGTTAAACTTGCAACTCAATTACCCTTTCTTGTTTAACACTCCGTTTGGAATAAATGGCCAATTTTCATTATTTAAGAAAGATACCACATACTTGGAATTAAAAACTCGTGCAGGAGTGCTTTACACCTTTTCAGGCAATAAAACCTTTCAATTCTTTTACAAAAACCATCAATCGAATACGCTGGGAAACATTAGCACCTCGCAATACGGAACTTCAAAAAGTAATTCATACGGCGTTTCGTTTTCAACTCAAACGGTTGATTATTTACCTAGCCCCAAAAAAGGTTTCATTTTGCATGTTGAAGGAAATATAGGAAAAAGAAAATTAACAAAAGATTCTACCAACTATTCTTACCTCATCTATGGCGGTAAACTACAGTTTGATTACTTCCAATCTATCGGAAAACGAATTGTAATAAAAAGTTCAATACTAACCGAAACATTTTACACCAATAATATACAAACCAATGAACTCATACGTTTTGGGGGGAATTTATCACAAAGAGGATTTATGGAAGATGAACTGCTAAGCACTTTTCGATCTACAATTTCCATAGAACCTCGTTTTATTTTAGATCAAAATTCGTTTCTTTTTATTTTTTACGATCAAAGTTGGTATGAGCGAAATGTTCAAAATTACATAAACGATGCTCCAAGAGGATTTGGTGCTGGAATTAGTTTTGGGACAAAAATTGGAATATTTTCGCTTTCTTATGCATTAGGAAAGCAATTTAACAACCCTATACTTTTTCGAGATTCGAAAGTACATTTTGGATATGTTGCATATTTTTAATTTTATTGACTTTGCAAATCATTTATTGAAAAAAGTTGTTTCATATGAACTTTATTCTTATCTTCAAGTAAATGAAAAATATACAACCCCCAGAATTCAATACAATTGCAGAATTTGCTGAAAAATTTATCAACCAAACAAATACGAGTGTATTTTTAACAGGTAAAGCAGGTACAGGAAAAACAACCTTGCTGAAAAAAATTGTTGCACATACTCACAAACAATTCGCTATTGTTGCACCAACAGGCATTGCTGCATTAAATGCAGGTGGTGTTACAATCCACTCATTTTTTCAGCTGCCATTTAGCGCATTTATACCTGATTTCACTACGCAAAACCTAATAACCAATACCCATAAGTTTGAGTCTAAAAGCACCTTAATCAAACATTTTAAATTAAATAAAAATCGAAAAAAACTAATCCACCAACTTGAATTGCTGATTATCGATGAAGTATCGATGTTGCGTGCAGACCTACTAGATGCTATAGATTGGACATTGCGTAATATCCGAAAAATAAATCAACCATTTGGAGGAGTACAAGTGCTTTTTATTGGAGATTTATTGCAATTGCCGCCAGTAGTTAAACCAGAAGAATGGAGCGTGCTTAGCAAGTATTATCAAGGAATCCATTTTTTTAATGCTCACGTGTTCAATGAAAGAAAGCCAATTTACATCGAATTGGATAAAATATACAGACAAAGTGATACCCAATTTATACATCTACTCGACAATCTAAGGAACAACCTTTTGACTCAAGAAGATAAGCATATTCTAAATAAATATGTGAAACCAAACATCAACGACTCAGAGAAAAAGGGATTTATTACACTCACAACGCACAATGCGATAGCAGATGAAATGAACAGTGTTGAATTGGCTAAAATTCAGTCTAAACCGCACAAATACAAAGCAGAAATATCCGGAGATTTTCCTTCAAACATCTTCCCTACTGAATATGAAATAGAGCTAAAAGTAGGAGCACAAGTAATGTTTATTAAAAATGATCCGAGTTTTGAAAAAAACTTCTTCAATGGAAAAATGGGGACAATACAAACGCTCTCTGCAGACGAGGTTACCGTCAATTTCCCTGAAGAAAACAAAAGCATTGCCGTAGATAAATTTGAATGGAGCAATATTCGCTATTTCCTAAATGAGAAAAAAGGAGAAATAGAAGAACAAATACTTGGCACCTTTGTTCAATATCCGCTAAAATTAGCATGGGCCATTACCATTCATAAAAGTCAAGGATTAACGTTTGACAAAGCAATCTTAGATGTATCACGCGTGTTTGCTCCGGGTCAGGCCTATGTTGCTCTTTCAAGATTGAGAAGTTTAAATGGACTTTTATTAACAAAACCGATAGTTGAAAATGGCTTGGAGAATGATCGATCAGTTGTTGAATACAGTAAAAACAATGCTTCTGACAACGAATTAATCGACAAGTTGAATGAAGGAACAAAAAGCTATTTATCCTTTGAATTGCAGAAAGCATTTAACTGGGACGAGTTAGTAAAAACCTGGGTTCTGTTTGAACAAGCATGCAGTAATGCAGGAGTAAAAACAGAAAAGTATCAAGACAAAGAATGGGTAAAGAACCATTTATCTCAAGTGGAACAAGACACCAACGTAGGAAAGAAATTTTTAAACCAGCTTGAGAAATTAATCTCAATAGATGCCCCAGATTGGAAATATATTCATGAGCGAATTCAAGCTGCATACACCTATTTCTTTGATATATTAGACCAAATCATTGAGTCAATACTTATTCGCAAAGTTGATTTAGCTTCTAAAAAGAAAGCTAAACAGTACCAAGAAGAACTAGGTTTACTTGAAGATGACACACTAAACACATTGTTTCATTTGGCCAAAATAAAATCCATTATTGAGGTCAAATCTTCAAATTCAACATTCACAAAAGAAAATTTAAAAACTAAAGAACTTCTTGATTACAAAGCCAAAAAACTGGAACGAATTGTAAAAGATAGGTTCAACACCTTAAATAGTACATTGCTAATCGAAGAAGAATACGATACTGAACACATTAAACTGGTAGTTAATAAGAAAAAAGTAAAACAAGATAAAAAAGACACCTATTCACTAACGTTAGAAATGTTTGAAGCTGGAAAGTTGATAAATGAAATTGCTAAAGAAAGGCAGTTAAGTTTATCCACGATTGAAGGGCACATTGCGCGACTAATTCAGCAAGAAAAAATTGAACTTTCTGCAGTAATGGAACAAAAAAGAATTCAAGAAATTGAAGATATTTTAGAAAGTGCGCAAGGCAAAACGCTCGGCGCAATCAAAGAAGAGTTAGGAGATCGCGTAAGCTACTCTGAATTACGTTGGGTGCAAGCTTCAAAGATGTTGTAGTGTAAAATACATAAAATCAAAATGCAAAAAACCGAATAATTCAATTGAATTATTCGGTTTTAATAACTTTTGCTGTATATCTTTACAAAGAGAAAGCTGATTTTACTTTATCTACAAAATCTAATTTTTCCCAAGTAAACAACTCAACTTCTTTTACTATCTGAGTACCATCTGGAGCAGTAAACGTTTTCTTTACAACTTCATTTTTTCTACCCATGTGTCCGTAAGCAGCAGTTTCAGAATACATTGGACTTCTCAATTTCAAGCGTTGTTCGATTGCATAAGGGCGCATATCAAAAATTTCAGCACATTTCTTAGCTATTTCACCATCTGTCATATTCACTTTAGCAGTGCCATGCGTATTGATAAACAAACCACAAGGTTTAGCTACCCCAATTGCATAAGATACTTGAACCAACGCTTCGTCACACAATCCTGCAGCAACTAAATTTTTTGCAATATGGCGTGTAGCGTATGCAGCAGAACGGTCAACTTTAGATGGATCTTTACCAGAGAAAGCTCCTCCACCGTGAGCACCTTTTCCACCATAAGTGTCAACAATGATTTTACGACCAGTTAATCCCGTATCACCATGCGGACCACCGATTACAAACTTCCCTGTTGGGTTGATATGATATGTAATTTGATCATTAAACAATGCTTGCAACTCAGGCTTCAATTTAGCTTTCACACGTGGAATTACAATATTGATGATATCTTCTTTAATTTTTTTCAACATCTCAGCCTCAGAACCAAAATCATCGTGTTGAGTAGATACTACAATTGTATCTATACGTTGTGGTTTATTGTCATCAGAATATTCAATGGTAACTTGAGATTTTGCATCTGGTCGTAAGTAACCAATTGTTTGAGGTTCGTTGTTACGAATTGAAGACAATTCTTGCAAAATCTTATGAGCGATATCCAATGCCAAAGGCATGTAATTTTCAGTTTCTTTGGTAGCGTAGCCAAACATCATACCTTGATCACCAGCACCTTGAGCTTCAGCCTTTGCTTCAAAATCGTTTGCATCCACTTTTCTATCCACGCCTTGGTTAATGTCCGAAGATTGATCATGAATAGCAGAAAGGATACCACAAGAATTTGCCTCAAACATGTATTCCGATTTAGTGTATCCAATTTTTCGAATCACATCACGTGCAATTGACTGAACGTCTAAATACGTGTTTGTTTTCACTTCTCCAGCCAAAACAACTTGACCTGTAGTTACCAAAGTTTCACATGCTACTTTCGAAGTTGGATCGAAAGCCATGAAATTATCAATCAATGCATCAGAAATTTGATCAGCAACCTTATCTGGATGCCCTTCAGAAACAGATTCTGAGGTAAATAAATATGACATAGTTTTTGAAAAAAGTTAATAATAAAAACGCAACAAAATTAGTGAAAAAAACAAAAGCGAAAAGAAAAAAAAAAGAGGATGTTGAAAACAAACTAAAACGCCTTCAATAGAACGCCTCAAAAATCACTATATTTGTGGCACAATTCAATAAAAATGACAGGGCTATTTCAACAATTTTCAAAAGAATTTCAACGATTGATTCACGAGTTTCAATTGCCTTTTGAAAATTCGATTTTAACCTTTTCAATCTTGCTATTCATCATCTTACTTTCACCAATGATTCTTCGCCGTTTTAAGATTCCGGCTTTAATTGGAATGATAATAGCAGGTGTAATTATTGGTCCAAATGGTTTGGGGGTTATCTCTAAAGCAAATATGGACGGTGGATTTGTGAATATGTTTTCCAAAATAGGTTTACTCTACATTATGTTCATTGCAGGTTTAGAATTAGATCTGCAAGATTTTAAACGTCATAAAAATAAATCTTTTGCGTTTGGTGCACTTACATTCCTAATACCATTAATTGTCGGTTATTTTGTTTGTGAACATCTATTGAAATTAAATTCTGTAGCCAGCTTGCTTACAGCTAGTATGTTCGCCACCCACACGCTGGTCGCTTACCCCATTGTTACAAAATTTGGTCTTTCAAAGATGGAAGCAGTAGCCATTGCAGTCGGGGCAACAATTCTAACTGACACGGCGGTTTTAATTATTCTGGCAGTGATTTCGAGCTCTGGTAATGGTGACATCAATACAAATGTGCTGATCCATTTATCAATTACCCTCACTATTTTCAGTATCATTATGTTTTGGATTATTCCAAAGCTATCTCGTTGGTTTTTCCGAAAATTAGAAGAAGAAAAAGGTTCTCAATATATTTATGTGTTGTCTGTGTTGTTTTTTGCGGCTTTTTTAGCAGAAGTTGCCGGAATAGAAGCAATCATTGGTGCTTTCGTTGCTGGTTTAGTAATGAATAGCTTAATTCCTCATTCATCTACCTTGATGAACCGTGTAGAATTTGTTGGGAATGCATTGTTTATTCCCTTCTTCTTAATTTCTATTGGTATGGTTGTTGACATCACTGTACTTGCTGACAATCCTTGGGCTTGGGCTGTAGCTGGTATTCTTACAGCTGTAGCACTTTCTACAAAATTTATTGCTGCTTTAATTACTCAATTCTTGTTTAAATTGAAAGCAACTGAGCGAAATGTCATTTTCGGTCTTAGTAGCGCCCATGCAGCCGCTACGCTTGCTGTTATCAATGTTGGGTATGAAATGAAAATATTGGATATAGAAATTGTAAACGGTACAGTAATTTTAATCCTTTTAACCAGTATGGTTGCTTCTTTTGTAACCGAAAGTGCAAGTAGAAAGATTGTGTTAACCCAACAAAATCAAACATCGGGTTTTGAAGATGACACATCAACAGAAAATAATATCCTTGTAGCACTTAATACATTGAAAGGAAATGAAAAACTATTAGACTTTTCAATTTTGATGCATGATAAACACACAAATAATAAACTTTCTGTAGTAAGTGTAATTGAGAGTGACGATGATGCAGAAGTGAAATTGGCAACTGCACCCAAACATTTAAGTGAAATTTCAGCCTATTATACAAGTGGTGAAATTCATGTTGACACGAATTACACGCTCGACAACAATACCGAGAATGCCATAGGACGTGTTTCAAAAGAATTATTTTCAGATATTGTGTTGATTAATGACCATTCTAAATCAAATCTGCTAAAAAGAATTATTGGTGACGATAGAGAGCTGCTACTCGATGTGTGTGATAAAACAATTTTCTTTTGCCGTTTAGAGAAAAGCTTTACAGACTATCGAAAAATCGTGTTGACATGCCCTCCTTATTCTGAGTTGCAACCCAATTCTAGAATTTGGGGTAACTATGTATTTAAAATAGCACGTGAATTAAACCTGAAAATTGAATTTTATTCAACGAAAGAAACATTTGCTCGTTTTGAAGCATATAAAAACTCAAAAAAATACGGAACTGAAATTTCTCATATTGAACTGACTTCACCTGAAGATATCATGGATTACCTTCATGAATTTGATGCATCAAGTTTGGTAATTAACGTATTTGCCCGCCAAGGTTCTATTTCTGCTTTTTTAGGAATGGATTCGCTTCCTCAACGCATAGAAAGAGAGATAACAAAAATTGACCGCGTATTTATTTACCCTTCTAAACTTAGTGCAGGGAGCTATAATTCATACGATGACATGACCGCCAACCCACTTTCTGCCGGAATGGAAACTATTCAACGAATTTCTAAAGAAGTTGGAGGTATTTTCAAGAAAAATACAGATGAAAAATAAAAGGTTACCATTTCTGATAACCTTCTAAAAATTCGACCTAAACTAGAGTTGCCATTAATACTCGTGCCCTCCTATTTTGCAACAAGAAGGGAGTTTTTCGTATGCATCATGGTTTGCTTTTACATCATCTGCGTCATAACCGAGTTCACTGATTTTTTTCTTGATTTCATCTAACGTAATCACACTTGGACTAAATTTAACAGTGACTTTTCTTGAAGGAACATCAAGTTCTCCAAACTTAACACCTTTTGTGTAATTCAACATGCCTTCAATTCGTTCTTTACAGTCGTTGCACTCTGCTGTAGTTAAAATTACTGCGGTCTGCGACTTAGGTGCTTTTTTTTGACCAAAGCTTGTTGCACTTATCAAAAGTACAAGAGCTAAAATAAATGTATTTCTCATTTTTTATCTATTTTATTTTTTTTCAATTTTTCGTTGTATCTCGTAGCGAAATCCAACATACACTACTGCTCCCATAACAGGAGCCCAAACACGTGTTGCATCAAATGTTTGGTCATAAGGGTTTGCGGCACTAATAATCGGATTTTTTTGTTTAAAGTTAAACAAATTTTCTCCTCCTAAATAAACATCCCATTTCTTAAAATGACGTGTTATTTGAGCCAATCCTATTGGAACCACTTTCCCTTTTTCATTTGTCAATCTTGATCCATCCGGCATCACAGCGTCAGGCAGACGTACCGGACTGTACACAGAAATTGTGCCATCAATCTCCCATTTTTTGTTTCTGCTTGCATAAGCAACGTTGAACAACCCTCTGTGTTGCGGTATCATTACTTGGTTTTGCATTTTCCCAGCAAATCTTGCTCTTACATCTAAAAATTTATATGCGAAACGAAAAGTAATGGATTTCCATGGCATAAAACTTAGTTCAGTTTGAAAAGTGCTACTTTGCGCGCTATTTCGCTGAAAATCAAAAAATACAGAATCAACTGATCTATCTCTATCAATCACCATTTGGTTCGTGAAATAAGCATAATAAAAATCAGCCGAAATACTTGCTGCTCTCTTAAACCAACGCATCGAACGATAAAACGATATACCTGAATTCCATACTTCTTCTTGTAGGTTGTTCGAATTCACAACCCATGTTTTATTTGTTGCCAGCAAAGAAGAGTTGTCCATAACCACAGTTGGTTGCCTCCATGCTTTTCCTACAGTTAGCCTTAGATCCGTATATTCGTCCAACACAAATTTTGCATGTACTCTAGGTGATAACTGAAATTGCTCCTTACGCCCTGTGTATTTAGTTTGATAATCTCCTCTCAATCCTGCTACCAAGACCAAACGAGTACCCGTGTAGGTGTATTCAAAAAACGCTCCAGGAGTAATTACATTTCTATTCAAAGGCAATGAATCGATAAATTGTTGCAAATCTTGCCCAACAAAAGACACTCCTGTTTTGTATTTGTGCGCTGAGGAACCAAAAGTTCCATCATAGATTGCATTTACGTATCCACGCAATTCTCTACCTCCAAAACTTCTTAGACCATACAATCCGTCCGTTTCATGATACTTAAATTGATACACAATACCAAAACTATTGTCTTTTAACTTTGGAAACATAAAACCGGTTTTCGCAAAAAAATCAATGTGCTTGTTTGTAGTGTTTGCAAAATAACGATTAGCTGTTCCCAACAACTGCCCGCCTTTTCTATCATCGTAATAAGCATTTACTCCAAAACGTGTTTCGAAATTCTTACCGTTGTATTCCCATCTGTTCATGAAAGATCCCGTTTTACTTAATGGAACATCAAGAAATCCGTCTTTGTTCATGTCCCACTGTGTTTGAGTAGTACTGGCGTGAGCAAAAGTTCCGGTGCTCCACTTGTCATTAATAATTTGACCACCATGTAGATTCAGCTCTGCCCTACCCAACATATTTCCATATCCATTTAGGTATAGACGTTGCATTGTTCGAGGTTTTCTAAATTCCACGTTTATCAATCCGGCCATTGATTCATATCCGTTCACAACGGAACCAGTTCCTTTTGTAATCTGTATGGATTCAACCCAAGTTCCCGGAACCGTATTCAAGCCAAATCCACTTTCTATTCCGGTAAGAAATGGGATGTTTTCCATTTGAAGTTGGGTATAGACTCCGTCCAACCCTAACAATTGGATTTTCTTTGCCCCGGATACTGCATCCGTAATGTTTACATCAACCGTAGCGTTGGTTTCAAAAGATTCTGACAAGTTGCAACATGCAGCTTTCTTAAATTCACCTTCCCCCAAATGTTCTACTTGTAGTGGATTTAGTCTTGAAAAACTTTTTGAATCGCGTTTAAATTCAATAACAACTTCTTCCAATTCATCTTCCGCAATCAAGTAAATTTCAAGTCCTGTAAATCTGTCTTCTTTGTTTACCTGAACAGAGTCAGGCTCATAACCATAGGCTGTTATCACTAACATATCCGGAAGTGATTTCGGAAGTATCAATTCAAACCTTCCGTTTTCACCGGCATAAACAAAGTCTTTGCTCTGCCTTAATTCAATTTTTGCATGATTTAAAGGGATTTTAGCTCCATTTTTTATTCCAAATACTATGCCCTGAAGTTGAGCATTAACAGTGGAAATCACAAATAGAAATAATCCCGTAATTACTGTTTTCATTTCTCTTACATTTATTATTCAACTTGCTTTTCTAAAAAAACAAGCGGAATCATAAACGCCAGATGCAGAGTTGAGCTAAACGCTCAAGTGTTGAAAAATTTGGTGGATCTTTGAGTGAAAAATCAATGATTGTTTGTGCTACAAGCAAATCTGATTTCTGCAAGTAATCGAAAATAGACAACTCACGAACTTCTTGAACAATGATAGGGAAACTATAATTTATCCCGAAAAATGGCAGTTGAAATGTTGAAACGTTGTCTTCACAACACGTTAAATCGAAAGTGGAATGTGCGTGTTTTTGAGCAACATCACGCTCACAGCAAGATGGTTGTGTGTGCGCCTCATGTTTATCTGAGCATGACGTGAGTTCAAATAATATAGAA
>JBDHXR010000008.1:0-37114 GCA_039810825.1 Fluviicola sp.
TAAAATTTAAGAATGTTTTTCTAGGGTTATTGTAATTCAACGTGCCGCCACCAACATGGTAAACAACACTTTTTGGAGCCACCTCAAATGTGTATCCAAGTCGTTGAGAGCGCCAGCACAGATCAATTTCTTCCATGTGCGCAAAAAAACGTTCATCCAAACCTCCTGCTTCCCAATACACATCAGATCGTATCATCATGCATGCTCCGGTTGCCCAAAAAATAGACGTATTAAAATCATACTGACCTAAGTCTTCTTCCGTATAATCCATCATTCTACCTCTGCAAAACGGGAAGTGGTATTTATCGATAAAGCCACCACAAGCTCCGGCATGTTCAAACATTGCTCGTTTAGAAAAAGAACGAATTTTAGGCTGACAGCCTGCAATAGCATGATTTTGCATTGTATCAATCAACGGATCAAGCCAATTTTCTGTTACTTCAACATCGCTGTTTAATAACACAAAATAATCTGCCTTTATGTTCTTTAAAGCATCATTGTAACCTTTGGCAAAGCCACCATTTTCCTTATTTTGTACAATTTCTACTTGTGGCAAATGATTTTGTACCCAAGCAACCGAATCATCTGTTGAGGCATTGTCTGCCAAAACAACTCGGTGAGGCGATGAAAACGCAACAACATCTGGTAGGAATTTTTCAAGAAAATGTTTCCCGTTCCAATTTAATATAACAACAGCAACAACAGGATTTTGCACGGGATTAATCTTGTTTGTAATAATAGTTACTGTTTCCTCCATAATGATCAGAACCTTGTTGCCCGTCAACATCCATTGCACCTTGCGTGCGCTTAGACAACATTTGTTGCCATTTGTAATTTTGCTGCTCCCCTACCATATCTGAATGCAATAAACGGAATGAATTATTTGTTAAATCTGTGTTGTAGAATACAAAACGCTTGTTGCTATACATTTTAATCTTATAATAATGCCATATTTCGTATGGATATTCATTCGGATTCATATTCCTAACGGTAATTGTGTTTGGAGGTCCGTATTGCAGATATACTCTACCTCTATCTGTTTCAAATCCGGCTTGAAAGTTTGTGGCATAGTTGTCTTGTACCAACTGAACCACCTTTTTGTATTTTATCCATTCATTGTATGCATTTGAGCCAGCAGTTTGAATCCAAAATTGTTGAATATGTTTTCTGCACAAATCAGGGCTTTTAGATTTCAATGTTTTAAGTATTGACTTTGTTTCTGCCGGTCTTGCAATCGGAATTAAACTTGCTAGATAATACTGCAAGGAATCATCCGTTATAGATTGTTGAAAATTTGGATCCAAAATGATGTTTTCTACCGTTATATCTTGAGTTAACTCATTTACGCGTTCAAAATGATATTCACTTGGTTTAGCAAGCGCTTGTCCGTTTTTACCTATCAATTCTAAGGTTAATTTATAAGATCCGGAGTACAACTTCGAGATGTCAACATTGCGTAATACTGGTACTACTTCAGATTGATTAAAGCGAATGAGGCGACTAAAGCCAAGAACCGGAGTATTGTCTTTTGTGTTGATGATTTGTTGCTTTACCCCAAAACTGCTATCGCTAATCAAATTTGTATTATACACTTCCACATAATAAGGCAGGTTATTCGATGTTTCTGAATAAAAATTTGAGAGTCGAGGTATTATTTCATATCCGCTTTTTTGAAAAGGAGAAGGTTTTTCACTTGGTGTGGCTACTTCTGCAATTAAAATATCAGACAAACTTATGGTCTGCAAAAATGTAGGAACAGACACATCTATTCTACCATCTATTGCTTGTTTATCACCAAAAAGATCAATCAAGGTAAAGCTGGCAGTGTACTCTCCGGGCTGCAAAGGAATACGAAGAATATCAAAAAAATCTTCAACAATAGAGTCACGCATTATCGGACTTTCAAGAGCAAACTGATTGATGTAAACAGTGTCAGCGGTTTTATTGTTTGTTAGAACGGTAGAAACGCCAACCATTGCTTTTAAGCCCCCTTCTTCTCCTTTAAAATTTAGCGTATAAGCAATAAATTGAAATTGGATATCGACATAAGAACCCGTTTGCGGAGCATAATACGATTTATACTCGATAAATGCTTTTAACTTTTTATTTTGAGCAAAGTTTGAAACAGAAAATAAAATTGAAAAAACAACCGTTGTTGACCACAATTTCCACATACTACTACAATTGAAAAAGTAAAGTTAGTGATTTTATCGTTATCTCTGCTTACGACCAAAGCTTTGGTGTTTTTTTTGATTAAACGGTACTGATTATCAGGTGAAAGAAAAAAAAGAGCAGTTTTTTTTTCTTGAACACTTGTCAGAATTGAAAATAACACTAATTTTGTCGCGGAGAGTTGGCAGAGTGGTCGATTGCGGCGGTCTTGAAAACCGTTGAACTGCGAGGTTCCGGGGGTTCGAATCCCTCACTCTCCGCAGAGAAGTTCAAGTTTTTACTTGGACTTTTTTTATTTATATCGAAATTTTTTATCAATTCCTCCCCAACTTTTGGTTATGATCATTTTCCATTTCCCAAGGTCCAAAGAATTGCTTTTTCTTTTGTGGAACGAAAAATTGTTGCATGGGTTTCTGTGGGCTCGTCTGAATACTGCCATGTAAGATTTTTAGCTGGAGAATGAGCTAAAATGTTTTTCATTTTCTTGGTGAAAATTGAGATATCTTTTGCACTTGAACCAGCAAACCATAAACGTATTTTAGATGGTGGTAGTTTCGCTAAATTCTTTGAGGCTGTTTGAACTAAAAAATGCTTGTTCCACCACAATGACGGGTCAAATGCGATGTAATTGTCAAACAATTCTGGTGTCAAAAAAAATGTTTCCATCACAAAAAGTCCAGATAAAGATTCCCCAATAATCGTTCTCTCATCTGTCACCTTGTATCTTTTGTTCACTTCAATGAAAAGTTCTTGTAGGATAAAGGCTCTGAAAATTTCTGACCCACCAACAACAGGAGCAATTTTTTCATCTTTTGCCGATTCGGTTTTTCCTGTTAAATCTCTTCTTCGCTGTGTGTTTTCTATGCCAACAAGAATAAGGGGTGCAATTTTTCCTTCTTCAATTAGTTTAGCCAGCGTATTTGCAATATGCGAAAAATCTTCTTTTACGCCACCATCAGCCATATACATAACTGGTAAAGAATCTTGAAGCAGCTTATATGTTGGTGGCAACCAAACGTTGATTACCCGATTCTCATTCATCACTTTTGATTGAATGATAAACGTGTCGTGCTTTGGGATAGAATCTTCGATTTGTTGACCAAAAGCAACTGCAGAAGATGTGCAAAACACAAGCATCATAAAGCGAAAATAAACTTTCATCATAACTCTTTTTGAATAAAAATACTCCATTAATACCTAAAAAACTATTCGCCCAATCTCACTTTAAATCCTGTTGAAGAACTGAAAACAGTTTTTTGAACAGAGCTTGGCGGGTTGCTGTCGTAAAATAGGTTGAACTCAAACCGCCAATCGAAACGCTTTGTAATTTGTTGACTAATCCAATATTGACCAGAGAAACGGAAATCTTTGATCCGGTCAAACAGAGGTTGGTAGTACGTAGTTGAAGAGAAACTAAATCCTTTTTTGGTCTTAATGAACCAACTGAGGTAATTGCTCCACCTAAAACCATTGTTGATGACTCCATCATGCGTTAATTCTTCATATTCCCACAGTGCAGATGTGCCAATGAAAAAACGCACATCGTTCTTATCAAAAAATTTCCATCTTGGACCTGTTCCAATTAAATAACGTACACGCTGGTTTAACAATTGATTGTATTGAATTTGAGTGTATGCTTCCCATTTCCAAGAACTATTTGCCAAGCGTCTTGCATAACGTAAGTGCGACATTCCGGAATTTGCATACGTTGTCTTATTGGATGCAGTGTACACTAAATCAGACAGAAACAATATGTGATTTTTTCTATTTTTATATTGAACACGTGGTCTAAAATTTCCTGAATACAAAATATTCGTTGAGTTTTGAGTGATAGAAAACCCGGCATCTATTGCGCCACTCCAACCTGCTGTGTCATCATAAATTCTTCTATTTTCAATATTTACTATTTGCGAAAAAGAAGTTTTCAGCAAAAAAATAACGAAAACAACAAGGGTATTTTTCATTATTTTGGGGCAATTCTGTATAGAAATAAAGCTAAAATACCAAAAAGAATATTCGGTATCCAAACAGCAATGATTGGAGGGAAACCAACATTTGTAGCTGCTACGGTTGTGATTTTCATTGAAAAAATATACATAAAAACAAACATCAATCCTATCGCGATGTTGATTCCTACACCTCCTCGTTTCTTTCTGCTAGACACACTTACTCCAATTAATGTAAGCACATACGTAGCAAAAGGATAACTGGTTCGTTGATACAACTCAATCTCATACGTAGGGAGATTCGGGTTCCCTTTTTTTCTCTCCTTCTCAATAAATTCAGCTAGTTTAGAATACGTCATTGCTGATACAGCATTGTCCCGCAAAGCAATGTCTTTGGTTGAAAACTGTAGCTTCACCGTTTTCTCTTTTACCTCTTTTAACCGCTCTAATTGATTTGGTTTATCAGAATTTTGCGGAATTGAATCAATGTGCTCAACAAAGCGCTCTACCACATCAGTCAGTTTCCACATTTTTGTACTATCGTTATATACAGCAGTACGTGCTTTCATGAAGTAAACCAATCTGTTTTTGGAGTCGTAGTGCTCTAGAACCATATCATTTACTACATTTTCTGTAGAGCTATAGGTTGAATAATACATCAATTCATTTCCCGGGAATTCTGCCTGATAATTCTCTACATAAAGTTGATCACGGTAATAATGTTCTTCAAAATCTAAACGAACCCTATTTGAACGTGGCAAGATAAAATGATTCAAAATCAATGAAAGCACCAGCAAAATTGTTGCAGCAATAAAATAAGGGCGTAATATTCGCTTAAAAGGTCTTCCACTAAACAGCATTGGGATAATCTCTGAATCTTGAGCCATCTTCGCTGTAAACCAAATTACCGAAATAAAGACAATCAATGAAGAGAATGTATTGCCGTAAAACAAGAAGAAATTTACGTAATACTTTAATACGATGTCGTAAACAGTCGCTTTATTTTCGATAAATTCTGATAATTTTTCAGCGATGTCGAACACCATTGCAAGCAACATGATTATTCCCAACATGAAAAAGAATGTTGACAAGAATTTACGAATAATGTATCTGTCTAGCTTGGTTATCATCTATAATCTTCTACCTAGTTTAAGCACTTGTTCCTCTTTCCACTTTCTGAAACTTCCATCAATAATACGTGCTCTTGCTTCTTTAACTAAATTCAAATAAAAGGCTAAATTATGAATTGTAGCGATTTGAATAGCTAAATTTTCTTTTGCTTTTATTAAATGATGTAAATATGCTTTGGAATATACTGAATCAACCAATGTTGTTCCATTTGGGTCAATAGCCGAATAATCTTTTTCCCACTTTTGATTTTTTATATTGATTGTACCTTCTGAAGTAAAAAGCAACCCGTGACGAGCATTTCTGGAAGGCATCACACAATCAAACATATCTACGCCCATTGCTATTGACTCTAAGATATTTTGAGGAGTACCAACTCCCATCAAATACCTTGGTTTATCAAGTGGAAGGATAGAGCAAACCAAATCTGTCATGCTGTACATATCTTCGGCAGGCTCGCCTACAGATAAGCCACCAATAGCATTTCCATCTGCTCCTTGCTCTGCAATAAACTCAGCAGATTCTTTTCTTAAATCAGGAAACACACTGCCTTGCACTATTGGGAAAAGTGTTTGAGAATACCCGTATTTCGGTTGCGTAGTATTCATTTGTTCGATGCATCGTTTTAGCCATCTATGCGTCATGTGCATCGATCTTTTTGCATAATTAAACTCACAAGGATAAGGAGTGCACTCATCAAAAGCCATGATGATATCCGCCCCAATTGTACGTTGAATATCAATGGCTTTTTCAGGAGAAAAAAAATGATAACTGCCGTTGTGAGGAGATTGAAACTTGACCCCTTCTTCTGTTATTTTCCTACTTTTTGCCAAAGAATATACTTGGTATCCGCCTGAATCTGTTAGCATAGGCTTATTCCAACCTATAAACTGATGCAATCCACCTGCATTTTCAATAATATCAAGTCCGGGACGCAAGAACAAATGAAAGGTGTTACCGAGTATTATTTGTGCTTTTACTTCGTTTTCTAATTCATGCTGATGTACCCCTTTTACTGTACCTTGTGTGCCAACAGGCATAAAGATTGGAGTTTCAATAAGTCCATGATCTGTTTGTATTATTCCGGCTCTGGCTTTTGTATGAATATCTGTATGTTTTAACTCAAAGTGCATAATTCTGTTGAAAAATAACCGGTGCAAAGATAAATGCTTTTCACAATGTATCCCATCTTTGCAAGATAGAAGCATAAAATGACATTTATTCCTGAATTTAAAGACCTTACTTCTGCATTCATTTTTTGGATATTTATTGGGATATCAAGTCTACATTTAATGTATGTGCTTATCTTCTTTGGCCGTTTAGCGTTTTGGAAAGGGAAGAAAGCAAGTGAAGAAACTCCACCGGTATCTATTGTCATTGCTGCGAGAAATGAATCAGACAATTTGTACGAAAAACTTCCTCTTATATTATCTCAAGATTATCCAGCACCATTTGAAGTAATCGTAGTAAATCATCAATCTATAGATGATTCTTCGTATTTACTGGATGCAATGTGCCGAGAATACCCAAACTTGGTTGTGATGGAGGTCAAAAGAAGCAGTCATTTGCCTGCGAGTAAAAAATTCCCACTTACTATGGGCATTAAAAAAGCCAAGCATGAGCATCTTTTGCTTACAGATGCAGATTGCAAACCAGCAAGTGACCAATGGTTAAGATTGATGGTGGAGCGATTTTCTCCAAAAAAACAACTTGTTTTGGGTTATGGCCCCTACATCAAACAAAAAGGCTTTCTCAATAAAGTGATTCGTTTTGATAGCACGATGATTGGGGTACATTATTTTTCAATGGCGCTTAATCGAATGCCGTATATGGGAGTGGGGCGGAATTTAGCGTACACAAAATCGGTTTTCAATTCTACTCACGGTTTCAAATCTCATCTTTCTGTTTTGTCTGGCGACGACGATTTGTTCATTCAAGAAGCTGCTAAAAAAGGGAATTATACCATACAGATAAATCCAAAAAGTTTTCAATACAGCCCAGCAAAAGAAACCTGGGAAGACTTTGTAAATCAGAAGGCTCGACACTACTTAACTTCACCGAAATATAAGTTTATTAAAAAAGCATTGTTAGGAACATATCCTATTACGTTGATTTTGATGTTGATATCTTTTGTTATTTTGAATCTAACTATGAATTGGCTCATTCAATCTATTGTTGTACTTGGAAGCATAACGCTTATTAAATGGTGGTTGCTTGGTGTTTGTTTGCACCGTTTAAAGTCTGGTAGCTTCATAGCAATGCTACCCATAACAGAGGTGTTGTATGTGTTGATTCAACCTTTTTTCTATTACTCAACCAAGAATAAATTCACTTCAAGATGGAAGTAGTTAGCAACCAATTTTCCGACAAAGCAAAAGTTGATATTTTACTTGTTGACCAAGCACGTGAAGGCGACCAACAAGCGTATGCTCAATTGATGCAACGCTACCGCGAATCAATTTACTTCATGATGCTGAAAATGGTACGCAACACCGATGATGCAGATGATTTAACGATTGAAGCTTTTGGAAAGGCGTTTAGCCGTTTAGACCAATACTCTCCTAATTTTGCTTTTTCAACATGGCTTTTTAAAATTGCATCCAACAATTGCATCGACTTTATTCGTAAAAAACGCATTAAACTCACTTCAATGGATTCAGGATACACCGATGATGAAGGAAGTGCAATCTCCATTGATGCGAAATCTGACACACGCGATCCGGAAGAACACATTATTCACAGCCAAAAAGTGAAGCACATGCGCTACTTGGTAGATCGCTTAAAGCCTCGTTACAAAGAATTGGTTGAAAAACGCTATTTTGAAGAATTGAGCTACGAAGAAATTGCGGAAGAACTAAACCTGCCAATTGGCACAGTAAAGGCGCAATTGTTTAGAGCGCGTGACTTTCTGGCTCAAATGATGGCACAAACAAAAGACGCCATCTAATTTTTTTTCATTTACTGGTTCCAGTGAATTTGTTTTACTTGAGTGTTCTCTCTCAATTCATCAATTATGTTTTGATAGATATCAAGCGATGAGTTCTCAAACGTAATCAACAAAGTATATGTTTCATCTTCTCGTTCGCAAGAAAAACTCTGGATTCGAACTTCTGGGTGCATGGAAAACATTTTTAGCAGCTCAGATTGCTTCATGCTATTGTTCACAACAATACGCAATGAAACATGTCGAAATTTTTTGAGAAACTTCTTTTCTATTGGCTGTAAGCCCCATAAAATAACAATGGCTAACAAGGTTGTTGATCCTGCCGCAAAATACAGCCCACTACCGGTTGCTAAGCCAATCGCTGCTACAGTCCACAACCCGGCTGCTGTTGTCAACCCTCTGATTGTTCCTTGTTTAGAAAACAAAATTGCTCCAGCACCTAAAAAACCAATGCCACTTACAACTTGAGCAGCAATACGTGAAGGATCTAGATTCACGTTCGGAGCGCCGAGAATATCTGAAAAACCAAATGAAGACACAATCATAATCAAACAAGAACCCACAGAAACCATCATGTGTGTGCGAAGCCCAGCCGCCCAATCTTTCCGTTCACGTTCTAGCCCAATAAAAGCACCAAACATAGCTGCAAGCAGGACACGAATGGTTATTTCTTGCCATGAAATCATACCTCTATTTATTCAGAATAAATGGATGAAATTTGAGTTTTGTATTTTTCTAAAATAAACTTGCGTTTAAATTTCAGTGTAGGCGTCAACTCACCTCCTTCAATCGTGAATTCGCTATCCAAGAGTGCAAACTTTTTAATTTGCTCCCAATGTCCGTAGCCCTCATTTATTCGATTCACTTCTTGTTGAATTCGTTCGATAACTTGTTGATTTTTTATCCATTCCGCGTTTGATCCGTTCACATCAATGCTTTTTCGTTGCGCCCATTCCTTAACAAAGGAAAATGCAGGGACAATTAGTGCAGCCGGGAATTTTTGTCCTTCACCAATCACAATAATCTGTTCAATAAAGCGCGATTCTTTGAACGTATTTTCCATGGGTTGTGGAATGATGTACTTACCACCGGATGTTTTGAAAATTTCTTTCTTACGATCTGTAATCTTTAGGAATTTTTCGTTTTCAAAAACGCCAATATCGCCTGTATGAAACCATCCTTGAGAATCTAAATCTTCCGCTGTTTTTTCTGGAAGGTTGTAGTATCCCATCATAACATTTGGACCTTTCACCAAAATTTCTCCATCGTCCGCAATTTTCACCTTCACTCCATCAATTAGCGTTCCTACGGTACCAATACGAATGCCATTTGTTAGGCAATTAACGGAAATAACAGGAGATGTTTCTGTAAGTCCATATCCTTCTAAAATGTTAATTCCAGCGGCTAAAAAGATTCGAGCCAAGCGTGGTTGAAGTGCTGCAGAACCCGAAGCAACTGCCCGAACTTCGCCCCCCAAAGCTTCTTTCCATTTCGAGAAAATCAACTTACGGGCAATCCACAACTTAAAGTTATACCAAGGGTTCTTGGTGCCTATTTCATATTTTTCCGCAACGGCTACCGCCCAAAAAAACAATATTTTCTTAATCCCTGTTAATGCTTCACCTTTAGCGATGATCTTGTCATACACTTTTTCCAATAAACGAGGAACGGCAGTAAAAACATGTGGTTTAACCTCAATCATATTTGCACCTATTGTATCTAAAGATTCTGCAAAATAGATCGATGAACCACAATACATGTATAAATAATGAAGCATGCGTTCATAGACATGGCAAACAGGTAAAAATGTGAGAACCCGCGAATGCTCATCTGCAGGAATTCGTGGTTTACAAGCGAAAACATTGGAGAGAATATTGTTGTGTGACAACATCACTCCTTTTGGGTTTCCTGTAGTACCTGAAGTATAAATGATTGTTGCTAAATCTTCATTTCGTACATTTGCTTTTAAGTCATTCAACAAATTCGAAGCAACATTTTCACCTAAGGCAGAAATTTCTTTGTAATTGCGGAAACCTTCAACCTCATCGAAGGTAATTATCTCAACCAAAGAAGGAATTGTTGATTTGATTTTTTGAATTTTATTTGCCAATTCAGCATCTCCAACAAATGCATAACGAATACCTGCATCATTAAAAATATAGGCGTAATCGTGTTCGGAAATATTTGGATAAACCGGCACAACAATAGCTCCAATTTGCTGAATGGCTATATCTGCCGAGTCCCACTCTACTCGGTTTTGTGAAACCAATGCTACACGCTCACCAACTTCAACTCCAAGCGCATGAAGCCCTTTGGATAACAAACTTGTACTTGCAACAAATTCTGTGGTGGATAACGAATTCCAATTGCCATTTTGTTTCGTTACAAACATGGCATTGTTTGGGAAATTTTCCAATTGGTAAGTTGGAATATCAAACAATCTTCTCACTTCATTCATAGGTTCGTATTTTCCATTAAAGGTAAGTGAAAAAAATAATTAATCACAAACAAATATTCATTGAAAGCAATGTTTTGTTTTTTTCCGCAAATAACTCAAGAAAATCCAACATACTTTTGGTTTAATAAAATGGAATAATGATCATATTAATCGTCATTATTTTTTTTCATTTTGTTGTTTTTGGGTTTATTGAAGGGTTTGTTTGCCGACAAGCCCTTTTTTTATTCAAATTCAAAGACTTTCACCCCTTTAATAACTGTTAAGTTTGAAAAATTTGGACTAAAATTTCCTACTGGTGAAAAAGGATTTTGTAAAACCACAAACGTTGCTTCTTTTCCTGTCTCAAGCGAACCTTTGTTTTGCTCTTGAAAGCTTGCAAAAGCAGCCCAAATAGTCATTGCCTTCAAACACGTAGTTACATCAACTGCTTCTTGTATCATAAATCCATCTATTGGTTCGTTAGCCTCGGTTGTTCTATTTATTGCTGCATGTATCGTTAAAAAAGGATTTAACTGCTCAATCGGAAAATCTGTTCCAAATGCCATCATTCCCATTTGAGAATTGCTTAAAATACTTTTGTATGCATACGCATCGTTTATTCTTGTTTTGCCTAATCTTTTTTCAGCCCAACCACAATCACTCGTTGCGTGTGTAGGTTGCACAGACGGAAAAGCACCTGTTTCATTAAGCAATTTATAATCTGATTTGCTTAACACTTGTGCGTGTTCTATTCTCCATCTATGATCGGGATTATTGGTTGTGTATGCTTTTATCAACTCTAAAACCAAACGATTTGTTGAATCGCCAATTGCGTGAATGTTTAACTGATAATTTGTAAACTTTGCAATTTTAGCAATGCGTTCCATTTCTGTATAGGATGTTACCAAAAATCCATGTCTATGAGGCGCATCAGTATATGGTTTTTTTAAAAAAGCACCTCTAGACCCTAAAGCTCCATCTCCGATAATCTTAAACGACCGAACAAGGAAATTCCCGTTGATATAGACCCCTTTTTTCTTTGCAAACTGTATGTTTTCACGGGACGGATACAACATTCCATAAATTCCCAATTGAAGTTTCTTTTTGGAATATAAGCGATCTAATAACTGAAAGTCTTTAGACGTTAAGCCCGCTTCATGCACATCCGTAACGCCATAAGAAAGTAGTTCTTGCTGTATTTCAAGTATGGATTTTTCTAGATTGGACACCGAGAAATCAGGGAACTTAGCACGAATGAGTTCAATTGCATTATCCAGTAAAAGTCCAGTTAATTCTCCCTTTTCATTCTTTAAAATTTCACCTCCAACTACTTTTGTGTTTTTATCAATCTTATAGCGTCTCAAAGCATACTCATTTACCAAAGCTGCGTGCCCATCAATACGAATGAGTAATACGGGTTTGTCTGGAAATAACTCATTTAATTTTTCATTTGTTGGCATTTCGGATTTATCCCATAAATTTTGATCCCACCCCATGCCCAATAAGAATGTGTATCTATTCTTTTGATCATATTTTTGTAAACGAACCAACATTTCATCTAGTGAAATTGACCCAACCAAATTAGCAGCCAATTTAAATCTTGCCATTCCCAGCATGTGTGCATGTGCATCAGTAAACCCTGGAAATACGTCTTTGTTTTGCAGATCAATCGTCTCTTTTGCCCAATATTTATTCAAAATTTGTCGTTCCGGACCTATTTCTACAATCTTACCGTTTTTCACAACCAAAGCCTCAACAATGGTATTGTTATCATCCATGGTGTGTATCTTTCCATTGTGGATGATTAAATCCATCTCTTTGCCATTGTGACATGCTGAGATCAAAATCAGTAAACTAAAAAAATAGAGCCTTCTCATTGTTTATCTTTTTACAAAAGTTGTTGCATTTGCTTGTGCGGTAGGCATGATTACCAAATCGTTAATGCACACGTGTTTTGGAGTGGTACATGCAAAAAATACAGCATCAGCAATATCTTGCGCAATCAACGGTTCAAACCCTTTGTACGTTGCATCTGCCGTTTCTGCGTTGCCTTTAAATCGAACTAGAGAAAACTCTGTATCCGCAGCGCCAGGAGCAATATTTGTCACTTTAATGTTGTGTGGAAGCAATTCAATGCGCATTGATTTTGATAAGGCATCTACAGCATGTTTAGACGCACAATATACATTTCCAAGGGCATAAACTTCTTTTCCTGCAATGCTTGAAATATTCACAATGTGCCCACTTTTTGCTTGAATTAAAAAAGGAATCACTGCTTTTGAAACATACAACAATCCTTTCACATTGGTATCAATCATTTGATCCCAATCACTTGACACTCCGTTCTCAATAGAATCTCTACCCAAAGCCAAACCAGCATTGTTAATAAGAATGCGGATGTTTTGTTTTACTTCAACAGGCAATGAAGAAATTGCATGAATTACATCTTTTTCATTTCGCACATCAAAACACAACGTGTGAATATAGTTTGAACTTGCTTTAAGGTCATTTTTTAATTTTTCCAGTCGCTCCTCTCTTCTACCTGTTAAAATTAAATTCCAATTGTGTTTTGCAAAAATACGTGCAATGGCTTCACCAAACCCCGATGTGGCTCCGGTAATGAAAATGTAATTATCCATTTCTTAATTCTTTTTTTCTTGTTCCAATAAATGCCGCTAATAAAAATGATAGATATGCCGGCAAGCGGTATCGAACCAATGCTCCCAGTACAGGAGTTGTCCATCCTATCAAAATCAATATCGCAAAAGCAAAGCTAAGTAAAAACCAAAGCAACGCTTTTTCTTCATTGGTCCTATTCCCCCAATTTTTAATAAACATAAAAATAAAAAATCCAACTACACAAATCGTTTCAATAAAACTGATGTATTTCAATTTTCCACCCGGATCCCATGGGTAAGGCCTAAAAGTAGCGTTTACAAAAGCTTCCGGAATGTTAAGCACGAGTTGCACCAAACTGTTATTTATAGGCGTCAATTCTATAAAACTATTTGCACTCGATCCAGTATAAATCACATTAAACGGACCATCACCAGCTTTCAACTGAACATCTTCAAATGGGTATTTCATTCCGGTATTCAGCTTTTTCACAACCAGATCTTGCTTCAATGTAAGTTTCAAGTCTTTCGTGATGTCAACTTTATCCAATTGATCTGTTCTAAAATAATAACTAAATGAGTCAACGTAAACATGCACACCGCCTCTACCTATATTCATAAAATCAAATTGCATTCTCGTAATTCGATGTACAGTATCTTTTTGAATAGTTGTATTTAATGAAACAAACACACAAGAAACTATACCTATAGGAATGAGCAACCAATAAGATTTTTTAGCCAGTATATACCTTGCAAGAACGTACACAAGAAAAGCAAGTGTAAAACAAATGAATACATACGGCTTAAATGCCATCATCAAAACAAATCCTATCAAAATTCGCCACAATCTTGCTCTAAAAGATAAACGTCCAATCGTTCCGTGCAAAAGCAACGCTAAGCCGGTAATCATCAGAGGTTCTTTCAACACAGAGCTGGTCCAAAACCCTAAAGAAGGAAAAAATAGCAAACTAAGCCAAATCCATTTTTTGGAAAAAGATGAATGATGCTGTATTGCTTTAAAAAATTCGAGTAAGCCAATAAAAGAAATAAATGCAAAAAACAAAATATGGATATTCACATCTCCTTTGCTTATAAACACTATTAAACTATTGATTTTAAGTACATTACGAGAATCGTTCAACAAAGACAAATCTCCCATATCCCAATGATTGGTGTGAGATAAATAGTGTACAGATTCTTGAAAAGTGTTTGTGCCAAAAAGAAACTTTAGATAGGTTCCAAAATCATGAAATGCAACATTATTTAGCGTCACACTGTCCTGCATGTACTCAATCCAATCCAAATCAGTACCAGAAATTCCATAAATTTTTGTGTGTACATACAAAAACAAAAAGCCAAAAATCACTTTTACGAGCCAAGCAAAAAGAATAGCTCTTTTGCTTAGACCATCAACTTTTAAGCGATAAGCAAGGATGGTGAATACAATAAAGACCAGTATTAATGTCATATTCATCTATGTGCAACGAAAATACACACAATCTCGAAAAAACAGTGTTGTTGTTCGTAACTATGGAAAAATCATTGCTCCACTTTATTTATACACATTGAATATTCATTACCTTTGTATTCAAATTACAATAATAGAAAATGAGTACTCCTTTTCAAAAAGAAGCAACTATTGAACAAGCAATCGAATTAGGTTTGCGTGCAGATGAGTTTGAAATGATTAAAGGTATTTTGGGAAGAACCCCAAACTTTACTGAAACAGCTGTTTATTCCGTGATGTGGTCTGAACACTGCTCCTACAAAAACTCAATTTTTTGGTTAAAACAACTTCCAAAAGACGGTCCTCAGATGCTGGTAAAAGCAGGTGAAGAAAATGCAGGTTTGGTTGATTTAGGAGATGGCATAGGCTGCGCTTTTAAGATTGAATCTCACAACCACCCATCAGCAATAGAGCCATATCAAGGTGCTGCAACAGGTGTTGGAGGAATCAATCGTGATATTTTCACAATGGGGGCAAGACCGGTAGCTCAACTCAACTCGTTACGTTTTGGAGACATCAAAGAAGACCGTACAAAATGGTTGATGAGAGGTGTTGTAAAAGGGATTTCTCACTATGGAAATGCTTTTGGAATACCAACTGTGGGAGGAGAAGTTTTCTTTGATAAATCGTATAATCAAAATCCATTGGTAAACGCCTTTTCTGCCGGGATTATTGATACTAAAAAAATTATTTCAGCTAAAGCGAAAGGTCCGGGAAATCCTGTTTATATTGTTGGTTCTGCCACTGGAAAAGATGGAATTGCAGGAGCAGCTTTTGCATCAAAAGACATTACTGAAGACTCTGCAAATGACTTACCAAGCGTACAAGTGGGCGATCCTTTTTTGGAAAAACTTCTGCTTGAAGCTACAATGGAACTTGCAAATACAGATGCCATTGTTGGAATGCAAGATATGGGAGCTGCCGGCATTACCTGTTCAACTTGCGAAATGAGTGCAGGTGGTGGAGTTGGAATGGAAATTCATTTGGATAGAGTGCCAACACGTCAAGAAAACATGCTTCCTTATGAAATTTTACTTTCAGAATCTCAAGAACGCATGCTTGTTGTTATTCAAAAAGGAAAAGAGCAAGTAGTAAAAGATATCTTCCAAAAATGGGATTTACATGCTGAAGAGATTGGAACAGTTACCAATGATGGAAGAGTAAAATATTTCATGAAAGGTGAATTGGTCGGAGATGTTCCAGCTGAATCTTTAGTTTTGGGTGGTGGAGCACCACAATATCAACGAGAATATTCTGAACCTGCTTATTTTCAGGAGTTTAAGAAGTTTTCTATAGATGATGTTGAGCAACCTGAAAACCTAAAAGATGTTGCATTTTTCCTATTGGGGCAACCAAATATTGCTTCAAAAAGATGGGTGTATGAGCAATATGATTCTATGGTAGGCACAAAAACCATCACTACAAACCGTCCTTCTGATGCCGGTATTGTAAACATCAAAGGTTCGGAAAAAGCATTGGCTATGGTTGTAGATTGCAATTCTCGCTATGTGAATGCTGACCCTGAAGTTGGAACTGCAATTGCAGTATCTGAAGCAGCAAGAAATATTGTTGTTTCAGGTGGAATTCCTAGCGCCATTACCAATTGCTTGAATTTCGGCAACCCATACAATCCAGAATCTTATTGGCAATTTGTTGGAGCAATAAAAGGTATGTCAAAAGCTTGTTTACGTTTTCAAACTCCTGTAACAGGTGGAAATGTTTCTTTTTACAATCAAAGCATTATTGGCGGAAAAGAGGTGCCAGTTTTCCCTACTCCTACCATCGGTATGATTGGTGTAGTAGAAGACAAATCAAAAATAATGACGTTAGACTTCAAACAAAAAGGAGATTTGATTTTTATTTTGGGAGACAGTGTAAATGATATTGCTTCCTCTGAGTATCTTGCTAAATATCACAAAATTGAAGCTTCTCCAGCTCCTCATTTTGATTTGGAAAAAGAGTTTATCCTTCAGGAAGCTGTAAAAGGGTTGATAGGCTTAGAATTAATCAATGCTGCACACGATTGCTCAGACGGTGGATTGTTTGTAACCTTGGTTGAAATGTCCTTGCCTCGTGAATTAGGGTTTGACATTGTTTCAGATTCTGAAATTCGTGAAGATGCCTTTTTATTTGGCGAAGCTCAAAGTCGTGTTGTTGTATCTGTGCCGGAAGATACAGAAGAAGAATTTATTGAATACATGATGAACAGTGGAATCAACTACACGTTACTTGGTCACGTAACAAAAGGTAAAATGATGGTTGATGATGAACATTATGGATTTATTACGGAAGCGAAAGAAATCTACGACAACACATTGGGGAATTTGATGGATAATTAATTCCTCCTCAACAGCTTTTCTTTCAATGATGGACTTGATTACGCATTATTTTCCAACTATTACCGCTGTACAAAAGGCTCAATTTGCGCAATTGCAAGAGTTGTATGGCTATTGGAATGCACAAATCAATGTCATTTCAAGAAAGGACATGGAATCATTTTATGAGCGCCACGTGTTGCATTCCTTGGGCATTGCTAAAATTATCCAATTCAAAGCAGGAGCCAAGGTATTGGATATTGGAACAGGAGGCGGCTTTCCCGGAATACCTCTAGCTATCATGTTTCCAGACACACAATTTCACCTGGTAGATTCTATCGGAAAAAAAATAAAAGTGGTAAATGAAGTTGCAAAAGCATTAGGATTAACCAATGTAAAAGCCACGCATGCAAGAGCTGAAGATGTTAAAGAACAATACGATTTTATTGTTTCAAGAGCAGTAACTGCTATGCCAGCTTTTATCCCATGGACAAACGGAAAATTCTTAAAAGCAAACAACCACAATCTTAAAAACGGAATTGTCTACTTAAAAGGTGGTGATTTGGAAGAAGAATTATCAACTGTAAATTTGCCATTCAAGATTTATCAATTATCCGATTACTTTGAAGAAGCCTTTTTTGAAACGAAAAAGGTTGTGTATGCCTGCTGCAATTAAATTCATTGAAGTATTACGGTGTTTTCAGGTATTTACAACCTGAACATAGCTGTGCTAAACCACATAGGCACATAGAGCCACATAGCAAAAATTAAAAACTATGTGAACCTATTTTTCTATCTCTGGAAGTCGGGACAAGTTATGATTCAAAAGTTTATTGTAAATTGGTTCATTGACCATTGAAAAAGGTTGTGTATGCCTGCTGCAATTAAATTCATTGAAGTATTACGATGTTTTCAGGTATTTACAACCTGAACATAGATGTGCTAAACCACATAGGCACATAGAGCCACATAGCAAAAATTAAAAACTATGTGAACCTATTTTTCTATCTCTGGAAGTCGGGACAAGTTATGATTCAAAAGTTTATTGTAAATTGGTTCATTGACCATTGAAAAAGGTTGTGTATGCCTGCTGCAATTAAATTCACTGAAGTGTCCCGGTGTTTTCAGGTATTTACAACCTGAACACAGATGTGCTAAACCACATAGGCACATAGAGCCACATAGCAAAAATTAAAAACTATGTGAACCTATGTTTCTATGTGGTTGAAAAAATAGTTATCTTTAAAAGAAATGTAGTAAAATGATGGTATGATAACAAAGAAAATAATAGATGAATTAACTTATGAGATTATTGGTTGTGCCATTGAAGTTCATAAAATAATGGGAAGTGGGCTTTTGAAAAGTGTTTACCATCAATGTATGATTGAAGAATTAAATCTACGTAAAATTCAATTTCAAACAGAAATGATAATACCTGTAAATTACAAAGAAAAACTAATGAATATAGATTTTAGATGTGACTTATTTATTGAAGATTTAATTGTCGTTGAATTAAAAGCGGTTAACGAAATTGCAAACATTCATGAAGCACAGCTTCTGAACTATATGCACCTTTTAAAAAGCCCTAAAGGTATTCTCATCAATTTTAATTGTACCAATATTTTTAAAGAAGGACAATTCACATTCGTCAACGAATATTTTCGACAATTGCCAACAAATTAAAACTATGTGACCTATGTTTCTATCCCTGGGAGTCGGGACAAGATGTGGTTTATAACTCACTAATTTTAAAATTCACTTACCGGCTTTCAAAAATAAATGTTTGTGGTAAAGTAGTGAATGCTTAAAAGCGAAATTGTCTACTTAAAAGGTGGTGATTTGGAAGAAGATTTATCAATTATCCGATTCCTTTGAAGAAGCCTTTTTTGAAACAAAACAAGTAGTGTATGTGCAAATGAATTTATGAATTCTTGCTTTGAACATTCAAGATCTTTTCTATCCACCCTTGTAGCTTATTTAATTTCTTTGTAAAATGCTATCCAAACCCTGCAAAAGATCTCGTAACCGTTCAAATAAACTCTGGCAAAAAAGGTTTCTACCAAATCCAATTTGTTGACTTAAGTGGAAAAAATATGGCTTCATATTCTCAATATGTTGAAATGGGAGTAACTGAAATACAACTGAATATTTCCAACTTGGACAATGGATTATACCTGTTGAACATACTAGATAACGGAAAACGAATTGAAACTCAAAAAATAGCTATCGAGTAGAGAATAAAAAAAACAGCGATTCTCAAATAGATTTTATTTTTTTTGAATCTTTGGAAATTTCTGAAACCACACTTGGGTCAAGCAATGTTGAGGTGTCTCCGATTTGCTCAATTTCCCCTTCTGCTATTTTTCGCAGAATTCTTCTCATGATTTTACCTGATCGTGTTTTGGGTAAAGAATGTACAATCTGAATAATTTCAGGAATAGCAACTTTACCGATAGCATTTGCAACAGATTCATGAATTGAGCGAATCAACGATGTTTGATCCATTTCAAATGCACTGCTTTCTATAACCACATACGCATATATAGCTTGCCCTTTAATATCATGCGGATAGCCAACAACTGCAGATTCAATCACTGCATCGTTCAAGTTGATTGCGTTCTCAATTTCTGCAGTTCCAAATCTATGCCCAGAGACATTGATTACATCGTCTATTCTACCTATTATCCGATACATTCCATTTTCATCGCGCTTTGCACCATCGCCTGAAAAATAATAACCCGGATACTGAGAAAAATAATTAACCCTGCAACGCTCATGATCACCAAAAGTGGTTCGAATAATCGAAGGCCAAGGGAATTTCATACAAAGAAAACCTTCAACGTTGGCTTCTTTAATTTCTTGCCCCTGAACATCTAATAATACGGGTTGCACTCCTGGTAACGGCAGTCCGGCATACGTTGGTTTTAGCGGAGAAATATTTCCAAGTGCTGAAATCATAACTCCCCCTGTTTCTGTTTGCCACCAATTGTCAACTACTGCACACTTCTTCTTACCAACATATTCGTGATACCACAACCATGCTTCTTCATTAATGGGTTCACCAACAGAACCTATAACTTTCAATGATTTTAATTTAAAAGGCTCAACATATTCTTTTCCGTAAGCCATCAATGAGCGAATAGCGGTAGGAGCTGTTAAAAACTGACTAACCTTGTGTTTTTCAATTATCTGCCAAAATCTATTTGCTTCAGGATACGTTGGAATTCCTTCAAACATCATAGTAGTTGCTCCACATGCAAGTGGGCCGTACACAATGTATGAATGCCCGGTTATCCAACCAATGTCAGCAGTACACCAAAAGACATCGTTCGGTTCATACTGATAAACATTCATAAATGTATAAGCAGTATAAATCATGTATCCAGCAACAGCATGAACAACTCCCTTGGGTTTGCCAGTTGAACCAGAAGTGTAAAGAATAAACAAAGGATCTTCTCCGCTTGTCCTTATCGGATGAAAAATAGTTGATTCGCTTTTCACTACATCATTCCACCATAAGTCTCGCGAATGCTGCATCTGAATATCCATATTCAAGGCATTAAAAATAATAACATTTTTCACAAAATCAATCTTTTCAAGTGCCTTATCTACAATCGATTTGAGTTCTATCTGTTTGTTTCCTCTTCGTAATCCATCAGCAGTGATGACAATTTTTGGTTCACAATCAATCATGCGGTCTTGTAATGCATTGGCAGAAAAACCAGCAAAAACGACCATATGAATCGCTCCAATACGTGCACAAGCAAGCATAGCAATTGTTAATTCAGGAATCATTGGCATGTAAATACAAACTCGATCTCCTTTTTTAACACCGATTTTGTCTAACGCATTTGCAAACTTACAAACAGCTTGATGCAATTGAGAATAAGTATAGGAGATTGTATCTTCATCTAGCTCGTTAGGTTCCCATAACAAAGCAGTTTGATTTGCTTTATCAGCTAGGTGCCTGTCTAATAAATTAACCGTAATATTGAGTTCGCCATCTTCAAACCATTTTGTGATTCCAGTTTGAAAATCCCAATTTAAAAGCTGCTTCGGGAATTTTTCCCAAGTAAATTCTTTCGCAATATTCTCCCAAAACACAACAGGATTTGCTACACTTTGGTCATATTTTTTTTGATAATCTTCAAAAGAAGATATTTTGAAATCATTCATAACTTACTTTTTCAAGAAGCTGAAAAGTAATAAAAAAGATGTGATTCTAGATGATTTATTCCTCTATTTTGTATTTTTTGAAAAATGAATCCCAATTCCAAAGGTAACAATCCATCACTAAATCCATGCGCTTCAAAAACAAAGGATTTGGCGCTTGTAGTCGTTTGAAATACTCGTCTTGAAAATCATTCAAATCATACTTAAAGAAAACAGCTTTAGACATGGCGTAAACCATATTCTTTGAAGGATGGTTAATGCGCTGCATAAATTTTTGGTATTCGCGTACTTTGTCTTCTGCAACTGAGCTCGAAACCCCCATCATGCTTCCCAATTGTTGAAACAAAATATTTTCAATTCTACTCGCTTGTTGCGTTTCGAATGTATTTTCCAACAACGTGATATTTGCCACAACTACAATCATGGTAAACTGACCATTTTGATCTTCAGCTATATTAGGCGAAGAAACAAAAGCAATATCCTCATTGATCAACGCAGCAACATCTTTGAAACCATTATCTACAGCTTCAAAAAGTCCATTTAAGAATACAGAAGCAATTTGCTCGTCTGAAAGTCTTTTTTTTATGAGAGTGCCCAGCATAGTTAAGCTATTATCGTTGACTACAAATGTAGGTTGAAAGACAATTCATATTTAAGTCGATTAATAAATAGATTTGAACGAAGTTATTAACAAATTTATCTATGAAACCATCAACTATTAAACATTTTTGTAACTTGGTTGTATAGAATCTGCAAAAAGCAGAATACAAATGATTAAACCCACACGAAGATATCAACTCAAAATAGCTAAAATGCTAAGACAAGGTAAATCGAGCTTCTATACAATGATTTCTTTGTTCATCATCTATGGATGCAATAATCCATCAGCAAAACCAGTAGCTCAGAAACCTAATACCATCACAATTGATGGTAAAAAAATAACCGATACTGTCCTGCTTTCATTTCACATACCTCGCCATACAATATATAATGACCAATCGGGAAAAGTAGAGCGCATCGTTGAAAAAAAATTTGTTTCTAAAAATGAACTATTGGTTCAGTTTGATAATTATGATGAGTTTGTAAATCTGAGCGGAGAAAAAGAAACGTATAAAGATGATTTATCAACTGCAATCAATCAACTACCTAAAGAGTTAACTAACTTGAAACAAAAATGGGAAGAATTTGAAAAAGCTATAACTCCAGATAAACTTCTTCCTCCCTTTCCTACAGTGCAATTTAGAGAAGAATCTGATTGGGTATTAAGACGAAAATTATCTGAAAAATACAACAAACTACTAACCGTTGAGAAAAAGATTAGGAACTATTTTATTACTGCGCCCTTTGAAGGAAACATTCTAAAAACGTATGTGAAGCAAGGCGACTTCATTGAAAAAAACACAAAAATCGCACTCATTCAAGCTGCAAAAGGAGAAGTGTGCTTTGTTTCTAAATCAAATTTTGAAGGGATTTCCAAAAATGCGTTGTACCAATCATTATCCAAGCAATTAAAAACAGAGTTGATTGCTTGGGAAAAGCAGCGTAAGGATACAATCTGCATGAAATTTAGGTCGTTTGCTCCAATTACAAAAACACCAAAAAAAATTCTGCTTCAGAAAACAGATTATGCATTTGAAATACCTTCAGAATTTATCTCGAAAAACAACATGGTTGTATATGAAGTAAACGGAATAAAACAAAATCATAAAATCGTTACAATAGACGGCAATAGCTACCTGTATTGTTCTGAAAAACAAATAACTTTAATCCGGTAGTTGCATCATTTTACCGCTTTTTTACAAAATAATTCTCAGTATATTGACAGGGATAACTTTGAATTACCAAGGTGTCTCCTCTAAAAAAAACCGGTTCAAATTCATTGTTGTTTCCAATCACTAAATGATTTTGGTCATCTAAAAAAGGCAAGGTAGTTTCTTCTATTTCAGACTTTTGTGTCACTTTACCATCTCTATAAAAAATAATGCGATCTTTTTTTGTGATTTTCACGGTGTAAAGGGTATCTTTTACTGCTTCCTTAAAAACACCATCATCTGATACAGATTTTATATAGATGTATTCTCCAATCAAAAATGGATAAACACGCTCTACAAATCCGCCACCTCGAAATGAGAACAAGAAAATCAAAACAAAAAATATATTCAAAAATCTTTTCATTGAATAAAATTACAAAAGTTCTTTGCTTCGCACTTTAATAATTTACTATTTTCATCTAAAACCACACATTGATTGATTTTGTTGTATATTTGATTCAATGAGAACTGTTCAGCAAATCCTACTTCACATTATTTTCTTGACCCTTGTTTGGGATGGATTGCTTGCGCAGGACATTCATTTTTCACACCTCAATCGCCAACCATTGTACCAAAATCCGGCCAATACAGGTCTGTTTAATGGAGATATTCGCTTAACTGCCAATTATAAAGATCAATGGAGAAGTGTTACTGTGCCTTTTCAAACCGTAGCCATAGCTGCAGATATGCGTTGGAAATATGGGTTAAACTTTGGGTTTGTGTTTTTTCATGACAATGTTGGCGACGGGTTCTTTCAAACAATGGAAGCACTTGGTAGCGTTTCAAAAATTTTTAAACTTACTGAAGATTCTTCACATACAATTACAGGCGGAATTCAGTTTGGCTTGAATTATCGAAAAATGAACATGTCTAAATATTATTTCGACAATCAATTTAACGGCTTACTATTTGACCCTACGCTTTCAACCAACGAATCTTTCCAAAACGACAGTCGCGCAAATTTTCAAAGTTCTGCTGGCATCGTATACAACTATTTGTATTCCAAGAAAAACTCATTTAAAATTGGGTTCAGCGCACACAATCTAAATCGTCCAAACCAAGGATTCTATGGAAGCAAGGTTCCTCGTGAAATTCGATTCAGCATGTTTGCAATGGCTGAGCATCGATTACGTGACCACATTCATTTGTTACCCGGAATAGGCGCAAATTTTCAAGGAAAATACAAAGAACTCATTCTTGGAACCCAACTCAGGTATGTCTTAATAGACAAACTCGGAGCGTACAGAGCTGTTGATGGAGGATTGTGGTTCAGAACAAAAGACGCCATTGTTGTAAGGGCTGGATTTGCTATGCAAAATTGGTCAGTTGCTGTTAGCTACGATACAAATATTTCAAAACTAATTCCTGCCAGTACAGCACGTGGTGGACTTGAAATTTCTGCAGAGTACATCATCACTCGTTTTAAACCCAAAAAAGTACTTCATCGAATATGTCCAGATTATATTTAGTACTATTACTCATGTTTGCAATGCCTATTCAAGCTCAAAACTTGTTAGGTAAATACATTGATTTTGCAGATCAACAATATGCAAAAGGCGATTACATCTATGCGTTGGAGTTTTATAAAAAAGCAATGGATATTGATTCAAATTCAGTAAGTATTATATGGAAGTACGCTGAAACTCTTAGAAATTACAAGGATTATCGCAAAGCAAGTTACTATTACCAGAAAGTTTATGAAAAAGAAGAAACTGCCATATATTATTCCAGTTTATTGCAATGGGGACTGATGGAAAAACAAAATGGCAATTATAGTAACGCGATAGAAATATTCAAACGTGCTAAAAAGAAATATGCCAAGGACAAAAGAACTTATGAGTACAAAAAATCGAAACGCGAGCTCGAATCATGTCTTTGGGCACAATCTGCAATAAAGGACACCTCAGATTTAGAGCAACTCTCATTCCCGGAAGGCATCAATACCGTTAATTCAGAATTTGGCCATACCATTCATCAAGAGCAAATTATTTATTCTTCCATGCGTAGTGAAAAAGAAGGTGTTAATGAGGAAATGCTGGATCAACACTATAAAAACAGACTGTACAAATCCGTTTGGATCGATACAATTCACAAAGTAAATCCGGAACTCATCAAAATATTAAATACAGATGAACTAAACACTGGAAATGGAACTTTTTCTAAAGATGGAAAACGATTTTATTTCAGTAAGTGCGGCGGAGATGAAAATCAATTTCACTGTCAAATATTCCTATCAACATACGCTGATGGGAAGTGGGCTAGTCCAGCACTATTAAGCGAGATCGTAAATGAGCCCGGCACAAATACTACCACTCCTAGCATCGCATACATTGATGGTGAAGAGTGGCTCTTATTTAGTTCAGATAGAGAAAAAGGCGATGGGGGAATGGATATTTATTTTGTTGTATTAAAAAACAATGGGAATCAATTTTCAAAAGTAAAGGCATTGAGTGCTGCAAATTCTCCAGACAACGACATTGCTCCTTTTTTCAGTGAAAAAGAAAAAAGAATGTATTTTTCATCCTCATGGCATGATGGATTTGGTGGATATGATGTGCATTATTTACAATTGACTAACGGAGCTTTTGAAAAACCAAAAAATGCAGGATTGCCAATAAACAGTGCCGCAAATGATGTCTATTATTTTCAAGATGGAGACAGTATGTTTGTTTCTAGCAATCGTTTGGGGGTAAATTATGTGAAGAATCCTACATGTTGTAGTGATATTTTCGGTTATCAACACCCTCGAATAGTCATTCCTGAAACAAAGAAAGAGACCTTGGCAGATTTAAACAAACGCTTGCCCGTTACACTCTATTTTCATAACGATGTGCCAAATCCTAGATCAAAAGAGCCTACTACAAGTGTAAATTACATTCAAAGTTACAACGATTATATTGCTATGTTGCCTGAATATAGAAAGGAATATTCAAAAGGGTTAAGTGGAGACAAGATTTCAGATGCGGAAGAAGATATTGAGAATTTCTTTTTACAATATGTAGAACAAGGTGTAAAAGATTTGTTGCTTTTTCAAGAGTTATTGCTTGAAGAATTGCAAAAAGGGCTACGTATTCGCTTAAATGTAAAAGGCTTTGCTTCTCCTCTAGCAAAGACTGACTACAACGTAAATCTTACAAAGAGAAGAATCATGTCCCTTCAAAATTACCTTAGCGCATACAACAACGGTATATTTAAGCCCTATTTAGAAGGTTCTGCTCCAAATGGTGGTAAATTGGAAATTGCAGGCGTGCCTTTTGGCGAATACACAGCGAATCAAATAACAAGTGATAACCCGAACGATACAAAAAATTCAGTTTTTTCAAGAGCAGCAGCCATTGAACGAAAAATTGAAATTCAAAGCGTGAGCTATCTAGATACAGATTCACTCTTTTTTATGGTCGATTTCAACCCAAATGTTGTAACCTTAGGTAAAATACCTGTTACAGGAGTTCCATTTGATTTTCAACTATACAACCATTCGAGTACGAACTTGCTTATAGATTCTGTTGTCTCTCAAGCAGATTACTTCAACATTGAATTTCACAACAACCTAGAATCAGGAAAATCGATTCGTTTTAACGCAAAACCTACTAAAAATTATCCGTTGGGAATCTTTTCAACTACCATTAGCATTTATGTTCACACATACAAAGTGCCTTTGAAAATTACTGTTTTAGGCGAAACAAAAGAATAGTATCGGTGTTTTGTTCAGAATGAAAACTGAAAAATGTATTTTTGTTCAAAATTATTGAAATGTCAAACGAAGCAATTGAAATTCCATTAGCTACACGCCCACGTTTAAAGTTTATCGACATGGGCAGGTCATTGGCCATTTTAATGATGCTTGAAGGGCATTTTACAGGTGCTTCATTAGCAAATGAATACCGCAAAGACGAATATTGGTTATACGACTTTTGGCACAATTTGCATGGACTAACATCGCCTCTGTTTTTTGCAATAACCGGAGTAGTCTTTGTTTATTTGCTTTCTAAAAACACTGAAATTCCTTTTTTCGAAAATGAACGAGTACGAAAAGGATTCAAACGAGTACGCATGTTATTGTTTTGGGGATACCTTATTCAACTTGATTTGATAACCTTGATTAGAGATACATACTACGGATTCAAAGACATGGCTGAAGGTGGTGGAAGAGGATTTGTATATCACTTAGATTGGTTGCAAGCATTTCATGTTTTACAATCTATTGGAATTGGAATTTTTCTTTTACTTACAGTTTTTAGTGTTTTCAAACTCATAAAAAAAGGACCGCTTTACCTCTACTACCTTATTGCTGCACTCATCATTTTTGTGATTTATGGCTACTTAAAAGAACATATTAGATATCAAGACTATCTAGTTGAGACAGGCAAAATAACACTCTCTGAACGTGCTTTTATTC
The DNA here is from genome assembly GCA_039810825.1 of Fluviicola sp. Taxonomy (GTDB): domain Bacteria; phylum Bacteroidota; class Bacteroidia; order Flavobacteriales_D; family Crocinitomicaceae; genus Fluviicola. The sequence goes on from JBDHXR010000008.1 coordinate 27,448, forward strand.
CTTCGTGGGCACCTCAGTTTATCCAAAACATGATTTACGGTAAGTTTTCTGATTTCAGTTTCTTACGCTATTCAGGATATGTACTCATGGGCGGAATGATTGGAGCATTAATACGAAAGCAAGAACACAATGTGCGCAAATGGTGGTTTGCAACAACTTTTTTTGCTGTTGGACTTTTCTTTAATCTGTATGGCCAAACCCTATTTACACAGATTGATTGGTTGGTTGAAAGTTTAGGTGTAACATCAAGTTGTTTTGAAAATAACACAACCGGTTTTGCACGTTTAGGTCAAGTTGCAATGCTCCTAGGAATTTTGATGATCATCGATTCCAAGTTTAATGTGAAAGCACCTTTGTTCTTGAAAGTTGGTCAAAATACTTTTCCAATCTATATTGTGCATGTAATTATTTTATACGGGGGAATTTTAGGGTACGGCTTAAAATCCACAGAATGGTTTGACGAAAATCTTGGCCCATGGTTTGCTATTTCAATTTCAGCATTTTTTATTTTCGTATTCATTGTGATGGTAAAATACATTGAGCCTTTAACAGAACTTTATTACAAAGTATTTGGCATATTTTATCCTAAACGCAAACGTTAATTATTTTTATGAAGCAACTTGCTTGTATTTTTTCATTTTTTAATTGCTTTTGCTTTGCTCAACCCAAAACCAATGTGTTATTCATTGGGAATAGCTTTACACACATGAACAATATGCCTAAACTGTTTGAACAACTTGCAAACTCAAAAGGCAAAAACGTGTATGCTGATTCAATTGCTGTAAGTGGTAGCACCTTGAAAGCACACTCAGAAAGACCCTCTACGTATTCAAAAATGAAAAAATTTCAATGGGATTATGTATTTGTACAAGGTTTTTCTCGTGAATTTGCTGAAGACAGCTCTGTGATAAAAACAAATTCTATTCCGTATGCAAAAATATTAATCGATAGTGTGTTGAAGTATAGTCCTTGTGCAAAAATTTATTTCTACATGACTTGGGGTTATGAAAAAGGATATCCTCAACAGCCAGCAAACGACACCTACGAGAAAATGCAACAACGTGTTTACAATGGGTATATGTTAATGAGCGACTCTTTGCAATATCCTGTTGCGCCAACTGGCATGGTTTGGAAAAACATTCGTGAAAACCACCCAAATTTAGATTTGTATTTTACAGACAGATATCACCCAAACATATTTGGCAGCTACGTTGCTGCTTGTACGGCTTTTACAAGTATCTATAAAGAATCTCCAATTGGTGGAGCATTTCCAAAAAAAATAGACTCACTTGGCGCTAGAATTATTCAAAGTGCAGCAGCAAATATTGTATTGAAAAACTTAGCAATATTCAAATTAGATCGTACTAAAAAAGTTGATATCAAAGAAACTCCAATACTTGATTTTAAAATCAAAGAGACTTGGTTAGCTGCACAATTTACCAATGTAAGCAATAATAAAGGCGACTACTACTGGGAATTTGGCGATGGCACAAGCTCTATTAAGAAAAACCCAAAACATTATTACAAAAAATCTGGAACATACACCGTAACCTTATACATCAAACAAAACTGCAACACGTTTTCACTCAAGAAAAGAGTAACTGTCTCCAATTTAGAAAAGCATGCAAATCAAGTGAAAATAAAATAATTAATCACACTAGAATTGTCATTACCAACATATTAAAGAAAAAGTATAATCAATTGACAACCAAAATTAAGTTGCATTTATTACTTGAATTTAGTATTTCAAAAATTAAAACATCAAATGATAACCAATATAAAATGAACACATGTAATTATCAGCAGTTAATAGCTGTTAAATCAGAGGCTCATGCTTCCAAAATTGAAGCAGCAATTTGAGTTAATTCTTCCGATGTTAGCTGCAGTTTCACTTTAGCGAAATTCATATCTGACACTGAATTGATAGGAATTAAGTGAATATGTGCATGAGGCACTTCAAGTCCAACCACAGACATGCCAATTTTTCTACATGGAAACACCTTTTTTATTTTATGCGAAACTTCCTTTGCAAAATTGATAAAAGCTGCTAGGTGGTCGTCATCCATGTCAAATATATAATCAATTTCATTTTTGGGGATTACCAATACATGCCCTTTTGTTAAGGGCATGATGTCTAAAAAAGCTAAAAAGTCTTTGTTTTCAGAAACTTTGTAACATGGTATCTCACCTGAAATAATCTTTGAAAAAATCGTAGCCATTATCGTGAAATTTCAATGATTTCAAACTTCATCATTCCATTCGGAGTTTGAACATCTGCTATGTCACCTACTTTTTTACCAAGCAAGCCTTTGCCTATTGGGGAATCAACAGAAATACGCTTTTCTTTGAGATCAGCTTCACTTTCTGAAACCAGGGTATATTCCATCTCCATCTTGTTCGCTACATTCTTAAATTTCACTTTTGAATGTATCAATGCTTTTGAAACATCTAAAGAAGAATCATCCAAAACTCGAGCTTTAGAAATTAATTCTTCCATCTTAGAAATTTTAAGCTCAAGCAAACCTTGTGCCTCTTTCGCTGCATCATATTCTGCGTTTTCAGACAAATCACCTTTATCTCTTGCCTCTGCTATTTGCTCTGAAATACGCGGACGTTGAACCATTTTCAAATCATTCAATTCGTCTTTTAGCTTTTGTAAGCCCTCTTCTGTGTAATAAGCGATATCTGCCATAATCAACTAATGTTTGACCTATAATACAATAACAAGAGAGCCCAATAATGAGCTCTCTTGTATATACAAAAATAAAAGATTTTATTTAAATAACCAATAGATTGATTATTTTAAGCTGATAGATGCTCCAAAAGTATGAATTACACCAAATTGACCAGCCAAACGCATCGCATACTCTAAGCCTACAGCTGATTTGTTTTTTCCAAACAATACATCTGCTGATATACCTGCTGTAAATCCTGTTAAAGCATTTGAACGATTTTCGGTTTTGAAAATTCCTTTTTCAGCAACATATCCTGCGCGTAAGTTGAAAGCAGCTTTAGCAATTGTTAGTCCATAATCAAATCCTAAACGGTATTGATCTTTCTGGAAAGAGTTTGCTGTAAATGCAGCTGCCAAAGTCAACTTATTCATTTCATTTATATTGAAGTCATAAGACGTACCAATGTTTAATAAAGATGGAAGCTCAAAAGACGCAGAGCGTTGTTCTAACGTTGAGATGTTTCCTGATTGAATGTTTGTAACTTCATCAGACAATCCATCACCTCTATAGCGCATAACCGGCCCTATGTTTTTCAAAGCAATACCAATTTTAAACTGGTCTTTTTCACCTGTAACATAACGAATACCAGCATCAAAAGCTACGCCTGTAGCTTTCAAGTTGTTAATACTTTCTGCAATAACCTTCATGTTGATACCTCCATGAATACTAGAAGAAAAACTGTGAGCATAACCAACGTTAAACACATTCATACGTGGTGAAAAAGTTCCCAAAGTTCCTTCCGGTAAATCAACAGTTGTACGGTCGATATCACCAAAATTCATTGATTGAACCGATACTGCAATTACAGATGATGAACCAACTCTCTGAGCAACACCAGCAGCGTTCAAAGCAATTCCTGCGCTACCCATCCAATTTGTTCTGTTAAACTTAATTTGTGTTTTAGCAGTTCCGGATAAACCTGCGATATTTACAAAAGACGCTTCTAATCCGCTTACGCATGATACACCAGCATCACCCATTGAAAGGCTTCGAGCCCATGGATTAACCAATAATTCAGTAGCACCTGCAGAGCCTACTCGGTCTTCATTTCCTGCAATAGCACTGGAGCAGTTTAAAACTACTCCGGCTAGTGCAACATAATTTATTATTTTATTTAATGATTTCATACAAATAACTTATCTGAATTATTAAATTGTTTCTAAGTCAATTTGGCGCATACCTCCAAAGAACTTCACTATTCGCTCACCAATTCCTGGTACATCTACATGTATCAAATAAACACCTGATGCAATTGGAACCCCGATGGTGTTTTTCAAATCCCAATCGATGTAAGTAACTTGGTTATCTTTCTTGAATTGGCGAATCAATTTACCACTTACGTTATAGATAGTAACAGTACACTGATCAGGAAGATTTACAATCTTAACTCGAGAATCTACACGGTTACGCTCATATTCAGAAAAAGCATAGTACGGATTTGGAACAACATTGATTAATTTCAATGCTTCAGCCAACTCATCAGCACTTCCAATTGTAGTTTGCAATGCATCCATATTCCAAGAATAACGAGGAGAAGACCCATTCACACCATTAGCTGCATAATCTTTATATTGTTTAGAAACACGCACTTTGATTTTAACATCAGATTCCAACAATTCATGACCGAAACTCAATAAAGGTGAAGCAACCCAAGTTAAACTTGTATAAACCTTTTTAATTGCAGTAGATGTGTTTATTTGGAATTGATCGTAAACCCAATTTGTAACTCCATCATAATATGGACAACCATCATTGTTGATGTTGATACCAAACACATAAATTGGTTGATTACCACCTTTTACATAGATTCCATTTCCATCAACCAATCTTGATGTTGGATTCCAAATCATGTCGCTTCCTTTATCTCCACCTAAGAAAGAGTTTTCACCAAATGCCATGTTCAAGCGTGCACCAGTTTCTAGGTCAATCGCATAACCAGGGAACCAGCCCATTCCTTGTGTACCAGATCCATCTGGATTACCATTTTTATCCACTGAGTTTGCTGCTCTAGGCATACCTGGCTTACCATTATTCTGGTTCAAGTTTTGGTCACGACCTAGTTCAATAACAACACAACGTGTCCATTTAGACTTATCCGATGTAAGAACGATATCTACACTTGGTAATTGTGATAATGAAGAATTGTTTCTTACAGAAGATATACCTGTCATAACAGCTGGATAAGCAAGCGGCATATAGTCACATTGATATCCAGTAATCTTATGTGGACCAATACCTCCACCCAATAGTTTGCTAAATTGCTCTGAAGGGTCAAGACCAATTTCATCTGTAAAACAACATGGACTCAACCAAGCATCACCAGTCCAACCAGTACATTCAGTAGTAGTTGGGTTATAAGTACCCGAACGTAACCAGTTTGTAGGCAACAAGGCAGCATCATCTTCAACGAAATCTAACCATTTTTTCGTAGAATCACCGAATTCAATTGATGATCCAACTGCATTTGAAGACAAGGTATATGCAGGACCAGCAGATCCGGTAGGGAATATATATTTCTGTTGCATAATTTCAATAGAAACCCCCCATTTTGCAACAATTTGTTCATTACCTTGTTTAATAGCAACTTCTGAAGTAATTGAATCAATCAGATTTCCACCTTTTGCATCGAAACGGTAAACAGTCCAACTTGCTGTATCAATACCTTGATAGTTTGTTGGGCCATTTCCTGATAGACCATTGTATTTATTGAACTTACATTCAAAATATCCACCTACAACGTTCAATGGGTCAACAACTTTCACATTGATTGGACCACCATTGTAATCGTATTCAACTTCATCCAAAATTCCATTTTGAACAATTTTTGCTTCTGATTCAGCTGTCAAATTCAAGAATCTACCTCCGTTACCTTGACCAGCCAAACGAGTAATCTTAGGTGTTTGTCCGTAAACAGAGTTTGCTTTAGAACCACCTAATTCTGGTTCAACGTGGTGAGGAACTACAGAATATGCTTTAACAGTAGAACCATCCGCATTTTTAGTAGAACGTAAATAAGGTTTTTTCTGACCATCCAACAATTGCGGATCAGATGGATCATACGTCTTGTAATTGTTGTAAGCATAAGCAACAGCCATATAGTAATATGTTTTGTTGTTTACCAACTTACGGTCACCAGATGCAAACTGATCTTCAGCAACACGGAAAGAGTGATTTATTCCTTTATCAGAACCTTTCACTTTTTCTTGTGGAATTGAAAACCCAAGTAACTCATCAAAATTAAAGTTAATCATTCTTGTAACTCCATTTTTGATGTCACATTGTGCAACTTGACGTGCCATTGACTGGTCATCTAAATCAGAAATAGTTACTTCAGCATTTTTCAATTGATAAATTTGATATCCTTCAAAACGATAGAATTTATCGTAAATAATACTTCCTCCAACAGGATCAACAATGTTGATTTTGTCCTCTTGAATATACTTTTCTTGATAATTGTTTGAAGCTTGAGGATTGTCTAACATAATGATAATCTCATTCGACAATTCTTGAATAGTTAAAACTGGAGCATGAGGTGGCTCTAATATCTCAAAACAGTTATCAAATAACGCCTGAGCTTTAGTATCTGCAGTTTTCAATGCATTTACTGAACCAAAAATACTACCATCTAAGCCGCGTGCAAACACAATACCTACAGTAATGTTATTTACCGCACCCGGACGTAAAGTAAATGGACCTGCAGATTGCACGAAACGGCGGTCACCAGCAGGGTTTGGAGTTGATCCTGTACCACATGGTTCAAATTCTGTCCAATTAAAACCTGGGTCAACACCTTCTGTAGCCCAATGTAAAGGGTCAGAATCACCAGGGAACAAATAATTTGTTTCTGTATTAGACACACATGCGCCACCTGGGAAACCAGTACCTCCATAATAAGGTTGATCTCCAAACTGCCATAAACCTTGCATGTAATTATAGAACTGCAATGCTGTAGTTGGATCTGATTGTCCTGTAGGTGCATTTGTACCAGTGTATATAGTGAAGTTACGCATTCCATAACGCTCGTTATCTTTGATACTATCACCATAACCAATACCTAAACCTTTGTAAACGATACCGTTTCCAGCTAAAGCATTTGCAACTGTTGGAGTAACTAAAAGACCTGTTATCGGATCAATATATGGTCCAACGTTGTCTAAATTATCCGCATTTTGGTAAGGACCTTCAAAGAAATCCACACCTACAGCAGGAGGATTGTCTCCAAAACCATTACGACCAGCATTGTTTTCATCATATAAGTCTCCGTTATACATATAACCTAATCCACGAGAAACATCACAACCTGCATAATCATCGTTGTAGTTACCCAAGTCAATATCTAAATATTGAGAGAAATAAGTGCTGTATAAAGTCTGAGTACCACGGTTAATTAACTCATAGTTATAGAAAGTCATTTTATTGATTTCGTCATCTGTAGCAAAAGCAAAAGCTTGAGCGTGGATTTCCATACCAATAGGTTGACCTTTAGATTCTGTATGCGTGTTCCCTTTATCATTGAAAACCCACCAATAGGTAACATCACCAAATAGGGTTACACGTCTGTCAACTCCACATTCAATGTCATCTCTACCTAAAATGTCATCATACCAAGGGTAGTCACCTTCTTCAGGCTCATAGAAATAATCATTGTTTACGTCGTAATATGGAGCAAGGAATTGGTCTTGTCCACGACCAACATCACCATTCCCCGGCCAAGCATTGATTTGCGCCATCGTCTCATTTGTAGGAGGAGCACAAGTTTCACCAGAAGGGCAATTGTTGAATGCAATAAACGAAATTACACCTGCTTTAGTGATTTTGAAGATGTTATCATAAAGCAAACATTGATCAGGGTCAATAGTTGCCGCTCCAAAATCACGTTTTGTACTATCCGTAGAAGGCACTTGCGGATCGAAATCTCCAGAGCCTACAGCAGCTGAAAGTGGACCAGGCCAGAAGTCATTACCTTCATTTCTAAATTTAACAGCAGCCAATTTCAACTGTCCGTTGATATCTAGTCCCCCCATCCATAATGCAGCAGCATAGATAGCGGTAACATTTCCTGTTTTAGGAACTTTATAGGTAGCCAAGCCATTTGCTCTATCCAAGAAAAGTAATCCTCCTTGTTCAAGCTGGCAGCTAACGTCGTTATAATTTAAAAACACCCGATAGTTTGCCGGAGCACAACCCGCAGCTTTAGGACCATCATCATTTTTTGGCTTCTTACTTTTATCAAAATCATGATCGTAAGCACTAGCCACGAATGCAAACGACAACATCGTGAATAGAGAAGCATATTTAATTGTTCGTTTCATACTCTTAATTTTTTCTGTTCTTAGAAATCAAACTTAACACCTAAGCGAATAGTTCTTGGAATGCTGATGTTGAATGGATTAGCAGCACGCATTGCATAATAATCTCTGTATGCTTGCTCATTCAACTGATTTTGAATACTTGTTTGATACTGCGCAGCAGCCAAATACCCATCATCATTCCAGTTACCTGTCGCTCTGTAAACACTAAGAACGTTCATTGTATTGAAAAGGTTGGTAACTCTTAAATAAACATTCAAATAAGTTGTTTTTTTCTTATCTTCAGTTTTACCAATTTCAAAGTTAAACGTACGGTCTAACTGTAAATCTAAACGGTATTGCCATGGTAAACGAGAACCATTCAATGTTCCAGTGATACCAGCTTGTGTATTTCCAATTGCTTCAGCCGTAAAGTTATTCTGAGCTGTATATGGTGCACCAGAGTAAATGTTTGTTACAATGTTCAACCCCATGTTTTCAAACAATTTTACATTTCCGATAACCGGACCATTGTAATCAGCACCTTCACCATATCTGTAATCGAATGTAATAGCGAATGCATGACGTTGGTCATAGCTATAAGGGAAAACAGCTCTTAAGTTTGGAATACCTGCCGTTTGCAAACCTGTAAGCAAGCTTGAAGCAGAAGTTGCATCAGAACCTGTACCATCAGCAAACTGTAAGGTATAAGCTGCTGTCATACGTACATTACCTGTTCTACGCAAATCGTAAGATACGGTAAGTCCTTTTACGTTACCAAAGTCACGGTTACCAAATGTACGGTAAGTGTTCGGGAAAGCTTCAAATACATTCATCAACTGAACTTGATTTCTTTGTTCACGATAGAACGCTGAAATTTTCAAAGAAGATGTTTTTGTTAACACTTGTTGGAAACCAACTTCGTAGTCAATTGTAGATTCCGGTTTCAAATCAGGGTTATTGATTGTAAACTGTGTCTCAATAAACTGATAGTTCAGAGGGTTAAATCTGTTCCCCGTTGTAGGACGTTTAGTCAAGATGTCATAATGTGCAAAGAATGATGCTTGATCCGAAATAGGGAATGAGAAAGCAACACGAGGCATCACATTTATTTGAGGCTTGTAGTTTCTGAAAGAATTTGCACTTACTTGTTTTTTAGCATAAGCAGCAGGATCTTTCAACCATGGTGAGATTGTACCCAACGTACCACGAACCAATTTTGGATCTTCAACTGGAATACCATTTGCATCATACCATTGGTCTCCATTACGGAAACCAGCAACAGCGCCCGGATTGTTGTGATCATCAACATAGATTACATAATCATCTCCCATTGTTGTAGGGATTTTTACATTCGGATATTTATTTGGGTCGTTTGCAACAATTGCTTTTGCTTCAGCAACAGTGTTTGCTTCATACACCAAATATTTATCTTTCAATACAGGTTGATTGGCATTAAACACGTCTACACGCACACCTACGTTGAAAACGATGTCTCTAAATGCAAACTTATCCATGATGTAACCAGAAACATATACAGGTTGGAACGCTCCTACTGTACGCTTGTAGTTTCCATTTTCATCAAATTCGTTGAAATATTTATTGATATCTGTATTTCCTTTAATTTTCTTACCAGTATAATCA
>JBDHXR010000009.1:0-35252 GCA_039810825.1 Fluviicola sp.
CGCTGTAATTGCTAACACTTGATGAACCTGCTGCCAAAAACGTTGCAGGCACAGAGGTGATTGTCGGTGTTGCAGGGGGTGGCAACTGAGTTGGTACAGTAAATGAAATAGCGTTTGAGTTACATGATCCGTTGTTTGCCGTTACAGTATATGCTGTACCCGGTGTTGCGCTAGTGATTGCTCCACCACCACCAACATTTGGCCCTGATGGAGTGAATGAATACGTATTTGAACCGCTGTAATTGCTAATACTTGCTGAACCTGCTGCAGAGCACGTTGCTGCTGTAATAGAAACTGTTGGGTCTGCAGGACTTGGCAACTGTATTGCGTTGCTAAAATTTGCAGGTATTGATGTACAACCTCCGCTACTTGCAGTTATGGAATAAGATGTACCTGGGGTTGCACCAGTGATTACACCTCCACCGCCAACACTTGGTCCAGATGGAGTGAATGAATACGTATTTGAACCGCTGTAATTGCTAACACTTGATGAACCTGCTGCCAAACACGTTGCAGGCACAGAGGTGATTGTCGGTGTTGCAGGGGGTGGCAACTGAGTTGGTACAGTAAATGAAATAGCGTTTGAGTTACATGATCCGTTGTTTGCTGTTACAGTATATGCTGTACCTGGTGTTGCGCTAGTGATTGCTCCTCCACCTCCAACACTTGGTCCTGATGGAGTGAATGAATACGTATTTGACCCGCTGTAATTGCTTATACTTGCTGAACCTGCTGCTGAGCACGTTGCTGCTGTAATAGAAACTATTGGGTCTGCAGGGGCAGATGGAGCTGAATATTCAATTATTACCGCTCCTGGTGCACCAGTTCCTCCTGGCGCATTTCCAACGTTATATGTTCCTCTATGTATCAACGCACCTCCACCAGCTCCACCATAAGGAAGTCCATTATTTCCTGTTCTATTTTGATTTGATGGGATATTATGCACCCAGCCATTTCCACCGTTTCCACCTGGTGCTTGACCAATTCCTCCGGGTGGGTTTGAAATTCCAACACTACCAGGGTTCGTAGCATTTCCACCATTTCCGCCTGGACCTGCAGCACCGCCTCCACCTGCACTTTTATCTGTGCTTTCGTATAAAATCAATCCTGCTGCCCCACTTCCACCTGTGAAATTAACAGAACCACCTGAGCCTGTGCCTCCTAATCCTGCTGCTCCATTTGCCAATGCACATGCACCACTTCCTAAATTATTGCTCCAACAACTAGCTCCGGTTCCTCCGGTTCCTCCAGTTGCTGAAAGGTTATAGCTATTTCCTGAAAATGAACTTGTTCCGCCTGTACCACCCGGCCCTGCCGGAGTTGAAACTCCAGAATTGTAGCTTCCTGAGCCAGCTATACCAGCTATACCCCCTGCTCCAACTACTACAGTGTATGTTTGTCCAGGTACAACAGCATAAGTGTTAGATGAATATCCACCGCCGCCGCCGCCGCCAGCTCCTGCACAAGCCTCTGACCCATCTCCACTTCTTACAATGGCAATAGCTCCGCCACCACCGCCACCGCCGCCCCAGACTTTTACAGTAATGGAATAAACACAAGGTGGAACTGTCCAAGTATATGTACCTGGCGTTGTATATGATGCTTGAGAAAAACTTAAGAAACTTGAAATGAGAGCTATAACTAGCAGAAAAAGTTCTTTTGTCTTCATAGGGTATACAGTTTTTACAAAACTAGACCAATGAAAAACCTTAAAACAGAGGTCTAGCCCCTCAATTTATTGAAAAAGCATATACTGATAAAAAAATACGTTTTTGTAGGAAAATCACAAAATTATTACACTTATTTAGTTAAATTTGTTTCAACTTGATTTTCTTAATGAAGAAACTATTCAATTCTAATTGTAAAAAAATTGCTATTGCTGAAGACAACATCTTTTTTCGAGATGTTTGTATCAAAGTCATTGAGCAATCAGGTGAATACAGAGTTGATATTCGTGCATGTAACGGATTAGAATTAATCATGGAGATGCACAAGCAAGAGGTAGATGCCGTAATTATTGATATTAAAATGCCAATTATGAATGGAACTGACACCATTCAACACATCCAGCAAAACTATAAAAAAACAAAAATCATAGTTTATAGTACATATTATTCAGAGGATGTGAGGAAACAATACCTTTCAAAAGGGATTGATGCATACCTCTGCAAAGAACAAAGTTTTGACAATTTAATAAATACGTTAGCTGAATTGTTATAGAACTATTGGAAATATTCTTGGTATTTCTCATAAGACTTTTCTATTTTTTTAATTATCTCAGAGGATTTATCTGCAGTCGCGTTACTTAGTTCAGACACAAGCTCCAAGTGAGGATGTAACCACTTATGCAGTTCGTCATGGCTTTGTCCATCCATGGTACAACTATTAACAAGCTGCTCGTTTTCTTTCTCTAAATTTGTTGCTAAACTCTTATAATCTGTATCATTAGAATTTACATAATCGTATACTAATTTTCTTCCATTTTCAATAAAGGGTTTCATTTCAACATTTACTTCCCATTTTTTTCCGTTGTCCAATTCGATAACCTCGTTTTCATGATTATGATGTCTATCATCAGTCTGCGTAACTTCAGGTGTATTTGATTGAGGAGTTTCTTCTAAACTAGAATTGCCGCACGAGCTAAGTGTAACGAGCATTAAGAAATATAAAAAAACAGTTAACTTGTTCATTGTTTTCATTTATTATTTGAAGCTAAAATATGATTTTTAGTTGAAAAAAGCAATTCCTTTGAATGAACGATAATAAATCGAATGCTTTCATCTGAAGTTTGAATATTAGAATTTTATTAAACGAAAACCAAACTTTCAATAAAATTTGTATGCTTGATAAATTTTTCTCGACACAAGCACGTACATAATTAGGGAAAACATACAGGCAAAAGCAGTAAACATAAACATCATATCATACCCAAAATGATCTGCAAATACAGCTCCTAGCAACATCCCCAATCCGATACCTAAATCAAATCCTGTTAGGTATGTAGAATTTGCTGTTCCTCTTTTCTCAGGTGGAGCCATATTGATGTAAATAGTTTGTAGAGCTGGGAATAAAGTTCCATATCCAATTCCAATCACAAACGCTGAAAAGCAATATGCTACAACATTATGAAACAACGAAAAACAGGTAAATCCAATAGAAATAACCGCCAAAGCAAGCACCATTACTTGATGCAAGTAACCTTTGTCAACAAACCTGCCAGAAGTTACTCGTGATAATACAATGCCTATCGCCAAAAAAAGAAAAAACAAACCAGAATTAGAAATATTAATTTCTTTACCATACAAAACTGCAAATGCAACTAAGGTGCCCCAACCAAAAGAGATGAATAGTTGATTTACTAAAATCGGAAGTGCTTTTATCAAAATAAACCGATCCAGTGAAATTGGAGCGTATTCCCTTTTAGGTTTTCTAGGTGATAACTTTAAAAAGAACATAGTGAAAATTGACAATAACCCCATTATTAAAGCCATGCTGATTAAAGATTGAAAGCCTTCTGACTCATATACATTCACTGCTATGTATGGAGCAATTGCCATTGCTATATTTGTATTGATTCCAAAGTACCCAATACCTTCAGCTCTTCTTTCTGAAGGTATGATATCTATCGCAACGGTATTCGCAGAAACAGTTGAAAGCGCCCAAAAAAGTCCATGAACAAAACGCAAAAAAACAAAAGTTATGACTGTTGCAACGAAGTAATAGCCAACATATAACGCAACAAAAAATAGCACTCCGAAAAGAAGTAATTTTTTGCGATTATAAATATCAACCCAGTAACCACAAAATGGTCGAATTATAAGCAAAGCAATGGCATAAGATGATAGCACTAAACCAATTTTAGAAGCTTCAACATGCAATTGTTCAGAGAGGTAAATTGGAATTGTTGGCATTAACAAAAAAAAGGAACAAGCCAATAAGAAATATGCGATACATATCACTATGAAATTTGTATTCCACAATCTGGCTTTCATTTGCTTAATCGTTTAATCATGCAAAAATAACGAATCTAAAAAGGAAGTTGAAATCAAAATGAATTTTCTGTAGAGTTATTCTGAACATAATATTTACATTTGTTTTACATGAATTCATGGCTTGAAACTAAAATTGAATTTCTAAAAGGAGTTGGACCGCAACGTGCAAAATTACTTCACGATGAACTTTCAATTTTTACTTTTCATGATTTACTTCTTCATTTTCCATTCCGATACCAAGACCGATCACAATTTCAGTTTGTAAAAGATATTCCTTTTGTTGATGGGTTTGTACAACTAAAGGGAATCATTCGCTCTGTCACTGAAACAGGTATCGGTAGGCAAAAAAGATTAACAGCAAAATTTCAAGATAACACTGGAACTATTGACCTAATCTGGTTTCAAGGCATTAACTTTATCAAACCCACACTTAAACCCAATACAGAATTTATTGCTTTTGGTAAAGCTAAACTTTATGGTAATACTTGGAATATAGCGCATCCGGAACTTTCAATTTTGCAACCTGAAAACTCACAACTGGGGTGGCAGCCCATGTATTCTTCAACCGAAAAATTAACTAGCGCAGGATTACATTCAAAAGGGATTCATCGACTCGTGTTGACTCTTTTGGAGCAGATGAAAGGAATTCATTTTGCTGAAAACATTCCACATTTTGTTATTCAGAAATACAAACTATTCGACTTTGTAACTGCATTATTTCATGTGCATGCACCAACTAATTTTGAACAGACTACTTATGCCAGAAATAGATTCAAAATTGAAGAGTTGCTGCATTTACAAATTGAACTGCTGCTACGTAAAGCAATAAACACTCAAAAGAACAAAGGAATCGTTATTGAAAAAATTGGTACGGTGTTCAATTCATTTTATGAAAAAAACTTGCCTTTTCCACTTACAAATGCTCAAAAGAAAGTACTTCGAGAGATTTTTAAAGACTTAAAATCCGGTCATCAAATGAATCGATTGCTGCAAGGCGACGTTGGAAGTGGGAAAACGGTTGTGGCATTATTAACAATGCTAATGGGAATTGACTCAGGGCTTCAAAGTGCACTTATGGCACCAACAGAAATTCTGGCAAGTCAACATTTCAAAGGAATAGCTGATTTGCTGATGAATACGGGAATAAATGCAGCTTTGCTTACAGGATCCACAAAAAAATCTGAACGAAAAATCATTCATGAAAAGTTGAAATCTGGAGAAATTCAAATTTTGATTGGAACACACGCCTTATTAGAAGACATTGTAGAATTTCAAAATCTAGGTATTGTTGTGATTGATGAACAGCACCGTTTTGGAGTTGAGCAGCGTTCAAAATTGTGGAAAAAGAATACGGTCAACCCTCATGTATTAGTCATGACAGCAACACCCATTCCGCGAACTTTAGCTATGACTTTTTATGGTGATTTGGATGTTTCAGTTATTGACGAGTTACCGCCTGGAAGAAAACCCATTACCACAAAACATTACTTTGAAAAAGACAGGCTTCAAGTGTTCGAATTTATACGTAAAGAAATTCAGAAAGGTAGGCAAGTTTATATTGTTTACCCCTTAATTGAAGAGTCTGAAACCCTTGACTATCAAAACTTAACTGCTGGTTTTGAGTCTATAAGTCGTTCTTTTCCTTTGCCTCATTACAGAGTTAGCATCGTTCATGGAAAATTAAAACCCGATATTAAGGACTATGAAATGCAGCAATTTGTTTCAGGAATCACACAAATTATGGTGGCAACCACTGTTATTGAAGTAGGCGTGAATGTTCCTAATGCATCAGTGATGCTCATTGAAAGTGCAGAGCGCTTCGGATTGTCTCAACTACACCAGTTACGTGGCCGCGTTGGGCGAGGGGCAGAACAATCATTTTGTTTATTAATGACCGGTAATAAGTTATCTTCAGACAGTAAAAAAAGAATTCACACCATGGTAAGAACAAACGATGGATTTGAGATTTCTGAAGTAGATTTAGAGTTACGTGGTCCTGGTGACATAATGGGCACGCAGCAAAGTGGTGCGATAGATTTAAAAATTGCCGATTTAGCAAAAGATGGTCCACTTGTTGCTATAGCGAGAGAATTGGCAAGAGAAATCATTAACTCAGATCCCCGATTGGAGAAGCCTGAACATGTTTTTTTACGTCAAGAAGCAATAAAAAGATTAAAAGACAAGCCTAATTGGGCAGAAATTTCGTAACATTGAACCATGAAAAAAACGAGCCTTCTTTTACTATTATTTTACATTACATTTAACGCTAATTCTCAAGTTATTCCGGGTGGTACACTGGATGCTGAACGAAAACTGTTAGAGTCTTCCAGCAATATGTTTACTATCCAAAGTACTGCAACATCTGGTGTAGTTGTGGTAGAGTGTGCAGTAGATCGAGACGGAAAAGTTACTGGCACAAAAACAATTGGTGATAAATCTACCGTAAAATCAACACCTTCAATACTAAAAGCCGAAAATTTAGCAAAAAAATTAACGTTTACTCCCGGTACGAAATATGCTCAATTTGAGCAAGTTAGGGTTAAATACACCTACGTAGTAAAACCAAAGACTTTATAATTAGCCGTTTTGATATAAACCTTAAGTTATGAGTAGAGATTTTAGTAATCTTTATTTAATTTGAGAATACTCAAAATTTGCTTCATTCTCAGAAATAAAATCAAGTGTATCCATAATTTCATTCAAATCGAAAGAAGTTACCAATTTGGTTCTGTATTCCTTAAAGTGTGAAATCCCTTTAAAGTAATTGGTGTAATGGCGTTTCATTTCAGCAATGCCAACTCGCTCACCTTTCCATTGTATGCTCATGTTTAAGTGATCTCTTGCAGCTTCTACTCTTTCGGAAATTGTAGGTGGATTCAGCTTTTCATCCGTTTTCATGAAGTGTTTAATTTCTCGAAAAATCCAGGGGTAACCAATACTTGCCCTTCCGATCATAATGCCATCTACCCCAAACTTATTTTTGTATTCAACTGCTTTTTCAGGAGAATCAATATCGCCATTTCCAAAAATTGGGATATGAATACGCGGATTGTTTTTTACTCTCTCAATATGCGACCAATCTGCTTCACCTTTATACATTTGTGCTCTTGTTCGTCCATGAATCGAAAGCGCTTCAATACCTATGTCTTGAAGACGTTCAGCTACCTCCATGATATTAATCATAGTGTGATCCCAACCCAATCGTGTTTTTACAGTAACCGGAAGTTTTGTAGATTGAATGCATGCTTTTGTCAACCTTACCATTAGATCAACATCTTTCAGAACCCCTGCTCCTGCTCCTTTACAAACAACTTTTTTTACAGGACATCCAAAATTAATATCCAATAAATCCGGATTAGTAGCATCTACTATTTTAGCAGAGATGGCTAATGCTTCTTCATCACCTCCAAATATTTGAATTCCAATTGGTTTTTCATACTCAAAGATTTCAAGTTTCTTTTTGCTTTTTATTGCATCTCGAATTAGCCCTTCAGAAGAAATAAATTCAGTGTACATAAGGTCAGCGCCATGCTTTTTACATAGTGCCCGAAAAGGTGGATCACTCACATCTTCCATTGGGGCAAGCAACAGAGGGAACTCACCTAACTCTATGTTACGAATTTTTACCATGTTGCAAAGGTAGAAAAGAAAGATAGATGAAAAAAGTAGCATGTGTAACAAATGTTACTGTACAAGTTTATTTACTTCCAGATATTTGCACTATGAAATTGAATCGTTGGAATTTTATTCGTGTTATCCGCTTGCTTTTGGGGGTCAGCATTCTGATTCAAGGATTCTACACTATGGAAGTTGCTTTTATTCTCCTAGGAATTGTTTTTACTGCAATGCCTATACTAAACATTGGGTGTTGTGCGACAGGGAGCTGTGAAATACAGCAAAAATCAACAAACGGTCAATTTCAAAAAGAAACTATTGAAGAAATAAAATTAAACTCATGACATTAGAAGAAGTAATAAACGCCTGTAATTGCAGCATAATTGATGTAAGAACTCGAGAAGAATACAGAGGAGGAAGTGTAGCTGATGCAAAAAACATTCCTTTAAACGAAATTCCAAACAACATTGAATTATTAAAAGAGATGAACCAACCTTTGGTACTGTGTTGTGCAAGTGGGGGAAGAAGTGAACAAGCTACAAATTATTTAAAAAGTTTAGGGTTTGACTGTTACAATGGCGGGTCTTGGCTAGAAGTAAATTATTACAAAGCAAATAAACATTAACATTATGGCTTCATTTTTTTCTAAATTATTCGGTACACCAACAGATTATTTAAAGTTGGTAAATGAAGGTGCACAAATTATTGATGTGCGAACAAAACAAGAATTTCAAGGTGGACATATTCGAGTTTCAAAAAACATTCCCCTGAATGAATTGGCTTCTGGATGTTCAAAACTCGATAAAACAAAACCAGTAATTACATGCTGCGCCTCTGGAATGCGAAGTGCTTCTGCAAAGAGTATATTAAAATCAAAGGGGTTTGAAGCGTATAA
This sequence comes from Fluviicola sp., assembly GCA_039810825.1. Lineage (GTDB taxonomy): Bacteria > Bacteroidota > Bacteroidia > Flavobacteriales_D > Crocinitomicaceae > Fluviicola. The sequence continues at coordinate 8,503 of JBDHXR010000009.1, forward strand.
TGGTGGGGGATGGATGAGTTTGCAAGGGAAAATCAAGAAATAATCAAGGAAAAATAATTTAATAAAAGTGGATAATCTTAAGATTGTCCACCATATACCATGGTAACTATTTAATGCAATAAACTATAAGTTCCCTAATATTGCATCTTTTCCTAAATAAACTCCAGAAACCCATGCACTAACCACCATAAACCCGTATACATAAGCAAAACTTTTATCTTTTTCCTCCACACTTCTACTCATTACCAAACTCAAACCCCACATAATTGTAGGAATTAAATACCAAGTGTATTGATTCGTTAGAATGCATACACTCATTGCAAATGCATTTATCAATTGCAATAATCGAAATATACTTTTTTCTGGAAGCGCTAAATTTATTTGCCATGCTAGAAAAATTAGCGAAAATCCAATCAATGAAATAGATTTCACTAATTCATAAGTGTCTTTCGATAAATCTGATGGGGGAAATATAAATTGTAAAACAAACTGTGAGCCTATTGCTAATGAAATCATTGAAAGTATCAACAACAACTCTTTCAATCTAGCCTTTTTTTCAATGATTGCAAATAATATAGATATTAACAACAAACCTAATTTGTATAAGCCCAAGGGAAGTAAAAACATTCCTGTTTCAAAGAAAATTGACAGCGCGTAAATACAAATGGTAAGTATAAAAAGAATGGCAATTCGTTGACTATTCATTTTTCTTTGCTAATGCTTCTTCAATGTAATCAAAAGTAGACAGAATTACAGGCTTGCCATCTACAACCGCAATATCGTGTTCAAAATGCGCACTAGGTTGCCCATCAGCTGTTGCAATCGTCCAATTATCTTCAAGTTGAATCACTTTTTCTGTTCCCATGTTTATCATCGGTTCAATAGCAATAGTCAATCCATTCAATATTTTTTTCCCTTTACCTCTTTTACCGTAATTAGGTACTTGAGGGTCTTCATGCAATGTTTTACCCAATCCATGACCAACTAACTCTCTTACTACGCCAAATCCATTCTTTTCGGCATGAGTTTGGATTGCCCAACCAATATCTTCAATTCTGTTTCCAACACGGGCTTGGTCAATTCCTAAATACAAGCATTCAAGCGTCACATCGAGCAATCTTTTTTTACCTTCTGAAATCTTTCCAATTGCAAAAGTATAGGCATGATCTCCATAATATCCTTTATATATTGCACCACAATCTACTGAAACAATATCTCCTACTTGTAAAGGCCTGTCGGTTGGTAATCCATGAACTACTTGTTCATTCACCGAAATCAGTAAAGTACTCGGACACCCATAAAGTCCTAAAAATCCAGGAATTGCATCTTGAGAACGAATGTATGCTTCAGCCATTGTGTCCAGTTGCTTTGGTGTTACTTCTGGTCCTATCATTTCTGCTACTTTCCCTAGTGTTCTACTCACTACTAGTGCAGCCTGTCTCATAATTTCAATTTCAGCTGAAGTTTTGTAAATTATCATTTGCCTGTTTAAGAATGTCATTTTTCAAAATTAGTAAAAAACATATCTGATTAGTAAAAAACAATAAATCTAAAGTAAAACACAGTGTCAAAAATTCTTGTTTATGGATTTAATGAAGCATATAGAAAACGAAGGAGTGATAGGTGAATTGGGTTGTTAAACTTAAACACATCATCATATGCATTAATATCAGAGAAAAATAAAAATACCATAGAATGATTGATTCGAAAGTGATTAGAAATTTCTAAAAAAAAAATAGAATCGTTTCGGATTTTCCTTTTCGAAGGAATATTTTAATGTTTTCTATAAAACATAATATATAGTTTGTGATGCTTAACAAAAAAAAATGAAAACATCATTTCAACACTCTAAACCTTTTACTCCATTTCAATATTGGGCGCTCAATGAACTCAAAACTAACTATAGAAACCACTAGTGTAAGAGAAATGTTTAGAAATATAAACCACCATAAATTTTTATTACCATACGGCATCATCAAAGTTTTTACAACAATCAACACAATGATATTGCTATACATATAAATTCCATAAGAGCATTTACCCAAATATGAAAAAAGTGAATTGTTTAGTGGCTTAAAAGAATACTTGTTTCGAAATTGAAAATCAAGCATTAACAGTAAAATAACACCTATGAAAATGTATTTCTGAAATACAGTGCTAAAAAAAGAATCGGCACTATACACCTTTATGGTAAACATACAAAAAATGAGTATTGCAAAAAGAGCGTAACGGCCAATAATGGGAATAGTAAATTGAAAAGTTTTTTTTGAATAATAATATGCCACAATGGCTCCAAAAACCAACACATCCATTCTACTTAATGTATTAAGATATACTTGAAAATAAGCAAATGGAGTATATTCATAAACAAAGATTCGAAAACCAATGCTTAATCCAATAAATCCAATAAAAACAGGTATCAATCTCTTTAAAGGAATAAAAGCTATTACAAATGGCCAAAACAAGTAAAAATGTTCTTCTATACATATTGACCAAAAATGCGCAAAAGGAAATACCCAAATCTCTGAATTGATCGTGTCAAAATTGCCTAAGAAAAGTGCATTCATTAAGTAATTGGGTTGAGGAACAGACTCAGTCCAAGCAACAAGAATTGGAGAAAGAGCTATGATTAGGAAAAATACAGGCCAAATTCGAAAAACACGACGCATGTAAAAATGATAGAAGCTAATTTTTCCAAATTTCTTCTTTTCTTCCAGTAATAAATAAGTAATCAAAAAACCACTAAGCAAGAAAAACAAATCTACTCCAACACCAAGATTGTGGATAAAAAGCATAATTACTTCCCCAAATTCAGACAATTCAAATGACTTGTACTTTGAAATAGATTCAATTGGGCCAATCCAAGCAAACCCTTCAATTGTATGAGCAAAAACGATTATTATTGCTGCTAAAAATCGTAAAGAATCAAAGTATTTAAAATATATTCTGCTGCTTGACATGAAATTGACTGGTAAAAAAAAGCACCAACCAAGGCTGATGCTTTAATATTTAGATAAAAAACGTTATGCTAAAATTGCTTTTACTTTATCTGCAGCTTCTTGAAGAAGAACAGCAGAATGTACATTTAGACCAGATTCATCAATCAATTTTTTAGCAGCTTCAGCATTCGTACCTTGCAAACGTACAATAATTGGAACAGGAATATTACCAATGTTTTTGTATGCATCCACAACTCCTTGAGCAACACGGTCACAACGAACAATTCCACCAAAAATATTGATCAAAATTGCCTTAACATTCGGGTCTTTTAGAATGATATGAAATGCTTTTTCAACACGTTCAGCATCAGCTGTACCACCAACATCTAAAAAGTTTGCTGGGTTTCCACCAGAATATTTAATAATATCCATCGTCGCCATTGCCAAACCAGCACCATTTACCATACACGCAACGTTTCCGTCAAGTTTTACAAAGTTCAGACCAGCATCACCTGCTTCAACATCCATTGGGTCTTCTTCTGTAATATCACGCATTGCAGCATAATCAGGGTGACGATACAATGCATTTCCATCAAGAGTTACTTTGGCATCAACAGCAACAATTTTGTTGTCTGATGTTTTTAGAACTGGGTTGATTTCAAACATAGAAGCATCACAACCAATGTATGCGTTGTAAAGTGCGACAACAAACTTTGTCATTTGCTTAAATGCTTCACCAGAAACACCTAAGTTAAAAGCTATTTTACGAGCTTGAAAACCTTGTAAACCTACACGTGGGTCAATTTCTTCTTTGAAAATCAAATGAGGAGTATCATGCGCTACTGTCTCAATATCCATTCCACCTTCTGTAGAATACATGATAATATTTCTCCCTTTTTCTCTATCTAGTAAAACAGACATGTAAAATTCTTCTACTTCTGCTTCACCCGGATAATACATATCTTCAGCAATGAAAACTTTATTTACTTTTTTTCCTTTGCCGTTTGTTTGAGCAGTTTCTAAATGCCCACCCAAAATACCTTTTACTTTCTCTTCAACTTGGTCAATGCCTTTCGCTAAAACAACACCGTGTGAGCCTGTTTCTTCAACTACGCCTTTTCCACGGCCACCAGCGTGAATTTGAGCTTTCACTACGTACCATCCTGTACCAGTTTCTTCAGTTAGTTTTTTTGCAGAAGCAACAGCGTCTTCAACTTTCTCTACAACTACACCACGTTGGATTGCAACGCCGTATTTTTGTAAAATGGATTTGCCTTGATATTCGTGTAAATTCATAATGACCTTAAAATTTTGATGCGCTAAAGTACGCAATAATTATTTTTTTTTCTACTTACTTATTAATTAATCTGAAAATTATTCATTTTCATGAGTTCAACTCTTTCAATTTGCATGCAATTTCCATGTTGATTGAATATTTCTGGAAGCTGCATTTTTATTCTGTTCAGCAGTTAAATCTTTCCATATCTGTTCAATTCCGGCTTCTAGTGCTTCTTGTTCGTTTCTAAAAAACTCCCACATTACTTTTGGATCTTGAAAATAGTGTTTAACAAAATTTGTATCAAAATCTCCTGAGCGAAAAGCAGGATGCATCATTACAAACTTTCCGAAATCCAAAGTCGTCTTTAATCCCGAAATTTCATAATTATTGATTGCTAAAATCATTTTATCGATTGCTTCTTCTCTTGTTTCTGCCCATACAACTAATTTCGCAATCATTGGATCATAATAAATAGGAACTTCCATTCCTTCTTCAAAAGCATCATCAACACGTGCAATATCTTTTCTTGGACGTTTGTATCTATTCAATGTACCAATATCAGGAATAAATCCATTTAATGAATCTTCGGCATACACACGCACTTCAATTGCATGTCCGTGGATGCTTAATTCATCTTGCAACTTAGGTAGCCTTTCTCCTCTTGCTACACGTACTTGCCACTCAACTAAATCTAGGCGCGAAATTTCTTCTGTAACAGGGTGTTCAACCTGTAATCGTGTATTCATTTCAAGGAAATAAAAATTTAGATCTGCATCCAATAAAAATTCTACTGTTCCTGCCCCTTCGTAGTTGCATGCTTTGCAAACGTTTACGGCTGCTTCACCCATTTGTTTTCTCAATTCAGGTGTTAATACAGCAGAGGGCGCTTCTTCAATAACTTTTTGATGGCGGCGCTGAACAGAGCACTCACGTTCAAACAAATGAACAACATTGCCATGTTTATCAGCAAACACTTGAATTTCAATATGTCGTGGCTTAGTAACAAACTTTTCTATAAAAACAGCATCGTCACCAAAAGAAGATTTTGCTTCACTTTGAGCCATCTGCATTTGCTCTTCAAATGTATTGATATCCTCAACCAATCTCATTCCTTTACCACCACCTCCTGCAGAGGCTTTTATCAATATTGGCAAGCCAACTTCTAAAGCAATTTGTTTCGCTTTTTGCACATCAGAAATTGCCTCATCTACCCCCGGAACAAGGGGTACATTGAAATTTTTCACCGCTTGTTTAGCAGAAAGTTTATCCCCCATCAAGTTCATAGCTTCGGGTGAAGGGCCAATAAACGTGATACCGGCAGCTGTTACTTTTTTAGCAAAATCAGCATTTTCAGATAAAAATCCATATCCAGGATGGATACCATCCACGTCAAGTTCTTTACAATATCTTAATATCTCATCTTGTCTTAAATACGATTCAGAGGAAGGAGATTTTCCTACGTAAACTGCTTCATCTGCTTCTTTTACATGAGGAGCTTCTGCATCAGCATCAGAATAGATTGCTACGGTTGAAATATTCATTTTTTTTAAACTTCGAATAACTCTTCGAGCAATTTCGCCTCGGTTGGCAATAAGTACTTTTTTCATCTTTTTTTACTTCGAGGTAAAAATAATGAAAAAACACTGTTCGACTCTTAAAAAAGGATGAAAGGTTGTAGTTTCCTCGAATTTACTTTGTTTCATCTTTCACAGGAATCATAGTACTTGATGAATTTGGAATATAATCTATTGGAACTCTGTTTTTTCGCTTCGAGTTTGTTACCTTATGCTTTCTTCTAAATAAATTCGTAATGGTTTCAATAATTCGAGATTCAGAAAGGTTATTGAAAGATTCAGCATAATGCAAACCAATTCCTTGAGTAAAATCTCCCTTATCTTTATTTGTTAACACCGATTTATCATTCGATTCATTGAATATTGAGAATCTAAATGTTCCATCTTCATTGATTAAATAATCTAAGTTAAAATCTCCAATAAGTGAGTTTGAAGTGTTGCCTGCTGAAGTAGTGTTTGAAACCCCTAATGAAGTTTTTAAGATAATATTGTGCTTCTCTCCAAATGCTTTTTCTAATCCGAATTTGTAATTTTTATTTCCGGAAACAGCATTATCATTGTAATTCACATTCATTTTAACATCTTGAGATAATTGATCTAGAGCTGAATTAATTTGTTGTGTAACTATTTCTGCTACACCACCATAACTGGCATTTGCTGCGCCGGTACCTTGAAATCTATTTAGCGCAAGAAGCGTAAAGAATTGTCTTTGCAACTCACTTTTATCTGAACGAATTTTATCGAGCACTGCCTTACCTGACTCACTAGCATTTGGCGCTTCTATATCCAAATCTATTGTTGGTGATGATAATGTTTGCCCAACATTCAACACACAACGTACTTCAGATTTAGATTCAGAGGATCCACCAACTTGATTTTTATTTAATTCGTTCAAACTAGCATTTACTTTGTAATAGGCTTTAATGTTTAAATTGGCATCATACGGGCTTCCTGTCCACACAATATTGCTACCATTGTCAAGTATAAACGATTTTTTAATTGGGTTTAATACAAAGAAATAAGTACCATTGGAAATGGTATATTGCCCTGTCATTTCAACTTGACCAAAATTGTTTAATTTAATTGCAATGTCGCCGTTTCCATTTGCACGAATTTCTTCATTTGTCTTTTCATTTAATATTAACCGAAGGTTCGCATCAGGTGTAGCGGTAATGTTCAAAGCCATTTCAACCCCTGTAAGGTCTAGCTTTTTCTTTTGTATAATTGTGTCTTGACTAAAATCAATGAATCCAAACTCAGATACCTCTTTTGCTCCATACATTGGCAAATCAACATTCGTACCTTTCTCCGTTTTGGCATTTACAATAATTTCTGTATTCCCTTTTTCAATAAAAATATTAGCATTTCCGGTAGCATATGCTTTACCGTAATAGATAGAACCTTCTTTATATCCTGTATTTAACACCAAAAACTTGGATGGCACTTTCATTTGTTTAAACGTAGTAGGATTTCTAAAATAGGATACAGTTTCATCAAACAGCAATTCAAAACTCAAAGAGAAATCTTTGAAATTATTGTGGAAAATAGTTGTATTAGCGAAGCCTTCATTGCCTTCTTCATCCATTACAGGGAGAGAACCATAAATACCGTCATTTTCACCATCAAATTTTAATGGTCCGCTCATGGAGTAATGTGTGCCCAAAATTCCAACTTTTAGCCCTCCATTTTTAAGTGCAAGTTTGCCATCTATTTCAGGCTGTGAAAATTCACCGGTTACGCGTACAACACCTTTCACGTTTCCTTTTATTTCTGATAGCACTTCTTTATTTATAAATGCGTTTGCAAAGGAGATATCCATGTCTTTGAATTCTAAATCTAAGTCTATGTTATCCTCTTGAGCGAGTGGTAAAATAAATCCATTAAAATCAAATGTTTCTAACTTCTTATATTGCAAATCACCATTTAACACCAATTTCTTTTCATCATCAATCCAAATTCCGTTTACATGCACGTCTCCAACTTCATTGCCTTCAATAAAATAGTTACTCAAAGACACGTCTCCATCAATTTTTATATTCGTAAAAGGTGTAGCAATACGAGCATCTCCGTTTAATATACCTTCCATTTTTAAAGGCAACCCGAGAAGTGAAGAAAATTCATCAATTTGAATTTCATTCGCATTTACAGTCAAGTAGTCATCAGAATTGTTAGACAGCAATCCGTTAATTGCAAGAAACTGGTTATCACGCTCTAACATAAGGTGGTTAATTTCAAAGTAATTTGTGCAATATGACATGTCAGATTTATTCATTATTTCCCACATTTTATTTTTTAATGAGAAAAAAGAAGGCTTTAATAAAACATCAAATTCACCTTCTTCTCGTAAATGAAAATCAAAATTAAACTCAGAAGGATTTACTACATTTTTGTTCCATTCAAGTGTTGTATGGTATAAATTGTTTGTCCCATCAATATTTGCAGCAATATTTTCTAAATCTAATGAATCGCGGAGCTGAGATTTTTTTCCTGTTAGCTGAATTGTTCCATCTCCTTTTACAAATTCTTGTTTCACCAACACTTCCCTGATAAAGGCGTTGCTTGTATTGCTCATCAAATTGTCATAAATAACTTCTGGTGAAGCAATGGTTAATGACTCATAATACTTTTCAGCATCTAGTTCAAAGTCTATAGTTGTACCATAGGCAATATGAAGACGAGGAATGAAAATACTTAAAAAATCTTCTGTTTCTTTCAAGGTCGCATTTAACTGAAATCTATCTGAGTTTGTTTTGCCTTTAGGATATTTTTGCCGTGTGAAATATGCAGGAAATGCATCTGAAAGTCCATTGGTGAACGTAATAGGTAGCGTGTTAAAATCAAATTTTCCTGAAACATCTGCATCAAGTAATGAACTTCGAATTTCAAAATGGTCATCATCTGGTTCTCTGGAGATAAAGAGTGAAAGCTCTGGAATGTCCATTTTTTTTCCATTACTTGTTAGATACAATGTCTCTGCACGAACAAACCCTTCAAACGTTTGTGGAGAATTTCCATTCATATGTACTTCCAGATTGCCTCTAAACTCTGCTTCTTGATCTTCCATGAATTTCAACTTCCCTAAGTTAGCATGGTTGATGCGAGTGTCAAAATCAAACTTAGGCTTTTTAGATACATCAACTATTCCTTTATAGTCAAACTGTAAATTTGGGTCATTGCACGTCACTTCTGCATCTACAACATTTTCAATAAAAGTTCCTTTGGATATTTCAATGTTTGTATAGGCATACTTATTCATTACGAAGTGTGATATCTCACCTGCAATTTCCTCTAAACGAAACATGTCTTTTTGTCCTACAACACCACTTAAATAGACTTGCCCTGATGTTTTGCCAAAAGTAGGGTTGTTCAAAAATTTACCGAGTTCAAAACTGTCAACCAACAAGTCATAGCGATCTTCTTGTGTTCTCACAAAACGGTATCCACCTTCTTGCAAATGAGAAAAAGTCATCGTGTTTTGCAAGTTAATCGCACCTAAACTTGTCTTTATTAAATCACTCTTCAAAGCAAATTGCACTGTACTTCCTTTTAAATCTGTGTTTTGAACTTCAACAAATTGTAGTCGATCAACCATGTCACTCAATTTAATCTTACGGTTTGTAGAAGATATCGGTAAAATAAGAGATTCCACATCACTCAAATCTAAAAAAGCATAATCAATTTGTTCATTGAATGAAGTAGAACTCATGTTTTTATAATCTGGCAAAGTGTATGAACCACGCACAACGCTTCGTTTTCCAAAGCGCAAGTCCAAATTTCGAATTGCCATATTCGTAACTTTATTTGTCACCTCCGCTTTCAAATGCACCATATCTCTCATCCCTTCTAAAACATGTGCAAAAATTGACACATCGCGCATGCTTACATATGAAGAATCAATAACTCCATTAAAAGAAACACTGTCAACAAAATCTCTAAAACCTCTCAACGAAGACATTTCAAGATTCATTTTAGAAGCATAAATCTTTGATCGTGAGGTAATAATTTTTAAGTTTTTCATCAACAAACCTTTGGTTGGATGAATTATGGCAGATGTACTTAAATCGCTTAACCACAACCCTCCTTTTTCATAAGTTTGTAAGTCATCTACATGAAACAGAAATGCTCCGTTTATTGCTTTAAAATTTGAAGCATGAAGGATAATGTTGTTTGTTTGAATATGCGCATAATCCATACCAAAAGGCACTGCTTCTTTTCGAAAATCATCATACGAAAAAGTAACATATTCTACAGCTACTTCATCAACAATAAATATGGGTTGAGTGCTTTTTTTCTTTTTCTTATTGGTCTTGAAATAATCAATAATAAACTGATAATTGAAATCACCGGATACGCTATCTCTTTCTAACCCAATTCTGCCTCCATAAACACCAAGTTTTTTAAACGAAAAGGTATTTTTAACTAAATCCAGATTTTTAATTTTTAATTTTACTTGATCTAGTGAAGCAAGTGTATCGCCATGTGTATCACGAACAAATATATCTTCTAAATAAACTCTATCAAACAGTACGATATCAATTTTGCCAATGTGAAACTCAGATTTTAACTCATTTGTCAAAAAGTTTGTAACCAATGTGCCTAAATATGTCTGAAATGTACTTGTTCGAATGGCGAAAGCAAAAAGAATGACAAGCAAAACACTCCATTCTAGAGCCATCCCCAGTATTTTGCCTATTATTTTTAGTACTTTTGTCATGAATATTGAGCAAATTTAAGAAAGTTGAGTAACAAATCATTGATTATACTTGGAATTGAATCATCTTGCGACGACACTTCTGTTGCAATACTCAAAGATGATACCATACTTTCTAATGTGATTTCTACTCAAACCATTCACGAACAATATGGTGGTGTGGTTCCAGAATTGGCTTCTAGAGCTCACCAACAGAACATCATACCAACTATTGATTTGGCTCTAAAAAATGCAAATTGTAGCTTAAATGAAGTTGATATTATTGCATTTACACAAGGTCCCGGACTGATGGGTTCATTGGTTGTTGGAACAGCATTTGCAAAATCTCTTAGCTTGGCTCTTAATAAACCAATGGTTGCTGTTAATCACATGCATGCTCATATTTTGGCACATTTTATTGATGATGGTTCGTCTTCACCTTCCTTTCCATTTCTTTGTCTTACTGTTTCTGGTGGACATACACAGATTGTAAAAGTAAATGCAGCAACTGATATGGAAATATTAGGACAAACTATTGATGATGCCGCTGGCGAAGCTTTCGATAAAACAGCAAAATTATTGGGGTTTCCGTATCCAGGCGGACCGTTAATTGACAAATATGCTTCACAGGGAGATTCAACTAAGTTTCGTTTCTCCAAACCACAAATTCCTGGATATAACTTTAGCTTTAGCGGGTTAAAGACTTCTGTATTGTACTTCTTGCAAAAAGAAACAGTAGAAAACCCAAAATTCATTGAAGAAAATTTAGCTGATTTATGCGCTTCAATTCAAGCAACCATCATTGAAATTCTTATTGGAAAATTAAAAAAAGCTTCAAAAGAAACAGGAATTAAAGAGATAGCCATTGCTGGTGGAGTTTCTGCAAATTCTGGTCTTAGGAACCTTCTAAAAGATGAAGGAAATATTAATAATTGGAATGTATATATCCCGAAATTTGAATATTGTACAGACAACGCTGCAATGGTAGCTATGGCTGGTAAATTTAAAGCTGAAGCTGGATTGTATTGTGACCAATCTATCAGTGCCAATGCAAGGCTTGCTTTTTGATGATTATGAATATGAATGATTTTCCAGAGCAGTTTGTAAATAGAGTATTGGATGATAACTATTTGGGTGTGCAATTGCTTGAAGCATTGTCAGAAAACTCACCTGTTGCTGTTCGCGTCAATCCAAACAAAAACAATAAATCATGGAAAGATGCAACAAAAATACCGTGGTCTAAACATGGATTATTGTTAAAAGAACGTCCATCATTTACCCTAGATCCACATTTTCATGGTGGCTCATACTACCCACAAGAGGCCGGTTCACAGTTTATTGACTACATTTTACGTCATATTGAGTTACCTGAATCACCCGTGTTTTTAGATTTGTGTGCTGCCCCAGGAGGAAAAAGTTCTCTTATTTTAGACTTTTTAGAAGGAAAAGGACTCTTAATTTCCAATGAAATCAACAAAACAAGAGCTTCTGTTTTGAAAGAAAATTTAACAAAGTGGGGAGCAATAAATTCGATTATTACAAGTAATAATTCTGAAAATTTTTCTTCTTTAACTGAAGTTTTTGATTGCGTTTTGGTTGATGCTCCTTGTTCAGGTGAAGGAATGTTTCGTAAAGATTTTGGTGCACGGAAAGAATGGTCTGAGAGTAATGTGGTGATGTGTGAAGCTAGGCAGAAGGACATCGTATCCAATATTTGGCCTAGTATAAAACAAGATGGCTACCTCATATACTCAACGTGTACTTTTAATGAGCGTGAAAACGAAAACAATGTGCGGTGGATACTTGAAAACTTTCAATGCGAACTTGTAAATTTTCCAGGAATTGAAGCAAAATGCGACCGCCAAAATTTAGGCTACTATTGTTTGCCCAATCAATTACAGACAGAGGGATTTTATTTTTGTGTTTTACGAAAAAAAGAGTCGGAATCTTATTCGTTCAAAACAAAAGGAAAATCTGAACTTACTGATGCTAAGGATGATATTTTAGTCAAAAACTGGATTGGTTCTAAAGAAAATCTTAATGTCGTAAAATGGAAGGACTATTTTTTTGCGATTCCAAAATCTCACTCTGAATTGATAAAAAACATTCATCAATCTTTTCACACACTTAAACTTGGCACTGAGATTGGTGAAATTTCAAAAAAGGGACTCATTCCAAATCTTGCTCTAGCTCATGATGTTTCCCTTATTAACCAAACTTGCTCACGAATATCGGTATCAAGAGAAGAAGCATTGCGCTATTTAAAAGGAGAAACATTTGACTTAAAGGCAAATGTTGGGTATCACCTTATTTGCTTCGAAAACACTCCACTTGGGTGGATAAAACACCTTGGAAATCGATTTAACAACTTATACCCAAAAGAATATAGAATTCGAATGAAAATTGATTAACTAAATCGTTTTATATCTGTTATTCTGAAATAATCCAACTATTTTTATTGTTCATTATCGAAAAAGACCATTTATACCAATTATCGCTACTTTCAAGATTATACAAATATATTTGACTATGCGCAATAATGATTTTTTCATTATTGTTATTAGTTAACTACTTGTTTATGAAAAAATGCTCTCTACTTCAATTAAATAAACTTGGATTATTTTGTGTCTATTCTATATTTTCATTTCCCGTTTTCGGACAATGTCCTCCGATAATAAATATTGCAAATGATACAACTATTTCTTGTGGACAAACAGCCGTATTAGCTAATGCACTTGTAACAGTTACAACGCCACAACCCATGTAGTCAAGTGGTTGTTCAAGTGCATCAAACATGATAGTAAATCCAGCTTGAGGAGCATACATTAATAATGTATCTACATTAGGTGGCACAACTAACATTTCAAATAACAACACCTTGGTTGACGGCGATAACCCCTCAAATACTTGGATTGCTCACAGCCGATGGTATCAATGGAACCTGGTCACCTGCTATAAATTCAACTACAACAACTACATACACATTTACACCTTCACCTGGGCAATGCGCTAATACAACCACTATGACAGTTGTAGTCTCTCAAAACATTGTTCCTACATTTACACAAATAGGACCGTATTGTCCCGGATCATCTTTCACACTTCCAAACACCTCAAACGAAGGTATCACTGGAACATGGTCTCCTTCAATAAATAACAATGTTACAACAAATTACACTTTCACACCATCTTCAGGGCAATGTATTCAAAATGCAAACATGAACATCGCTATAAGCTCTTCAATTACCTCATCATTCACACCTCAAGGCCCATTCTGTGAGGGAACAAATTTCTCATTGCCATTAACTTCTGACAATGGAATCACAGGCACATGGTCTCCTGCTATAAATTCTTCTGCAACTACAACATACACTTTTGTTCCAGATGCTGGTCAATGTTCAAATGCAACAGCTTCTCAAACTATTGTGATAAATATTTTAACAACTCCTTCATTTGATGCAATTGGGCCATTTTGTCAAGGTGAAGCATTTTCTCTACCAATATTTTCAGATAATGGGGTTAATGGCACATGGGCGCCTTCAATAAAAAATAATGTTACAACCACATATACGTTCCAACCTAACTCTGGTGTATGTGCGAACACTACATCCTTAAGTGTAGAAATTGTTCCTAATCCAACTGCATCTTTTAGTGCGTCGACTTATGAAATCACTGAAACTTCAAACAATGTTCAATTCAATAATTCATCAATCAATGCCACAAATTATAGTTGGAATTTTGGTGACAACAGCGGTAGTAATACCGAAAATCCTAACCATGTTTTTACAACAGAAAACCCAGGTAATGTTACTGTCACATTAATTGCGTTCAATACTCTTGGTTGTTCGGATACTGCCCAAACTGTTATTATTATAAAAGATGATATTGAAGTGTATGTCCCTAATGCCTTCACGCCAGATGGAGACGAAAATAACAACATATTTAAGCCTGTTTTTTCAAGTAATAAATTGGTTTATGAATTTGAAATGTTAGTATTTGATAGATGGGGTGAACTAATCTTTGAAACAAAAAACCAAGAAATAGGCTGGGATGGAACTTATTTAGCTAAGGGTGAATTGTGTAAAGAAGGGGGTTACGTATGGAAATCACGAATGAAACGCGCACCAAATGAAACTGAAGTAATGGAACGTGTAGGGCATGTGAATTTATTGAAGTGACGAATTGAATAATTGGTAAATATTCTAGTTTGTTACAATTATTCACAAAGATATGTCCTGGTAATCTGTTTTATATTAAAACAACATATTAGTTTGCTGTAAAATTCAAAGATTTTCACCTACACGTTATTCAGTTTAACTCGATGAAAAATTTCGATTATACAGAGCTAATTTTTTTTCTTTTGTGTCTGATAAAATACAATTAAACCATTCGTTCTCTTAACGCCTTAAGTATAAGAATACGCATTTCCTCGATTTCAAAAGTGTATTCTTTATTTTTGAACTGAAATTTAAGCTAAAATTACGAGTATGCTTTATGAAAAATGAATTTTAAGCATCCTGAAATACCAAATAACTTCTATTCATGTTTACGTCGCTCAATGTGCTAAAATAAAGAATGTAATTCAACGGAAAAAAATTTATAAACACTTTCGAGTCAAGCTAAGAAACAACAACTCACGTAATGTTGTGTAGAGTAAACATTGAAAACAACATCCTTAAATAATCTGAAGTGTCCATTTCTAGACGCAGTTGAGTTTATTCCTCTTTACTTCAACACAATAATCGTATTAATGAAACAAATAATAAAAAAATGATTTGAATCTCAAGTATAAAAAACAACGGGAAAGCTCTCACTTTCCCGTCAACAATTTAATTATGATAAACCTAAATTAGCGGAGCAAATTAATTGTTCCTTTATACGTTTTTTTGCCATCTGTGTACATATCTTTAACTCGAGCAATCCATACATACGTACCTTCTTTTTGAACTTCGCCCATGTAGGTTCCATCCCAAGAAGCATTTGCATCATGAGTTTCCCAAACAACTTCTCCCCAACGATTATAAATCAAAAGTTCAAACTCCATCATATCCACTCCTGAAACATGTATTCTCCAAGATTGGTTAAATTCATCTCCATCTGGTGTGAATGTGTTAGGAGCATAAAGAATAATATCGTTGATTACTGATAATATTTTTGTAATTGTGTCGGTGCATCCTTCTGGTGTTGTAACAATCAATCGCACTTCGTATTGATCAATCACACCTTCTTTATAATGAAACAAAGGATTTCTAACAGTGCTATGGTTAGTGTTTGTAGCTCCAGGAGCATACCATTCCCACATACTAACATCTGATGAAGAAGCATCTACCATTGTTACATTGGTTTCAAAAATAGTAGTTGGATTATTTGCCATGTTAAAGTTTGCAGTTGGATTTGGCAAAACATTAGCTATACCAACAAAACTGTTTTGTGTAACACAACCTCTATTTGAAATAGCTGTAACTGTCATAGTAAAAACACCGTGGTGCGTATAGGTATATGTAATATCACCATTATCTTGGAAAACCATAGTTGGTGTATGATTTCCAAAATCAACAATTACTGAATCAATTAAGTTTGCATTTGTAGATTGATTGAAGAAAATGAATTCTCCAGGTAAACAAGAATATGGCAAGTTTGCAACGTAATTAGGTACAATTGCTGGAGGGAAAGTAATATTCATACACGTATCCGTAGATGGAGAACCACAAGCCTCTGTCAATTCAACGCAATATTGTGTACCACTTGATACAGGGTCAACTCCAATTGAACTTCCTGTTCCAATTACAACTCCATTTTCTTTCCAAGTATATGTATATGCTGTACTTCCGCCAATACCAACAGCTGTTAACGTTATTGAATCTTCTGGACAAATAATCGTATCTGGTGTAACAACTGTAAGTTGTAGCGGATCTGGTTCTGTCAATGTTTCTGTTGCAGTAACCACACAACCCAAAGCATCCGTTACAGTTACTGTTTGAGAGCCAACAAATAAATCATTTGCCATATTTTGAGTTGAAGAAGAATGATTCCAAGAATAAGAATATGGTGCAGTACCTTGTGTTACATCAATCTGCAACATTCCATCGTTTTTAGAGTGACAAGTAACATCTGTTTTCGCAATAAAATTTGCAATCATTCCTGGTATTTCAGTTACAGCAATACTTGCATTTCCAACACAACCAATAGAAGAAGTAACTGTACAAGTATATGTTCCTGCTGACAAATTTGTAGCTGTTTGAGAAGTTTGTGCCATTGGATCATCCCACAAATAAGAAAGTGTACCAATAGCTGGAGCCATAACAATTGTAGCAGTTCCATCACTTCCACCTGGACAAGAAACAATAGTTGCAGTACCTGTATATGTCACCGTATTTGCTCCAACAACAACAGTAGTTGTACCTACACAACCATTAGAAAGTGTTACTGTACAAGTGTAAGAACCTGGAGTCAATCCAGTAGCAATTTTTGTTGTTTGTGCAGCTGGGTCGTTCCACAAATAAGTTGCTGTTGGCCCACCCGGACAATTAAAATTAGCAGTAGCAGTACCATCAGCACCACCCGGACAGGAAGATGGTGTAGAAGTAGAACTATACGTTGCATTGATATTTTGAACAGTAACATTTACTGATGTTGGGTTTACTATCTGACCATTTGGACCATTAGAAGACGTAATTGTAACAGTGTAAGTTCCCGGAGGCACATTGTTTACTGTTGGAGTTGTAGGATTCCCAGGAATGTTCCATGAATATGTATAAGGTGCATACCCACCAACAGGTGTTACAGAAACCGACCCATTGGGTTGATTACAAAAGGCTGGTACTTGTGTAGTTGTTCCAGTAAAATTAATTGCACAACCTACTGCTCCTGTTTGTGTGTTCGGTTGTAATGAAATAGTTCCAGCTTGACCGCTATAATTTGTAACAAGCAATATATAAACTTGACCGGCAACAGCACCAATTATATCAACATATTCTGTTGATGAAGCTGAATACGAACAATCTACAGTAGAAGTGCTAGGACCAATTTGAGGGCAACCAGCAGACAAACTTGTATAAGGGCCATAAAGTGCAAAATCTACATCGATTCCAAATCCTGAATTGCTAGTTTGAGTTAAAGTCATGTGAATATCACCAGACTGAGATATACTAAAAGCTAACCAGTTTGGGTTAGGAGTAGAATAAAGACAAGAATACTGCCCCATTCCTGTAGTTCCTGTAAGGTTTGTGTATGAACCAGCTGTTGAACACCCAGCTGAAGCACAGTTTGCACCCGGATTTAATTGGGCATAAACAGCGTTTACCAAAATTAAACTTGAAATAAATGCTATATAAAATAATTGTTTCATTTCTATTAATTTTCTTCAATTAATGAGTAATTCACTGTATATCCAATCATTGAAACTGAAAAAGTATTCAACAATGTTTGAATCGAATCTTTAGTAAACCAAGCACTAGAAAAAATCGTTAATGATTTTAAATCTGTACTCAAAAGAACATTTTGTACTTTATCATTTTCTGATAAAGAAGTAATCAATGCGTCTTTTTGTGAGGCAGAAAGCCCTGAAATACCAACTTGATGTTTTGCTGTCACTCCAGAAAGAATATCAAGTCCAGAACGTTTGTTTTGGTTCATTCTTTCTTGTATCTCAGGTGAAGAATCCGCATACACTTTTTCATAAGTTTGACCAAATGTTTGAAAACTCAATACAGAAGTGGCAAAAATTGATATCAATAATAATTTCTTCATAATCACTTATTGTTGTCTGTTAAACGTTTTTTATTTCAAAAGGTTGCCTATAACATTAACACAAAGATAAACTTTTTGAAACATGTTTTATAAATAATTGACTATCAAAAAACAAGCAAGTTCGAAAAGCTAAAAAGAGATTATTTAATACAAAAGATAGAAAGAAATAACGATATTCTTTCAAGTTATTAAGATAACAAATACTTTTGTCTGGAATAATGTTACTATGGAAAAAGAATTAGAGAAGAGAACTATTGAATTTTCACGCGCAGATTTTCAAGATGACGAGCTTATTGAAATATACAAAGTACTAGCAAAACCTCGATTGATTGAGGAGAAAATGTTGATCTTATTGCGTCAAGGTAAAATTACAAAATGGTTTTCTGGGTGGGGACAAGAAGGAATTTCTGTAGGTACAGCTTATGCGATGAAACAAGAAGAATTCATGTTGCCTATGCACCGAAATCTTGGTATCTTCACTACTCGTGGCATTCCACTTAACAGATTATTTGCTCAATTCCAAGGAAAACTATCTGGATTCACCAAAGGGCGCGATCGTTCTTTTCATTTTGGTACTCAAGATTACAAAATTGTAGGCATGATTTCTCATTTGGGCCCACAAATGGGTGTTGCAGATGGTATTGCTTTAGCAAATAAACTAAAGAAGAATCAACAAGCTACAATAGTTTTCACAGGTGATGGAGGTGCCTCTGAAGGAGATTTTCACGAAAGTTTAAATGTGGCCGCTGTGTGGGATTTACCCGTAATTTTTGTGGTTGAAAACAATCATTGGGGATTATCAACACCAAGTAGTGAGCAGTTTCGCTGTAAACAATTCATCGATAAAGGGATTGGCTATGGCATTGACGCCTTTCAGGTAGATGGGAATAATATTTTAGAAGTTATTAGAACAGTCCGAAAAATTGCTGATTCGATACGCACAAAACCAAGACCCTTCTTATTAGAATGTAAAACGTTTAGAATGCGTGGGCACGAAGAAGCTTCTGGAACTAAATATTACCCCGAAGGAATTCAAGACAAATGGGCGAAGAAAGATCCGGTAGCAAACTATGAACTTTACTTGCAAGAACTTGGAATCCTAACTGATGAATTGAAGGAGAAAATTCACAATGATATTAAACAAGAAATTCAAGATGGTTTAGACCTTGCATTTTCTGAAGATGTTGTGGAAGCAAATTTAATGCAAGAACTGAACGACGTTTACGCTCCATATACTCAAAAAACCATCCCTCCTACTTCTCCAGCAAAAACAGAAAAACGTTTCATTGATGCGATATCTGATTCTCTACGAGAAAGCATGGTACGCTACCCAGAATTGGTGATTATGGGGCAAGATGTTGCTGAATATGGAGGTGTATTCAAAGTGACTGAAGGTTTTGTGGATTTGTTTGGTAAAGAGCGAGTTCGCAATACACCAATCTGTGAGTCTGCAATTGTCGGTGCAGGTCTTGGACTTTCAATCAGCGGAATGAAAGCAATTGTTGAAATGCAATTTGCAGATTTTGTAACCTGTGGTTTCAATCAAATTGTAAATAATTTGGCTAAATCTCATTGGCGATGGGGGCAAAACGCAGATGTTGTTGTACGTATGCCTACAGGAGCAAATACTGCTGCAGGTCCGTTTCACAGCCAAAGCAACGAGGCTTGGTTTTTTCATACACCTGGATTAAAAATTGTTTACCCAGCCTTCCCTGAGGATGCTAAAGGATTGCTTAATGCAGCCATTGAAGATCCAAATCCGGTATTGTTTTTTGAGCATAAGTATTTGTACAGAAGCATAAAATCTGAAATACATGATGATTATTACACAACTGAAATTGGGAAAGCAGGATATGTACGGAAAGGTGATGATCTTACAATAATCACCTATGGTTTAGGGGTTCATTGGGCTATGGAAATATTGGATTCACACCCTGAAATTTCTGCTAACCTTATTGATTTAAAGACTTTACTCCCTTTAGATACAGAAACAATTTATGAGTCTGTACGCCAAACAGGAAAAGCCATTGTATTGCATGAGGATTGTATGACCGGGGGAATTGGAGGTGAAATTGTTGCTCTAATCAACGAAAACTGTTTTGACGCACTTGATGCTCCGGTTAAAAGAGTTGCTTCAATAGATACTCCTGTGCCATTTGCTGTTCCTTTAGAAAAACAATTTTTGCCAAAAGAACGATTTGAAAAAGCATTGATTGAACTGTTTGAATTTTAATTGAAGAGTATATCCATAAAAAATCTCGGTTTATGCCGAGATTTTTTTTACTATTTAAACTAAATTTCAATCAATTTCCAAAACCTAATTTTAAGCCAGTAGTGAAATTAAACATCACACCATTATCCCTGTATGAATTCCAATAAGGAGTAGATGTATAACCATTTGGATCTAGCAAATATTCATATTCCTTCCCACGAATTGTGTATGATGTTAGTCCTAAGCCCCAAAATACATCTAAACTAAAATTTGCATCTTTGGGCCAAAATTGAAGTCCCAATAAAAAACGAAATGTCAACTGATCAACAGATGCTTTAGTTGGGTCTAGCACTTCATTGAAATCTCTCATGTTATAATTATAAACTCTATATTTAATTTGGGGTGAGATATAAAACTTTTTCATGGTGTAAGGAGTGCCAGTAGGGTAAATCCGTGGAGCAATTGAAAATAAGAAACCAATTCCATTTTTCGCTTGATAATCTATGGGTTTAAAATTAAACAATCCAATACCGCTTGAGCCTTGCCACAAACGTTGATTCCCGAATCCAATTCCAAATTGAGAAATTGTTGGTCCAACTTCCAATTCAATACTAATGCGTTTGGCGACACGCTGTTCATAGCTAAAATTAAATTCACCAACAGTTATTTGTGTTGGGCAGAATTTAATTGAATAACTCCGCATTTTATCAGATGATTCTACTTCTTTTTTCTGAGCAAAAGAATAATTAACCCCGATTAATATAGCTAGTAAGCAAATTTTATTCATAGTTGTGTATTTTATTTGAGAAATGTACAAAAAAATATTAATCCATTGACCTTTAACTTCAAAACTTTATAATAACTGCTATGCTGAATTATCTAAATACCTGACTAAAGAGTGAGAATCAGAAGGTTTATTTTCATTATTTTTACGATTTTTGAGTATGGCAAAAATGAATAGTTGGATCGAAGCCAGCAGACCCCGCACACTTCCTCTTTCTCTGTCAGGAATTCTTGTAGGATCAGCTTGTGCACTAGCAAATAATTTTTGGAATACATCGGTTTTTATTCTTGCACTATCTACCACCATACTTTTTCAAATACTTTCAAACTTAGCAAATGACTTGGGAGATACATTGAAAGGCGCTGATAATGAAAACCGAGTTGGTCCAAAACGAACTGTGCAATCTGGAGAAATATCTGTGTCAAGCATGAAAAAAGCAGTGACGCTAATTTCCCTTCTCAGCCTAATTAGTGCAAGTCTCTTAATTTATCAAAGCGTACAGATTTTATCTTTTAAGCTAATACTGTTTTACTTAGGACTAGCAATAGCTTGTATTTTAGCGGCAATCACATATACAATTGGCAAAAAAGCCTATGGCTATTCTGGTTTTGGTGATGTTTTTGTATTGGTGTTTTTTGGAATTGTTGGTGTTCTTGGAGTGTATCCCCTTTTCACAAATGCACTGCCTTTTTACTTGATTTATCCTGCATTGTCAATTGGTCTTTTAAGTACTGCTGTTTTAAATCTCAACAATTTAAGAGATCATGAAAATGATGTATTGGTAGGAAAGCGAACTCTAGTAGTGAAAATAGGATTTAACAATGCGAAAAAATACCATTACACATTAATTTTTTGTGCTTTTGTTCTTTGGATATTCTTTCTTATTTATACTCAGTATTGGTTTTCAACAGCTTCTATTCTTCCATATTTAGTCCTTTTCAGACATGTTTATTTTGTAAAAAAATGCAATGTTGCAAAGGAACTGGATTCACAATTGAAAGTGGTTGCCCTGTCAACATTTGCCATTAGCTTTTTGTTTTTTGTGAGTGTAATTATTGAAAAATGGATGCATTGAAATTGAAAGCTTCTTTTGAAAAGTTTACATTAGACTTCAAACGTCCAAGTGGTACAAGTAGAGGTATCTTAACACAGAAAACTGGTTGGTTACTAAAATTACAAGATGAAAGCGGAAGAGAAGGATTTGGAGAGTGTTCTGTTATTGCCGGACTAACACCTGAATACGAATCTGATGAAAGTTATGAGCAAAAAATTATAGAAGTTTGCAACAACATTCTTCGCTACATCAAAAACATAGATTTATTAAATGATTTTTCTTCCATCAAGTTCGCAGTTGAGAGTGCATGGTTAGATTTTCAAAATGGAGGCAAACGCATCTACTTTACAAGTGGACACACAACTTTTCAACTTCCGATAAATGGGTTGATTTGGATGGGTGAACCTTCTTTCATGCAAACGCAAATTCAAGAAAAGATAGATGCAGGGTTCACCTGTATAAAACTAAAAATTGGTGCACTTAATTTTTATGACGAGCTACAACTTCTCGAAAATTTTCGATCCTACAACTCTGCAAAAAAAATCACTTTACGTGTGGATGCAAATGGAGCCTTTAACGTGGATGAAGCTTTAGAAAAATTACACCAACTAGCACGTTTCGAAATCCACAGTATAGAGCAACCAATAAAAGCAGGACAATGGAATGAAATGAAAGCACTTTGTAGTTCTTCCCTTATTCCTATTGCATTGGATGAAGAATTGATTGGTATTTACGGTAAGAAAAATAAAATAGAACTTTTGGAGACCATAAACCCCAAATACATTATCTTAAAACCAAGTTTACACGGTGGAGTAAGTGGCACAAGAGAATGGATTGAACTTGCAGAAGAACGAAAAATTGGATGGTGGATTACTTCTGCTTTAGAAAGCAATATTGGGTTAACAATTATCGCACAATTTACAGCCACATTCTCTCCTACTCTTCCTCAAGGTTTGGGAACGGGTGGTTTGTTTACAACAAACTTCGATGCGCCATTGCTTGTTGAAAATGGTTTTTTAAAATACCTCAAATAAAAAACGACTTTCTTTTCAGAAAGTCGTTTACTATAACAACTTGTATTTGATTAAAAATCAGTGTTTTACTTATTGTCTTTCACTTCTTCGAAATCTACATCCGTTACTTCATCATCCGGATTTCCAGCATTGGTTTGTTGACCAGCATCAGCTTGCCCACCACCTGCATTTGCAGCGTTGTACATATCTTGAGAAGCAGCTTGGAAAACGTTGTTCAAACGTTCCATTGCCGGTTCAAGATTCGCAATATTTTTTGCTTCATACTCCGTTTTCAAAGCAGCAAGCGCATCTTCAATTGGTTGTTTTTTATCAGCTGGAATTTTATCTCCATACTCTTTCAATTGACGCTCTGTTTGAAAAATCAATGAATCTGCTTTATTTACAACTTCAGCTTCTTCTCTTCTTTTTTGATCCGCATCTGCATTTGCTTCTGCTTCAGCTTTCATGCGCTTAATTTCCTCATCAGATAATCCAGAAGAAGCCTCAATCTTAATCGTTTGCTCTTTACCGGTACCTTTATCTTTCGCAGAAATATGCATGATTCCATTTGCATCCACATCAAAAGTTACTTCAATTTGTGGCACACCACGTGGTGCAGGAGGAATATCCGTCAAAGAAAAACGTCCCAAAGTTTTGTTATCGTTCGCCATTGACCGCTCACCTTGCAATACATGGATATCTACTGCTGGCTGATTGTCAGCTGCTGTTGAGAATGTTTCTGACTTTTTAGTTGGGATTGTTGTATTCGAGTCAATTAACTTAGTAAATACCCCACCCATGGTTTCAATTCCCAATGAAAGTGGAATAACATCAAGCAACAACACGTCTTTAACTTCACCTGTAAGTACACCTCCTTGAATTGCTGCACCCACTGCAACAACCTCATCTGGGTTTACACCTTTAGAAGGAGCTTTACCAAAATAACGTTCAACAGCGTCTTGAATAATTGGAATACGTGTTGATCCACCTACTAAAATCACTTCATCAATATCACTTGTTGATAATCCCGCATTTTTCAACGCAGACTTACACGGTGCAATTGTACGCTCAACGATGCTTGAAATTAATTGTTCAAATTTTGAACGCTGCAAAGTTCTTACCAAGTGTTTTGGAATACCATTTACCGGCATGATGTATGGCAAGTTTATTTCTGAAGACGTTGTTGAAGACAATTCAATTTTAGCTTTTTCAGCTGCTTCTTTCAAACGTTGCAAAGCCATTGGATCTTGACGTAAATCTACACCTTCGTCGTTTTTAAATTCATCTGCCAACCAATTGATAATTGTAGTATCTACATCATCACCACCAAGGTGCGTATCACCTTCTGTTGCTAAAACTTCAAACACTCCATCTCCAAGTTCCAAAACAGAAACATCATGCGTACCACCACCAAAGTCAAACACTACAATTTTTTGGTCAATTCCTTTTTTGTCTAACCCATAAGCAAGTGCGGCAGCTGTAGGCTCGTTGATGATTCGTTTAATTGTAAGTCCCGCAATTTCTCCGGCTTCTTTAGTAGCTTGGCGTTGTGCATCGTTAAAATACGCAGGCACAGTTACCACAGCTTCAGTTACTTCTTGTCCTAAATAATCTTCAGCCGTTTTCTTCATTTTTTGAAGAATCATTGCTGAAATTTCTTGTGGTGCGTATTTACGTCCATCGATATCTACTCGAGGAGTATTGTTATCACCTTTCACAACACTATATGGCATTCTACCTGCTTCGTCTTTCATCTGATCAAAGGTAGTTCCCATAAAACGTTTGATTGAATAAATCGTTTTGGTTGGGTTGGTAATTGCTTGTCTTTTAGCCGGATCACCAACTTTCAATTCTCCACCTTCTACAAACGCTACAACTGAAGGAGTTGTTCTTTTACCTTCAGAGTTTGCGATTACAACAGGCTCATTTCCTTCCATTACAGAAACACATGAGTTTGTTGTTCCTAAATCGATTCCTATTATTTTTCCCATTTTGATAATTTTTCGTGTTAATCTGAATTTTTCTTCCTTATGTCAAAGGATGTGCCACAGGAAATCTTAAAAGAAGAACCGTTAAAATGGCAGTTCACTTAACAAATATTTATTAAATCAATGACAAATTGTAGAAACCTTCTATAAAAACATCTGTCAAATTGACAGTTTTAGTGTTCTATTGCTTGTTTTTTATTAAAGACAAAGTAATAAACAGGAATTCCTGATAGGATCAAAAGAACACTTCCAAAAGTGTCTTCAAAAGAAAAAACGATCAACGATAGGCAAATAACAAACGCTAATACAACATATATTGCAGGAATTATTGGGTAGCCAAATGCCTTATATGGACGTTCAAAGTCTGGGCGCAGTTTGCGTAGTTTAAATAATCCTACTATTGTTACAATATAAAAAACCATTGAACCAAAAGTCGCAAACTTGATTAGTACGCTGTATGAGCCAGACAAGCATAAAGCAATTGCCCAACCATTTTGCAACCACATTGCTTTAGCCGGCACACCGAAGCGATTTAACTCCTTAGAATTTTTAAAAAACAGATTGTCTGATGACATTGCGTAAAAAAGGCGGGAACCAGCCATAATCAACCCGTTGTTGCAACCAAAAGTAGAAATCATGATAAGCAAAGCCATCAAGAAATTTGCACTGTTACCTAAAATCATAAAAGCAGCAGATGTGCCAACTCTATCTGAGCTTGCAAACTGAATACCAGCAGATAAAACAGAATCTTTAGAATACACAAAATCACCTACTATTGGATCACCCTGTAAAGGCAATAGCCCTAAATAAGCAATGTTTGCCAAAAGATATAAAACAGTAACGATGAGCGTTCCTAAAAACAAAGAGCGAGGTAAATTTCTTTCCGGGTTTCTAATATCTCCGGCAATGAACGTTACATTGTTCCATGCATCTGAAGAAAATAAGGAATTTATTATTGTTGTTGAAATAGCAATAACAAGAGTAAAAGTAGATAAATCAGAAGTCAACCAAGAACCGTCATTCAGTTGATCGGTACTTGATGCACTCCACATTTTTGTGAAATTTTCATCAAAATACCCTGTGCTTGCCCCTATTACAAGCCCCATTACAATCAAAATCAAAAGTGCAATCAGTTTTGAGCTGGTAAAAATAGCTTGAATGATTTTCCCATATTGAATGCCTCGTACATTCAAAAATGTTAGCAACAAAATACTTACTGTACCTACTATGTTCGCACCATTTATCGTAAATGCTCCAAAATCAAACAATACTTCGTCAACTAAAACTGGAAAAAACACACCTGCAAACTTGCCAAAGGCTACACCTACTGCTGCAATTACACCCGTTTGTATTACGGCAAAGGTTGTCCAACCATAAAGAAATGCAGGAAGTTTTCCCCATGCTTCTTTGATGTAAACAAACTGTCCGCCAGCTTTGGGAAACATTGCTGCTAATTCACCATAGCTTA
>JBDHXR010000010.1:0-33812 GCA_039810825.1 Fluviicola sp.
CAGCCAGCACATGTTGTAGTAATCCGGTGTGCAGGTGTTTGGGTTGTACCAGTCTACGAGAATTGTAAGATCCGTATTAGGGTTACAATATAATTGCTCTTCAAAGCTGGGGTTGGGTACTAAGTTTACTTGAGTATATGACATTTTAATACAACCGATAAACAAAATAAATAGTATCGTTTTCATAATTTACTTAATTAAAGTAACAATGTTTTATTTGTCTCACTTAATAATTACCATTTTTGTTTTCCAAACTTCATTACCAGTTTCATCATATAAACAAATATAGATTGTACATTATATAGTTAATTAAAAATTATATAGTATTGATTTTCAAAACATACAATTAATTTCAAATTTAGTACAATTACTTTTCTTTATCAAAATCTTTTTGTCATATAGTAAACATCCAAAAAATTGGAATCAGAATAACTTTTCAGAAACGAATCACAGTGTCAAACTAATGCGCATCCAACCAATTGTGAGCTAATTCCATTTCTACTTGCATTGGTACAACGAGAGAAACAGCGTCTTCCATTGCTTCTTTTACTATTTTTTTTAAAATTTCTTGTTCCTCTTTATGTACATCAAAAATCAATTCATCGTGAACTTGAAGAATCATTTTAGATTGAACATTGGCTGTTGTTAATGCTTTATCAATAGCAATCATTGCTAATTTAATAATATCTGCAGCAGACCCTTGAATGGGAGCGTTTATGGCATTCCGTTCTGCAAATCCGCGCACAACAGCATTGGCAGAGTTGATGTCTGGCAAATAGCGGCGACGCTTCATAATGGTTTCAACATAACCACGTGCTTTGGCGTCACTTACAGCTTTTTCCATATACGTTTTTATAGTGCTGAATTGAGCAAAATACGCATCAATGGTTTCTTTAGCTTCTGTACGGCTAATGCCTAGATTTTGAGAAAGACCAAAGGCAGATTGACCATAAATAATACCAAAATTTACTGCTTTTGCAGCACTACGTTGCTCTTTCGTTACCTCATCTAAAGGCACATGAAACACTTTGGAAGCAGTTGCTTTGTGAATATCTTCGCCTCGTTTAAATGAATCAATCATGTTGGGGTCTTTTGCCAAGGCAGCAATGATTCTAAGTTCAATCTGAGAATAATCAGCAGATAACAACAAATAATCACTAGATCTTGCAATGAAGGCCTTGCGAATTTCTCGTCCGCGCTCACTTCGAATGGGAATATTTTGCAAGTTTGGATTGTTTGAACTTAAACGTCCGGTTGCCGTTACAGTCTGCATATAACTGGTGTGTACACGTCCATCTTTAGGGTCAACAAGTGTTGGAAGTGGGTCAACATACGTAGATTTTAGTTTCTTCATTTGGCGGTAATCTAAAATACACGGAATGATCTCATGGTCATTTTTATGTTGTTGAAGCACATCTTCCGAAGTAGCATATTGCCCGGTTTTGGTTTTTTTTGCTTTGGATGAAATTTTCATATGTTCAAAAAGTACTTCCCCGAGTTGTTTGGGCGAGTCCACATTGAAATCGATTCCTGCCAAAGCTTTTATTTTCTTTTCCAACTCTTCCGTTTCTTGGGCTAGTTGTATTGAATAGGCTTGTAAAAGTGGAATATCAATGGCAACCCCTTCTGCTTCCATTTTTGCTAAAACAGTAACAAGCGGCATCTCCATGTTGTAGAATAAATCCTTCAAATGATCTTTTTCTACCTCAGGTGCAAACAGTTGTTTCAATTGAAAGGTAATATCTGCATCTTCACAGGCATAGTCAGAAACTTCTTCAGGTGCCAAATCAGACATGTTGCCTTGGCTCTTACCTTTTTTTCCAATCAAAGACTCAATGCTAATTGGAGTATAATTGAGGTAATACTCCGCCAGGAAATCCATTCCTTGTTTCGATTCGGGTTGAATTAAATAATGGGCAATCATGGTATCAAACAAGGGACCATTGAATGTTACGCCATAGCGAGATAGTACTTGATAATCGTATTTCAAATTATGCGCTATTTTCTCAATCGAAGCATTTTCAAAAAATGGCTTGAATTCATCAACAATTTGTTGTGCGTTGTTTCTATCTAATGGAACTGCAACATAAAAGGCCTCTCTGGCTTGAAAACAAAACGATATTCCCACCAAATCAGCATGCAAGGCATTGATATCGGTAGTTTCTGTATCAAAACACACCGAGGTTTGTGCGAGCAATTTGTCCATTAATGCTTTTCGTTCTTCAGGTAAGGTAACCAAATGATAGCTTGGCTTTTCCGTAGCAATAGTTTTAGAGCTGGCAGTTGGTTGCGCCTGTTGAATTTCCATTAAACTTTGCGTTCCAAACAAATCCAATTGTCCGTTTTCATTCTGGCTAGCAGTAACAACTATGTCTTGACCTGTAATGCGTTTAGCAAGTGTTTTGAATTCAAGCTCAGAAAACACATCAATAATTGCATCATTGTTATACGTTTTAATTCTCAACTCTTCCTCATTAAACTCTACCGGTGAATCTAAAATTATCGTTGCTAAGATTTTGGAAATAACGCCTTGTTCTTGAAAATTGATAACATTTTCCTTCATCTTCCCTTTTAGCTCATCAACATGTTCAAACACTCCTTCCATGGATCCATAATCGCCTATGAGTTTTTTCGCCGTTTTCTCGCCAATACCCGGAATACCTGGAATATTGTCTGCTGCATCACCCCAAAGTCCAAGTATATCAATTACCTGCAAAGGGTCTTTAACTTCAAACTTTTCACACACTTCTTTCACCCCCAACACAGAAGCAGGATCGCCTCCCCTTCCGGGTTTATAGATGAAAATATTCTCGCTAACAAGCTGACCAAAATCTTTATCAGGAGTCATCATATACGTTATGAAACCTTCTTTTTCGGCCTTTTTTGCAAGTGTTCCAATTAAATCATCAGCTTCATACCCTTCTTCCATATAAATAGGAATGTTGAATGCTTGAATAATTTGTTTGATTGGTTGAATCATGCTTCTGATATCTTCAGGCATTTCTTCACGGTGTGCTTTGTAGGCTTCAAACTCAACATTGCGGTTTGTTGCCCCACCCGGCGGATCAAAAACTACAGCAATGTGCGTGGGCTTTTCTTTGTTTAACACATCAATCAGAGCATTGGTAAACCCCAAAGCAGCCGAAGTATTTTGACCTTTAGAATTGATTCGAGGAGTTTTGGCAAAAGCAAAGTAAGCGCGGTAAATTAATGCAAAGGCATCCAATAAGAAAAGTTTCTTTTCAACTTGTTTAGTAATCATAAACGTTATTCAAGTATTTGAGTATAAATATAAACTAAAATAACCTGAGTTTGGTTATTGAAGCAGCGTGAAAAAGAATAAAAAAGGTGTACATTTCAAAACGCACACCTTCAAAGTCTAAGCAACTATTTCTATTCTATCATCAGGTTTTTCTGAGAAATGGAAGCAGCTGTTTTCAACGTAATCACATACATTCCTTTTGCCAAGCCATTAATTGGAATTTCAACTTGTGCATCAGAAGTGATAAATTCAGCAATCTTTTGACCTGTAACACTTGTTACAAGAATACTTTTCTCACCTGCAACTGAAGTAGATACATAAATCCTTTCACGAGCCGGATTTGGATAAACATTCCAATTCAAGGTATTTAATTCTGATAAACCAACAGGTCCTACGCAAAAAGTATCAATGTAAATTGACCCAAAAGCAGCCTCTGAAGTAGTTAATTCTGCCAGCAAGGTTCCATCGGTAAGTTTAATCGTATAATAACCGGTTGGGCAAAAAGAAGGCCCATCCATTCCATCACCAAAATCATCGTTAATGGTGAATTTGTAACACCCTTCAGATAGGCAAAAGTCTTTATTAACCAATGTACCGGAAGAGCTTTGAGAATAAGGTCCACCGTTATATAAAACCGTATTCAGGTTATCTTGAAGATTCCAAGAAATTTCATCGCCGTAACAATCGGTTTGCAATACAAGCTGTACAATTTGTCCGTTTGAAACAGTTGTAAAAGAAGCCATCAACGTATCATTTGATAAATCCAAATCTGTTCCTCCATTCGGATTAGACACAATAGCTTTAAATGTATGGCTACCTGCAGTTAATGTAGAAGTGGGTAAAGTAACAACTGCAGTTTGGTATTGCGCTAACGATCCATTCCAATTATACGATTGATTGGTTAATCCATCAAAACCATAGTTGATAGTAGCCGATGTTAAGGTAGTTGAGCCCATATTTACAATATTAAATTGAGGAGTAACGTCTGCAGAACAAAGAATTCCTTGAAGGCCTTGAGGCGAAGACAAACTGGCATCCAATGCTATGCTTGTTCCAGAAAGATTGGTTCCATTGATTACAATTGCTCCCAGTCCGGTTGGGTCTAACCAGTATTTTAGTTGATTTGTTTGATTGCTTCCAGCTGGTTCCCATGAATTGGCAAAACGACCGTAGTGATCTGCTCCTGTATGGTTACTGCAAGAAGCGCTACCACCCCAAAGTTGCCCAATAATTCGGTGATTGTTATCAAACAATGGTGAGCCCGATGAACCACCTTCAGTTGTAGTATTTCTATCCCATACCACAGACCATGTTGCATTTGCTTCAGAAGAACCCATGGCTTGTGAAATAATTGGTGGGTCATCGTCAAACGAAATTTTTGTGATATCACCATCCGGATGATGAATACAAACTGTTGAAGTCGGGATTGTTCCTGAGTTGTCCCAACCATTAAAATACGGATCACAATTAGCCGGAACAGTATTGGAAACCAGACCACCTGTAATTTCAACCAAACAGAAATCTGAAGGTTGTCTTCTGGCACGTAAAACAGAACCGCTTAACGATTCAAATGTTGGAGAAGCGCCCGGGTTTGTACAACTAGGTGCTTGCCATTTAAATCTGAAGACCCACGTTGCAAAATCATTACTAGAAGAACAGTGATTTGCTGTTAACACATACGGTTTTTTATCTTGTAAAGTATTGTTTACCAATGCACCAGAGCAAAATCCATTACTCCCGGATACCAACATTACTGCTGCATCTCGTTGATTTGCCCATGGAGAACCATCGGGACAATTTACATTCATGTTGCAAGCACCTGATGTTCC
The DNA here is from genome assembly GCA_039810825.1 of Fluviicola sp. GTDB lineage: Bacteria > Bacteroidota > Bacteroidia > Flavobacteriales_D > Crocinitomicaceae > Fluviicola. The sequence goes on from JBDHXR010000010.1 coordinate 5,092, forward strand.
AAAAGCCTTTTCTTGATATTCCAATGCTGTTCTATACCCGTGAGTTACCGTATTGATGTTCAACGTTGCAGGCAATTGAAGGTTTTCTGGAGCCACATAATACTCAACCACCGCTTTAGAACCCGGTATAAGTTCCGTTCCTAAATTTCCTTTGTAAAGATGATTTTCCGTGAAATTTCCGAGAATAAAGTTGTGATCAAAATTGTAGAAAAACAATTGATTCCCTTCTGGGATAGCAACATGGTCAAGCGTAAAATTAATAGTCAAAGCGTTGTCGCACACCACAACCAATCTCCAAATTTTTCCTCCATTTTCTAAAGCATACCAAGTTCCTGAATTAGACATGGTTATAGAAGTTTTGTGGTTATAACCAAAACGCCATGGGCCATTTCCTAATTTATCGTTATGTGCATCTTCAGCTCTTAACGTTGGCACATCCGGTTCATTAAAAAATCGGTAATCATTTGTTTTTAATGACTGAATAAGTTTAAAGCCTTTAGGCAGGCCACCATCACCTTGTTGAGCATTCAAATGCAATGAAAAAAGCAATAAAAAAAGAAGAACAATGTTTCTCATAATTAAAGAATAAATTACGCTGATAATATTCAGCACACTGTAAAAATACAAAAACGGCATAAAAGTTGGAAAAACAAAGGAAATTTTCGTGTATGAAAATTCTATAGAAAACATTAATTTAGCTACTTCAGAACAAAAACCATGAAAAAATTAAGTCTACTTCTTTTCCTAGCACTTTCTGCTAGTCATTTTGCTCAAACTTTTCAAGTACCAGTAGTAAAACAACCTTTTTTCCGTGTCATAGAGTGGAAAGGTATTGGCGCTTTGGCCATGTGCAGAGACCTCAGTTTCAACCAACGGCAAGTGGATTTAATCATGGTTGGTGATCAAGGGAAAAGCGCATGGCAACAAGTATACAACCCCATTGTGAAAGAGCCGTTTTTTATTGCTGAAGATGGTGGCAAGTATGCGTATTTTTTAGAAAATCTTGAATTAAATTCCAACAAAGTGTACATGCATCAATTAACCTCAGCGGGCAACATCAAGGTGATGAACATCAACTTTACAAGTGCTATCAAAGCTTTGGGTGATTACGTTCCGTCTGAGCTTTATTTAACAGATGTAATTACGACATCGAAAGCATTGATTTGGACATTTAGATACCGCACAAAAGAAAAAATATCCACCATAGCAGTATCCATGACGCACCACAATTTTAATTTGTATGCGTATGTTGTGTCTGAAGTACCTGCAGGCTCATCAAAGGTTGAAGATCAAATTTCATGGTATTTGGCGGGAGAAAATGGCGACAATGTAGTATATGCAGCACGAATACATGCCGGTAGCAGTGCGGGTTGGTTAGTTAGAGAATTTGACCCAAAAGGAAAACAAATTTCCAGCATTGAATTGGAACAAAAAGGTACCAATTTCGCATCGCACAACCGAGTTGGATTTGGAAGAAGAGGAAGTGCTTTGTTGAAAAGAAGCGAACCCAATGAAAAAGGAACCTTGCTATATACAAATGGAAATTACTATGTTGGTGGTATAGAAATCAATGGTACACAAGCACAGCTTGTAAGTTACCAATTGGAAAACAAAGCATGGAAAAAAATATGCAAAACAAATTATTCTGGTTACAACGCAAAAAAACCATTAGAAGTTGGAGTTTTCAACATGTCTGAAGGCATTGGGTGGTATGTAAACAATAGCATAGCAGAAGGGCATTTTCATCCGTTTAATCAAGCTACCGGTATTGTTTCAGGAGAAATTGAACAGGCAACATCTAACCCCAGCAGATTGATGACCAGTGAAAACAAAGGTAAATATGCTGTAGAGTTTGAAAGTAAATGGATGTTTTTCGATCCTTCAACTTTACCAGCAAAAGAATCAATCACCTTTGAATATATTGCAAAATGATATTAGGTATTTGTGGAGGAAGTGGCTCTGGAAAAACAACGCTTTTGCGTCAGATAGCATTACAGTACTCTGAGTTAAACCCAACGGTTTTTTCAATGGACAACTACTATTTATCGATTGAAAAACAACACATTGATTGCAATGGCAAAGTAAATTTTGATTTACCAACGGCCTTAGACAAAAACAGATTAATCGATGATTTGAATAATTTAAAAGCTGGAAATTCAATTGAAGTAAAAGAATACCATTTCAACACCAAACCAGAAAAACAAGTATTGATAACCTTGGAACACTCACCATTAATAATTGTAGAGGGGTTGTTTTTGTTTTATTATCAAGAAGTGAATGATTTATTGGATTATACCGTATTTATGCAGGTAGATGCCGAAACTCAGCTCGACAGAAGACTTTATCGCGATCAAGAAACCAGAGGTTATACACGAGAAGAAATAATGTATCAATGGAATGAACATGTGTTACCGTGCTATGAACAATATCTTTTACCCTATTATAGTAAAGCAGATTTTGTGTTTCATAACGATCATAGATCAACCAGTGAATTTGAAAAACTTAAAGAAATTTTGGACTCTAAATTGGCATGCATAAATCCTTCATAAATAGCTCTAAAAAATATGCATTTAAACTTGCTCTTGGAGTTTCTTCAGTGGCGTTGGTTGTAATGCTGCTGTTAATAGCTAAGGATGATCAATTTAATCAACAAACTTTTCAAAAACAGTTTCTTGAAAGAGAACAAGCTCAAACAACACTGCTAAACCAAGTAAAAGTAAACTGGGAAAATTTTTCAAGAGAAGACTTTTTTAATACTTATTACAAACAGCACAATGAGTTAATTGTTCACGTTTATGAATCTGATTCATTGATTTTTTGGAACAGCAATAAGTTCCCCATCGGAAATTTTGCCGATTCGCACTTTCCGGTAAATGGACTTGTTAAACTACAAAATGGTTGGTACTACTCTAAAACAATTAGTCAAGGTAAGTTCATATTTGCTGTATCATTCGGAATAAAAAGGCATTTCCCAATTTCAAATGGTCAATTAGACAATTACTTTTTCTCTCCATTCAAAAATATAAAAGCTGTTGTTTCTCCTGTTCTTAATTCAGAATCAACAATCATCAAGAACATCAGTGGAGCGTCGGTGTTTTCAATTGAGCAACAAGCTGATTCTGAATCAGCCAACAGCTTGTACACGTTTATTTTTTTAGATATATTGTTGCTAATTTCTCTTATCATCTATTCATTCGTAACAAAGCATGCATCTACTCCTCTCAGAGCGTGTTTTGCTCTTCTGAGTCTAATTTGTATCCGCCTAATATTTCTTTATTACCCTCCATTTTCTTGGATGGAAAACTCTGCCCTGTTTGACCCAACCGTATTTGCATTAAATGCCATCATTCCAAATTTTGGGGAATTACTTATTTGGGTTTTGTTTCTAGTATTAATCTCACCAGCTGTTAAAGTTCTTGTTCAGCACAGCAATAAAGTGTTTGTTTGGAGTGTTTGGGTTCCATTGATCCCTATAACCATCATGATTTTCCCACAATTACTCCGATTAATACTCATAAACTCTACTATCCCCATCCATTTGGGAAACATATTGCAGTTAAGTTGGATTTCAGCTATACTTATAATAATTATTGGAACGCTTTGGAGTTTACTCTTTCTTTTTTATCAGAAAATTATTGCTAAGCTATCATATCTTACCTCATCTAGCGTGATAATATGGTTTGTGACACCTGCAATTTTCATTGGAGTAATACTTGCCAATGAACGAATTTTTAGGTTACATGGTTTTTGGATAATCTGGATGTTTGCCACGCTATTATTAGCTTTATCACGTCTAAAATTTAAAGAGCGTTCTAATACATTTAGTTGGTATTTAGTTGCTTTATTGATTTTGTCTACTGGCATCACCCTAAACTTAGAAACAGAAGCCAAAAAGAAAGAGAAAGAAGAGCGTATCTTATTAGCAAATCAATTAGTAGATGAGCGAGATATGAACGCTGAGATTGATTATAACCAAGCAAAAGAAAAATTAAGGGAAGAGCCTTACCTTAAACGGTTATTTATTCCCAATGCCACACCTTCATTCTCAGAACTAAAAGAAGCAATGGAATATCAGGTTTTCAATGGATATTGGGACCGATATGATGTCGATTTTTACTATTTCAATTACGATAGTATTGCAAAACCAATGAATGGTGTAACAAAGCAATATCTGGATGAATTAATTGAAAACCATGGCACTCAATCAGAAATAGACAGTTCGCTTTACTATATAAAAGATTACACCAGTCAATACAATTATATTTTTTCAATTTCTTTAGAAAAGGAAGCGAAAAAAGTTGAATTATATGGCACCATGCGTTCAAAAAGAATTCCTGAAAAAATAGGTTTTCCAAGAATATTGGTTTCAAAACAAACTGCCGTCTACAATTTATTAGAAGACTATTCAATTGCAAAATATTACAACAACAAGTTGGTTTTTCAAAATGGCACTTATAAATATCCAACAAATATCAAGCGCTTATCTTCAAAAGAAGAAGCACAAAATTGGGTTAAAAAAGATCAATTTAACCACTTGATTATCAAGAAATCTCAAACAGACGCCATTGTACTTTCTTATGAAGATTTTAGCATATTATCTTACCTAACTTCTATTGCTTTTTTAATGACTTGTTTTGGTTTACTAATCATCCCTGTTTTATTTATTACACACCGTAATACAGCAGAATATACACCAAAACTTACCTTGGTTACCAAAATTCAACTTGCTTTTGTAGGATTAATCATTGTATCATTGATTGGATTCACCTTTGTAAGTAGCACATTATTTAGCAATCAATATTCCTCTTTTTCAAATGAACAAACTTTGCAAAAAGAAGCTTCAATTTTAGAAGAAATAAAAAACGACGATGTGCTTTTTTCTTCGAATAAGTACATTGAAAACAGTGAGGAATTAAATTATAAATTAAGGAAATGGTCCAGAGTTTTTTCTACTGATATCAATGTATTTGGACTAGATGGTAAACTCGTAGGCACATCAAGAAATAAAATCTACAATTTAGGTTTGCTGTCTGAACAAATTAATCCAAATGCATTAAAGGCATTGAAATATCAAGAAAGCTCTGAATTCTTACAGCGAGAAAACATTGGCAAATTATTTTATCAATCTGGTTATACACCCATTTACAATCATGACAGAATAAAGATTGGTTACCTCAACGTATTACACTTCAATCAGCACAACAATTTTGAGGAACAGTTAAAACAGTTTTTTGTCAACATACTCAACATATTTATGTTGTTGTTGGTATTATCTGTCATAACTGCCTATTTAGCTTCAACATGGATTATCAAACCATTGATTTTATTAAAGAAAAATTTTGCTGCGGTCCAATTTGGGAAAACAAATACACCCATCAATTATCCGGAAAATGATGAAATAGGTTCTTTGGTAAACGAATACAACAAAAAATTAGAAGAGTTAGAAGTTGCAGCTAAAAAATTGTTACAATCAGAACGGGAAAGTGCATGGAGAGAAATGGCTAAGCAAGTTGCTCATGAAATCAAAAATCCACTAACGCCGATGAAGTTGAGTGTGCAACATCTAAAACGAATTTATGACCCTAAGGACCCGAATATGCAGGAAAAGGTGAATAAAACTGTTGAATCACTTACTGATCAAATAGATGCCTTAACTACAATAGCAAATGAGTTTTCTAATTTTGCAAAATTACCCATTCCTATACTAGCAAATTTGAATTTTGCTGAGTTGTGTTCAAGTGCTATTTCCTTCTTTGACAGCAATGAAGACTTAGCTATAAAACTAATCAATCATAGCAAAGAAGAGTTAATAGTTTTTGCTGATAAAGACATGATATTGCGTGTGTTGAACAACCTTATTACAAACGGAATACAGGCGGTTGAATTTCAACAAAAAGCAGAAATCATTCTTCAACTCTACAAAAATGAAAGTTCGGTTATTTTATTAGTAACAGACAATGGAAAAGGAATTTTATCCAATCAAGTAGAGACCATTTTCGAGCCTTATTTTACAACCAAATCTACCGGAACAGGTTTAGGATTAGCAATGGTAAAGCAAATCATAGAATTGCACAATGGCAGTATTGCTGTTAAAGAAACATCAGCCAAAGGAACCACGATTGAATTGGTCTTGCCTTTAATATAACGTGCGTACAAACAATTCAATTTTCCTATAAAGAAAAATGGCTACCAAAATTGGTAGCCATTTTCTTATCAATAAAAAAGTATTATTTAGTGATTACTACGTTGAAACGGCTAGTTGTTCCGTTTTCACAATTTAATGTAAACACATAAGTTCCTGTTTGAATACCAGCAACTGAAGTTTTGAATTGACCGTTTTCGATTTTTACAGCTTGTGTAGAAACCTGACGACCAGCCATATCAACAACAGTTAACGTTGCATTCCCTGCAGCATTTACTTTTACAGTAATTACGTCTTTAGCTGGCACTGGGAAAGCAGAAGCTTCAACAGTATTTTCAGCTACATTTAACGTAGCACCAGTACGCATTGCTATAGATGGTACAGGAAATCCTTGATAACCCGCTGGACCCCACGTTGTGAAATCACTACGTAATGGGAAACGAACTAAATTATCTGTGTTAATACTTAAATCATAATGATCTTCAGTACTAAATGCCATAAACATTTTAGGAATTGTGTTAACGGCACATAACAAGTATGTTTGGTTGTTTGCTAAACGGTAAGAAGCAACATTGTTAATTGGAGCAAATACCGTTTTTTCGTTCATTCCAGATGCATCATCAGGATACGTGTATTCACCATTAGCTACTTCCGTAAGATTCGTAAATGTTCCGTTGTTGATTGTTTGATCAGCATCGTCCCACTTGTATAAACTCCAAGTAAATACAAATCCATCCATTGAAGTTGTTGCAGTATCATCATTAGAGATTGTAAAACCACCCCAATAAACACCATCCATTGCAATACGAGCGGCATTCGGGTCTTTTAACACAATACATTGTTCACTTGCTGTTGTTGGCAAAGTAGAAGAACGATAGAATCCAGATTTAACTATAACATTAGTACCAGCCGAAGCAGTATCTAAGCCAGCTAAACTCCACAATGAATCAGAAATGTTGAATGAATAAGTATAAGCATCATTTGCAGGGAAATCATCCGTTGCGCCCATGATTGCAGAATACGTTACATCAAATCTACCAGTTGTATAAGTAGGCATTGAAAAATCAGGTAATGTTACATACAACGAATCACCTGCAGGAATCGCAGCAGCTGTAGAAGTTTGTGTATAAACTTGAGTACCATTTTGCTTAATTGTTACATTCATTGTAACATCTGGCTGAGCGTTTGTACCAAAGTTAAACACGTATGCACCAATTGGCAAAGTAAAGTCAGCAGCATTCTGAGCTAATGTCAACGGCTTAGAACCAAAAGCACTACGAAGCAACATTGTTTTATCAACATTGATGTTGTTTGGATAATATCCTGCAATATCGCCAATTAAAGCTCTTACAACACTACCACCAGTAAGTTGAGCCAAAATATCTTGACCAACAGACAATTTTGTGAAAACTACCGGAACATTAACTGAAGCACCATCGGTACCACCGTCCATATTCAATAACTGCTCTTCACGGTTAACAATAATTACAGCGATTGCTCCTGCATTTACACAGTTTTTCACCTTCAATCCAAAAGCACATCCACCAACACCCGGGTTTCCACCGTCTCCGCGGAATACCATGGCAATTTTACCAGCCAATGAGTTTGCAGGTAAAGCAGTACAACCGGTTGCAGAAGCAGGATTTCCTTGAGCGTTTACACCAGCTGTTCCATCATCTGCTAACACAACAGTATCCAAAATTGGGGCAAAACCTACTAAGGTTGCAGTCCCCCAGTTTGAGCCATCACCATTGCTGGTGAAATCTTTAAAACCTTGAATTGAAAGAGGTTCAACAACAGAAAACGTTACTTGGGCAAATCCAAGTGATGAACCTAATACAACGCCAAAGGAGAGTAATAGTTTTTTCATAATTAATAGAATTTAATAAATTAAAGTCGAAAAATAAGGAAGATAATCCAATTAAAAAAATTATTCAACTAAATTGTTATTTATCGGTGTACATTATTGAGTAATAAAACCAAAATTTGATGCAATAGCACTGTCCTCACCATAGAAAGTCATAACAGGTAAACCCAATTCATTTCCGGCTAATTCTTGCACTAAATTTGCTGAAAACAATTGAAAAGATTCAGGGTAATACGTAGCAGCAAGTAGGTTTGCATCAACTTGTTTACAAAAATCCAATAAAGCTCTTTCAAAGTTTGAATCATCCAACAATTCAATATCAGCATTTAGTCCTTCTTCTTTCAGAAAACTATTTGCTAAAATCAAATTAATATTGATTTTTTTCATAAAATTTTCATCGTTGTATTTCCGTGCAACAAGAAATAACTGAGAGTTAAACATTTTAGCAATTTTAGCTGCATACTTTACCACTTGAATGCTTTCTTTAGCTAAGTTTAATGTCATTACAATGTTCTTAATTTTTGCAAATTCGGTGTTTTTTTGAGTTAAAATAATTGGAACATTGCTGTTTGAAACAACCGACATAGCCGGACTTCCGAAAATCTTTTGCCACATTGAAGTGCTGTGAGTACCCATTACCACCAAATCAACCCCAATGGAATCGGCAATAACACCAATATCTGTCAAAACTTTACCTATTACAACCCGTGTATCTACTTCTACACTGTTGTCTTTAACATGTTTTGCGATCAATTGGTTTAATTTCTGTTCAGCACCAATTCGGTCATTGGGATCAGAAATAATATGCAACAAGACGATATTTGTTTTGTGATATTTAGCAGCGTCTAAAGCAAATACAAATGCATCTTCAGTAACTTCAGTGAAGTCAATTGGCACCAAGAATTTAGTTTTTGTAATCATTTTAAGTAATTTATGTTCATAAATGTATACAATATTCTATGAAAAAACAACTAATCTTAAGACACGAAGTTTTTCATTAACTTTTCTTATGAATTGGCAATCTGATTGGATAAATGGTAAATTGAATCCGTTAAAAATTAGCTAATTTTGATGCATGATAAAATCGAAAGGATATTTTTTGACCCGTTATTCTGATGCAAGCAGCTCTTTTAAGCTCCTTGATTTTAATCTTAATTTGCCAAGCAACACGCAAGTATTGATTGAAGTTGAGGCGTTTGGGTTGAATTATGCAGACGTAATGGCACGAAAAGGATTGTATCAAGAAGCACCTCCAACTCCTTGTATTCTTGGCTATGAGGTAGTTGGAAAGATATTAAAAGTAGGGTCGGAAATTGAAGAAAAATGGATCGGCAAAAGGGTTGTTGGGTTTTGTCGTTTTGGTGGGTATGCAACACATGTTTTAACAGAAATTGACGCAGTTTGTGAGATTAACAACATCAGCTTAGATTATGCTTTAGCATTGGCCACACAATATGTAACAGCATATTACATGGTTGAACATGCCGCTAATATTCAGGAAGGGGAACAGGTGTTGATTCATGCAGCTGCTGGCGGTGTGGGCACCGCACTTATTCAACTATGTAAATTAAAAAAAGCACACATCATCGCTAAGGTAAGTAATGACCAAAAAGAAAAGATTACATTAGAACTCGGTGCAAATCAAACAATCAACTATACAAAACAAGCTTATAACCAAGCTTTAGATACAAAGATAGATGTGAGTTTCAATCCAATTGGAGGAAAAACGTTCAAAACAGATTTATCCTTATTGGATGCAAATGGAAGGCTGGTCCTTTTCGGTGGTTCAGAACTATCAAACAAATGGGGTGTTTTTTCCAAATTAAACTTTGTTAGAAAAATGGGAATGATAATTCCAATTGGGTTGATGATGCAATCAAAGTCGGTATTGGGTGTAAACATGTTGCGCATTGCCGATAAAAAACCATTAATTTTGGCGCGTTGTTTGCGAGCAGTTGTGCAACTTGCTGAAGAAGGGAAAATAACTCCAATTATTGGAGGAACTTACAAACATACTTCTCTTGCCGAGGCTCACGAATTATTAGAAAGTGGAAAAAGTGTTGGAAAAATTAATGTGCATTGGAATGAAAATTAGATCTGTTTCTCTAGTCTTTTTGTGTGTTTATTTCTTTTCATCTTGTATAGAGCACAGGCCAAAAGAACTTGTACGTGAAAAAATAAATAATACACCTGAAGACAGTGCTAAAAACAATGCTGACACCTATATAAAAGCTACTGTTTATGAAGGGAAAATTCCGTGTGAAGATTGCAACGGAATCAACATAAGGTTGATATTAAAGGGAGAAGATTCCGGGATTTTCAGAATGACAGAAACTTATAAAAAGCCTGAAAATGAAACCGAAAGTTATTTGGTTTTTAATGGACAATGGGAGAAGAAAAATACACAAACAAATAGTCTCTATATTCTATCACAAGGTACATTCAAAGATTCTATTCGTAGAATGACTTTCGAAATCAAAGACAATCAGATATTTTTAATTTCAGAAAACAACATTCCTACAAAAGACAAAGCCAGTTATCGGTTATACAAAAAAGGAGTGAAGAAAAAGCTTAAATCTTAATTCCCAACTCTTTTAACTGATTTTGATCAATGGGTGATGGAGCATCTATCATTACATCTCTTCCGCTATTGTTTTTTGGGAAAGCAATATAATCACGAATCGTATCAGAGCCTCCTAAAGTTGCCACAAGTCTATCCAACCCAAAAGCCAAGCCTCCATGTGGTGGTGCGCCATATTCAAAAGCATTCATCAAGAACCCAAATTGAGCTTGAGCTTCTTCTTTAGAAAAGCCTAATAGTTCAAACATTCTTGCTTGCAATTCTCTATCGTGAATACGAATACTACCACCTCCCAATTCAACACCATTCATGGCTAAATCATACGCATTTGCTCGTACTTTTCCCGGATCGGTGTTAATTAAGTCAAAATCTTCAACCTTTGGCGAAGTAAACGGGTGATGCATTGCATGATAGCGATTGCTCTCTTCATCCCATTCCAATAACGGAAAATCTAATACCCAAAGAGGTTTATACACATTCGGATTTCGTAAACCCAACATGGTTCCAAGATGTAAGCGCAATTCATTCATTTGCTTACGTGTTTTATCTATATCGCCCGATAAGACCAAAATTAAGTCGCCAGGTTTAGCACCTGTAATTTTTGCCCAACTACTCAGTGTTTGTTCATCGTAAAATTTATCAACTGAACTTTTCAAGGTGCCGTCTTGGTTATACTTTACATACACCAAGCCTTTTGCTCCAATTTGTGGTCTTTTCACCCACTCTGTTAATTCATCAAGCTGTTTTCGAGTAAAGTCGCATGCACCAGGCACAGCAATTCCAATAACAGCTTCTGCACTATCAAAAACCACAAAATCTTTACCTGAAGAAGCATCTTTCAAATCAGAAAAAATCATATCAAAACGGATATCGGGCTTATCTGACCCATATTTTTCCATTGCTTCAGCATATGTGATTCTTGGGAAATCTTCTTCAAACTCTACTCCTTTAATTGTTTTAAAAATATGCTTGATTAATCCCTCAAAAGTTTGCAGTACATCTTCTTGTTCAACAAAGGCCATTTCACAATCGATTTGTGTAAACTCAGGTTGCCGATCGGCACGCAAATCTTCATCTCTAAAACACTTCACTATCTGATAATATCGATCAAAACCAGATACCATCAATAATTGTTTAAATGTTTGGGGCGACTGTGGCAAGGCATAAAACTCACCTTGATTCATTCTAGATGGCACCACAAAATCTCTTGCGCCTTCTGGAGTAGATTTAATTAAATAAGGCGTTTCTACATCCCAAAAACCTTTAGAATCTAAATATTTTCTTGTTTCTAAAGACACCTTATTTCTAAGCAATAATTTTTCTTGAATTGGATTTCTGCGCAAGTCCAAATAGCGGTATTGAGCTCGTAACTCATCTCCCCCATCTGTTTCATCTTCAATTGTAAAAGGAGGAGTTTTAGCACTGTTTAGCACAGTGAGTTGGTTTACTTTAATTTCAATTTCACCTGTTGGGATTTGTTTGTTTTTACTGGATCTTTCAATAACTACACCTTGTGCTTGAACAACAAATTCCCGTCCTAATTTACGCGCTTGTAAACACAAGTCAGCGTTTTCTTCCATGTTGAAAGCTAGTTGGGTAATTCCATATCGATCTCTTAAATCAACAAACGTCATTCCACCTAAATCTCTTGATTTTTGGACCCAACCCGCCAGCTTAACAGTGGTGCCAACATCCTTTAATCTTAACTCTCCGTTTGTGTGTGATCTATACATACCTAATTATTCTATATTTAACAGTAGCGCAAATGTAAGAAATTGAAGCCATAAGCACTTTAGAAAAGTATCAATATAAAAAAAATAACAAAAATTGTAACAAAAACAGGGCTATTGTCGTCTTATGCAAAATGCAAACACACTTCCGAAATACAATACTGTTCGTGGTACTATTATCGTTTTTCGATACCTTATCCGTACATGCCCAAACTGAAAACGACACCACGCGTATTCGGTTTAGAAATAGGCAATTAATTTTAATTGACAAACATCGCTCTTCAGACGATGAAACTCCAAGAAATCTTTTAAATAGAGTTGAAGCGCATTGGGCCGGAGTAGAATTTGGCACAACAATATTATTAAATAAAAATTTTTCAAACTCCTTTGAACAAGATAAACATTGGGAAAACGACCCAGCCAAATCGTTTAGTTGGAATTTCAATTTTTTAGAATACAAGTTTAAATTGTATGAAAACTATGTGGGTTTAACCACTGGTTTAGGAGTAAATTGGACCCAAATTGGATTCAAAAACAATCTTTTAATACAAAATTCACAAGATTCTATTTGGTCATTTAAAGACACCTTGATTGATTATAAACGCAACAAATTGGTGGGGACATACCTAACCATTCCAGTATTGTTTGAGTTCTGTACAAAAAAATTATCCAACAAAGGTTTCTTCTTCGCTGTTGGAGTAATTGGTGGTTTAAAAGTAGCATCTACACGTAAAATGGTTTATTCTGCAAACAATGATAATATTAGAATAAAAAACACTAGCAGTTTTGGATTAAACCCTTTTACACTTGATGCAGCATTTAAAGTTGGTTATAGAAACATTGGTTTTTTTGCCAATTACAGCTTGCTACCACGCTTCGACAAGCGCAAGACAGTTGGTGTGTTTCCGTTAGTAATTGGAGTAAGTTTACATATTTAGCAATTTTTTTCATACATATATAGTTAGTTAAATTTAGGTAAGGACAAAGGAGGGTTTTAAACTCTCCTTTTTTCATTATGCATACTTCGTAACTTTTTGCTATTTTTGAACGAACAGTCACATGAAAAATATAGTTGTCTTTCTATTCTTTGTTACACAAATTTTCGTTGTAAACGCTCAGGCTCCTTGTAAAGAAATGCAAGAGTATTTGAAGCAGCGTGACTTTGACAGCACTGCAAAATATGAGCGGTTTAGTACATGGCAGTTTGCAAAGCAATTAGAAAAAACATCTAATCCATATTGCATAGCCTTTGCAAATCAATTACGTGCACGAGTTCAGATTTCCAACAACCAGTTAGAAGAAGCTAAAATTAGTCTAGAAAAAGAACAAAGAATATTGGATAGCATTCGAGCTAAAAAAGTACACTATATCGAAAACAAATTGACATTTGGTGAGTTAGAAATAGCGTCTGGAAATTATCAAGTAGCAATCAATTATTATACAGCTTCATTAAAGAGTATTATTCGCACAACCAATAATGCTCAAATATCACGAGCTTTTCTAGGTTTAGCATATGCATACAACAAAATTCATGATAAAGAAAAAAGTGTGTATTACGCAAATTTGGCAAACACACGTATTCAACAAATTGCTGACAATACCCAAAAAGTTGACTTATTGCTTCAATTGGGGAATAGGTATTTAAAAATCTATCAAACCAGAAAAAACAAAGCTTTTTTAGACTCGTCTGTTCATGTCATGAATTATACCCATGTATTAATTCGAAAAATTAACTACAGTGATAGCTACTTAAACTTGTATAATCTGTATGGAGATCACGCATATTTAAGTCAAAATTATCGACTTGCATTAAGTTATTTAGATAGTGCTCTCCAGCAAACAAACCCAACGTATAAATGGGCTGAACGAGGCTCTATATATGCAGATATGGCTGATGTTTATTTAGATATTAAGAAGTATGACAAAGCCTATATTTGTGCAGATTCAAATTATTTTTATGTTAAAAAGTCAAACAATCCGTTTGATGTAGTAAATGCATTAGAACTATTATACACCTGCGCCAAGCTAAGTGGTGAATACGAGCGAGCACTTAACGTCTTTCAAGATTTGTCTTTTATGCGCGATAGTATAAATAAAATTGAAAAAGCAAATAGTTACAACCTACTCGAAGAGAAATACTATCGGGTACGTAAAGAGAAAAGTGAGGCAGAATACAGCCAAGACCAGCAATTATTAAAACAACAAAAAGAAATTGGAATTCTTAAAAAACGATTAATTCTTATTGGTTCCATTGTGTTGGTTCTATTGCTAGCTTATGTATTCATGGTATTTAGACAAAAAAAATTAAAGACCCTGCAAAAAGAACTTGAAGCACAAAATCGTATTCATAAATCTCGTATTAATTCTGAATTAATCTATCAAGCATTAAATAAAATTCAAGAAGGCAATAACACCGATTCGAATTACAAAAAAAATGTAAGTTCATTTACAAAACTATTGAAGCGTGCCATAGACAGTAATTTCAATGATTTCATGACCATAGAAAAAGAAATTGAATTTCTGACTTTATACATGAATTTTCTTAAAGAAAATAAACAAATAGCCTTTACCTTTTCTTTTGATTCTGCGGAGCAGGTAGATAAAAAAAATTGGTGTGTACCTGCATTGCTGATTCAACCTTTTATTGAAAGCATTGTATTAGAAGGATTTAAGGATCTTAAAAAAGAAGGACATATTTCAATAACCTTTCAATTGAAAGGCTTAAATGAAATAGGGATACTCATTGAAGACAATGGGAAGGGTTTAAAAGCAGTAGATTCATTCCGTGCTTCACAGATCATCAATGATCGATTGTATTTATTAAATAAATTGAACAAGACAAATGCTTCATTTTTCATAAAAGAACGAACAACAGGTGGAGTTCAAATTGAAATTTTTATACCTTTAATAACAAAAGCCTATGCTGATGGGCTACTAGAAGACTACAATTAACATTAATGAAGCCTATACTCTATTTTTTCTTCATTCTCTTTCCTTGTATTCTTTTTGCTCAGAAAGTTTATCAAACAGATTCGTTATTCACCGAAATTCAAAACGAAAAAAACATACATAAAAAACTATACAACTATTATCAAATAATAGAGAGCTTTAACTACTCTGGTAAGTATGATAATGCGATTCATTATGGCTTAAAAGCCTCGAAAATTGCAGTTCAACACAAAGAAGACTCTTTACTATACCTCATTTATAACCAAATTGGGGTAGCACACGACTACAAAGGGGAGTATACAAAAGCTCTCAACTACTATTTTAAAGCTTTACCACAAGCTGAAAAACACAAGGATATATCAAATACAGCATCAATCATGAACAATATCGGATTGGCGTATTATTTTCAAACTGATTTCGATAAAGCTTTGGTTTATCACAATAACGTTTTAGAAATTCGAAAAAAACAAAACGATAATAACGGTTTGTCAATATCCCTAAACAACATTGCGATGGTATATGTTAGTCTAAAGCAATTTCAAAAAGCTATTGACAATTACAAATTTTGTATCAAAACAGATACTCAGTTAAATGACAGTTTATCATTGGCAGATGATTACATCAACATTGGTCATTGCTATACTGAAATGAAAGAATATAAAAAAGCTGAATATTATCATTTACTTGCGCTAAAAATTAAAGAAAAGTCTAATCAAGATATAGGTATTTGTCTTTCAAAATTAAATTTAGGGCATGTTAACTTCTATTTAAAACAATATGATAAAGCAATTATTTGGTTTAATCAAGCAGAAGAAATAGCTAAAAAATTAAAATTGAAAAACAATTTAATCTCAATACACGATGGATTAGTGAAAGTATATCTAAAAAAGAAAGATTACCAAAATGCATTCGTGAATTTTTCTAAAGTATACAATTTAGAGAAAGAAATAAATGCCCGAGAAAAAATTCAAAAACAAACTGCAACTGAATTAACCTATAAATTTAATAAAGAGCGCGAAAAGCAAAAATTAGCTAGAATTAAAGAGCAGCTAGATAACGCCAAAAAACAAGAGAAAGCAAAATTTATTTCTATTTCAGTTTCGATAATTGGATTTGTTATTTTTCTTTTTTCAATCCTCCTTTTCAAAAAGTGGAAGGATGCTAAAAAACAACAGCAAATAATCAACGAAAAAAACATATTGGTTGAGTTGAAAAACAAAGAAATTTTAGACTCAATTAACTATGCCAAACGCATTCAAAAAGCGATACTTCCATCGGATGAATTCATTGCATCATTCTTTGAAAAACATTTTATTTTTTATAGTCCTAAAGACGTAGTTGCGGGTGATTTTTATTGGTTCGAAAAGCTAAAAGATATGCTCATTTTCGCCGCTGCAGATTGTACCGGACATGGTGTACCGGGTGCAATGATGAGTGTTGTATGTAACAATGCTCTTCAGAGATCTGTTAAAGAATTCGGATTGACTAAACCTGGAGAAATATTGGACAAAACCAAACAAATTATTCTTGACGAGCTAACAAAAAATGATGAAACTGTTTCAGATGGTATGGATATTTCAATGTGTTCGTACGATATTAAAACAAAAACATTTTATTGGTCGGGAGCCAACAATAATCTAATCATTTGGAAACGCACGCAAAATGAACTCATTGAAATTAAAGCAGACAAACAACCCATAGGCAAAAGTATTCACACGAAAGCATTTACTACACATCAACTTGATTTAGAAGCTGGTGATCGAATTTATCTATTAACAGATGGTTTTGCTGATCAGTTTGGAGGTGAGGAAGGAAAAAAATACAAAACTAAAAACCTTAAAAGCTTACTCTTGAAAACCGCTTCACAATCAATTGTTCAACAGTGTGAATCAATAATAGGTGAATTTCATAATTGGAAAAACAAATTGGAACAAGTAGATGATGTTTGTATATTCGGGATAGAAGTTTCATAAACAATCAAAGTCTAGTTTAATAATACTTCTTTGATATTCCGTAACAAATAAAACAAAATCGATACTTTTGCTTCAACAAGCTATATAACATGAAAAAGCAAAATTCATTTTGCAACAATTTGTTTTCTAGAAGTAGATTCGTAACGCGCACAGTAAAAGTTGGCAACATTGGTATTGGAGGCAACAATCCTATTCGGGTTCAATCCATGACAACTACAGACACCTTAGATACAGAAAAATCCGTTGAGCAATCCATTCGAATGATAGAAGCTGGATGCGAATTGGTTCGATTAACAGCACCATCAATAAAAGAAGCAGAAAATTTAAGCGTAATAAAGAAAATTCTAAATCAGAAAGGATATAATCAGCCTTTGGTGGCAGACATTCACTTTACGCCAAATGCAGCTGAAGTAGCAGCCAAAATAATAGAAAAAGTGCGTGTAAACCCCGGAAATTATGCGGACAAAAAGAAATTTGAAGAAATAGACTATACAGAAAGCGGATATCAAGAAGAATTAAAAAGAATTGAAGAAAAATTTACACCACTCGTAAAACTGTGCAAGGAGCATAACACAGCCATGCGAATTGGTACCAACCATGGTTCACTATCAGATAGAATTTTAAGTCGTTTTGGTGACACACCAGAAGGCATGGTAGAATCGGCAATGGAGTTTATTGAAATATGTAGGAAAAATGATTATCACAACATAGTAATCTCCATGAAGGCAAGCAACACATTAGTGATGGTGTATGCATACCGTTTACTGGTAAAAACAATGCTGGATAAAGGA
This sequence comes from Fluviicola sp., assembly GCA_039810825.1. Taxonomy (GTDB): domain Bacteria; phylum Bacteroidota; class Bacteroidia; order Flavobacteriales_D; family Crocinitomicaceae; genus Fluviicola. Next base: position 23,125 of record JBDHXR010000010.1, read on the forward strand.
ATGAATTATCCATTGCATTTGGGTGTAACTGAAGCTGGAGATGGAGAAGATGGAAGAATAAAATCTGCTGTTGGAATTGGTGCTTTGTTAGAAGATGGGTTAGGTGACACCATACGGGTATCATTAACAGAAGACCCTGAATTTGAAATTCCTGTTGCACAAAAGTTAATAGAAAAGTTTGAAAAAAATAAAGAAATTCAACTAAATTATACTTCTGAAATTGATATTGATTATTTTCATTATAACAAACGAATAACCAACACAATAAATAATATTGGTGGAAGTAATACTTCAATTGTAATTGCAAATTTATCAAAAAAGAAAAACATAGTTACAACTAATTTTTTTGGATTTGGATATTCGTATTCATCTACCCTAGATAAATGGACAATTTTTGACCAAGCAGCAGACTATGTATATATTGGTGAACAAACCATAGAATTTGAAATACCGGGCACTCTTCGACTTATTCAAGATTATGAAACTTGGAAAAAAACGCAAAGGCAAGATAGTTTACCCCTTTGTACTCTACCTCAAATGAATGAACTGTGTGAAGGTCAGCCCTGTTTTTTATATCTAAATTTAGAAAATGATATAGAAATTAGTTTGTTGCCTCAAGAAAATGTTGTTTATATTGTTGAAACTAAATTAAAGCAAAAAACACAGTTAATACGCAAATTTCAACATGAATTAGCGAAAAATAACAACAAAATTCCTATAATATTTAAACTCTCATACGGAAATTTAGAAGTTGAAAAACTGCAATTATATGCCAGTTCAGATGCTGGAATTCATTTCATAGATGGCTTTGGAGACGGTATTTGGATAGAAGCTGAACAACCGCTTGTCACCCTAAACAGTTTAAGTTTTGGAATCTTACAAGCAACACGCACAAGAATATCTAAAACCGAATATATATCCTGTCCATCTTGCGGAAGAACCTTGTTCGATTTACAAAGTACAACAGCAAAAATTAGAGCACGCACTTCGCACTTAAAAGGATTGAAAATTGGAATAATGGGTTGCATTGTAAACGGTCCTGGAGAAATGGCTGATGCGGATTATGGATATGTTGGCACCGGACAAGGTAAGATAACTCTTTACAAAGAAAAAACAGTTGTTAAGAAAAATGTCCCAGAAGAAGAAGCTGTAGATGCGCTTATTGACTTACTAAAAGAAAATGGCGACTGGATTGAGCCAAATTGTTAAAAATTTCACTTGATTTAAGCGCGTTTCTGTAAAAAACGATGCTGTACCTTCACAACTTTCAAAAAAGCAGAATAGAAAGGCTTAAAAAGAAAAAACTTAATTAAAAACAAAGGAAATTAGCTATTTTTCCTGAAAACATAAATCTGAGAGCTGCACGTTGTCTTTTTTGCTTTAACATTTGAAAGCCATCCAATTCGCAAAGCATTTATCAACGATCCTTGTTTTAGCTTTTCGCTCAACATTGAAACATAATAACTATCAAACTTCATTGGATAAATGGAATCGAATTTGAGGTTAAATTTTTCAACTAAAGGAATAATTGTATCCGGGGTAAAATGATATAAATGTCTTGGAACATCATAAGCAGCCCAAAATTTTCCATAATAAGCAGCATCAAAAGATGAATGATTAGGAACAGCAACAACAAAAACACCGCTGTCGTTTAACAAATTTGAAATTTGCTCTAAATCTTTATTCAATTCATACACATGCTCCAACACATGCCACATCGTAATTACGTCAAATTTTTTATTTAATGTATAGAGTTCAGACGAATCTAACAATTGGAGCTGATGTTCTGATACTGCAAAATTGCGTGCATCCACATCCGGTTCAAGTCCTATAACTACAAAACCACAATTTTGTGCCGCTTTTAAAAAATGACCTGTTCCTGAACCAATATCCAATAAATCATTTCCTTGAGTTAATGAAGAAAGCAAAGAAAGTTTCTTTTTAATAGTTCGTGTTCGCACTAAATTATACACCTTATTTATCAATCCTTTATTTGAGGAACTATGAGATACATAAGATTCAGATTTATAATAAGAACCGATATTTTCAATTGAAGGACGGGGTTGTGTATGACCTAAACCGCACGACTTACACGTCAAAATCTGAAAAGATTCCTGAGTTAAAAAATAATCTTTTAATTCGAGTTTAACGGATTGTTCGATTGAATTACAAGCCGGACAATGATATGTAATATTTTGTTCCACGTGAAACTATCTTCCTAAATGAATTAATAAAACGGAAATATCACTGGGTGATACACCACTAATACGAGAAGCTTGACCAATAGTAGCTGGTTGAACAGCCGATAGCTTATTAACAGCTTCACTAGATAATGATTTAAAAGTACTATAATCTATATCAGAAGGAATAGTTAAAGCTTCTAAACGAGATAATTTTAAAGCAACTTCTTCCTCTCTAGCAATATATCCTTCATATTTTAACAATATTTCTGCTTGCTCAACAGAATCAGCATCCGCTGCGTTCAATGAATTGGTAAACTCTTTAACACGATCACTCATATGGATAACATGTTCCATTGTTACATGCGGACGAGTAATAACTGATGATAATTTAACCTGCTGAGATAAAGGAGAACTGCCCAATGTCTCTAAAATAGGATTAGCTATAGTAGGCTGAACACCCTCTTCTCGAAGTAAAGAAATAAGATTTGAAGAATTAATAATCTTCTTGTTTACTCGATCTAATGCTTCATTGGTCTGCATGCCAATCTCATGAGCAATAGGAGTAAGTCGAACATCAGCATTATCCTGTCGTAAAAGAATACGATATTCGGCACGTGAGGTGAACATACGATAAGGCTCCTGTGTTCCTTTAGTAATAAGATCATCAATTAACACACCAATATATGCTTGGTTGCGAGTTAGAATTAAAGGTTCATTCTCTTTTACAACAAGAGCAGCATTAATACCAGCCATTAAACCTTGACAAGCAGCTTCCTCATACCCTGTAGTACCATTAATTTGTCCTGCAAAAAACAAATTAGCTATAATTTTAGTTTCAAGTGTATGCTTTAACTGAGTAGGAGGGAAATAATCATACTCTATAGCATATCCAGGTCTAAACATCTTTACTTGTTCAAAACCAGGAATTGATTTCAATGCTTTTAACTGAACATCTTCAGGTAAACTGGTAGAAAATCCATTCAAATAAATTTCAACAGTATTCCATCCTTCTGGTTCAACAAATAGCTGATGTCGTTCACGCTCTGCAAAACGATTGATTTTATCTTCAATACTTGGACAATATCTTGGACCTGTAGATTGAATTGCACCATTAAACATGGGTGATCTATCAAAACCTTCTCTTAATAAATCGTGCGTTATCGATGAAGTATAAGCAATATGACACTGTTTTTGAACGTGAAGAGGTTTTGTGTCTGAAAAAGAAAACTTTTTAGGATCAGAATCACCATCTTGAAGTTCCATTTTAGAATAATCCAAAGATCTACCATCAATTCGTGGTGGTGTTCCTGTTTTCATACGACCACTTTCAAAACCATGTTGAATTAAAAACTCAGTTAAACCAGTTGCTTTACTTTCTCCAATTCTACCGCCACCAAATTGTTTCTCACCTATATGAATCAAACCATTAAGAAACGTTCCATTGGTTAAAACAACAGTTTTAGAATAAACAGACATCCCCATAGAACAAACAACACCAACAACAGTATTGTTTTCAACAATTAAATCTTTCACCATATCTTGCCAAAAATCAACAAGCGGATTCGCTTCAAGAAGTAAACGCCATTTTTCTGAAAACAACATACGATCATTTTGAGTACGTGGAGACCACATTGCTGGTCCTTTTGAGCGATTCAACATACGAAATTGAATTGCAGAAAGATCAGACACTATTCCTGAACCACCACCTAAAGCATCAATTTCACGAACAATTTGCCCTTTTGCAACTCCACCCATAGCAGGATTACAACTCATTTGTGCAATTGTATTCATGTTCATTGTAATCAACAATACCGAACAACCCATTTTTGCGGCGGAATTTGCTGCTTCGCAGCCTGCATGCCCAGCTCCAACAACAATTACATCATAACGATTCAACATAGAAAATAAAAAAAGAGTACAAAAGTACAATGGTTATTTAAGACTTCAAATGTTTCACGTGAAACATTCGTATATCCAACATGGCATTTTCTTGATTGCGCATTAAAAACGATTCGTCATCACTTTTATCTTTAAAACCGATAAGATGAAGAATGCCATGAACACAAACTCTATGTAACTCATCTTGAAATTGTTGTTGTAAATCTATAGCGTTTTCACGCACACGGTCTACACTAATAAATAAATCTCCAGAAATCGTATCAAGATTAGAATAATCAAAGGTGATAATATCTGTATAAAAATCATGGTTTAAATACGTGCGATTTATATCTAACAAATAATCATCAGAACAGAAAATAAGTGTAACATCTCCCAACTGTTTATCGAAACGTGAAACCACATCAAAAAACCATGAATTAATGAAGGACTCATTTACTTCTGATAAATCAGGAAAATTTTGATAACAAATCTCAACCATGAATAATGAAAATCAAAGTTACTTCATTTCCCTTATCGTTATAAACTACTTCATCTGCTAAATTGCGCATCAGAAAGACACCACGACCTGATTCGTTATTAATGTTTTCTGGTGCAGTTGGATCGGGTAAATTTCCATGATCAAATCCAGAACCTGAATCTCTGATACTAAAACTGATGGATTCATGAGTTTTAAAAAAATCAATTTCTACAAAAGTGCTGGCATTTTGTTTATTCCCATGAATTATGGAATTATTAACAGCTTCAGTGACTGCTATCAAAACATTGCCATAAATGTCTTCATCGTGAGAAAAGGGTGAACACACCTTATCAATAAACATTTCAACTTTAGAAATGTTGGTTAAAGTTGAGGGAATAGTTAACGAATCAATTAAAGTAAACCCATCATTCATATATAAAACAATATTAAATTATTTCTTGTTGAAATATTTAGAAGCCATTGTTTTATAATATAGAGATAAATCTGGTTCAACACTTCTAACTAAATCAACTTGAAGTTTATTTAATCGGTTATACTCTTTAAACTGAATAAGGTTACTATAATTCGAATTTTTTCCTGAAACAGATTCACGCTTCTCTTCAAAACCACGAGTGCGCATGGCAGATTCAGCTTCTAATAAACGTGTTAAAATATCTTGTTGTCTTCTAACTAAATCCGAAGAAAAGTTTTTGTTAATCAAATCGTTTACTTGCTTATCTAGGTCGTTTAACAAGGGATTTAACTTATTGCCAGTGCCAGAACCATCTTTGTTAAGTTGGTCTCGCATACGTTCTAATTGTTGTCTTAAAGCAGATTGTTGAGCAGCCATTTTTGCAAGTTCCATGTTTGATATTCCAGGTAAAGGCATACCGTTATCACCTGGTTTATCTCCAGGAGATTTACCACCAGGGTTGGCGCCTTTCTTTAATTTATCTAATTGATTTTTTAAAATCTCTTTCATTGACTCTCCAGACATTTCACCATCAGAAGGTTTTTTTCCTGAACCATTCGGATTGGAACATGAGCCAGAACCAGACATTTTTGGATTTCCTTCTCCTTGCATTTGTTGTAAACTTTCATTTAACATCAAAGCAAGATTGTTGTAGGAGGTCATAACATATTGCTGATGCACCAATAATGGTCTTAACTGACGTTCTCTATATTCATTCGAAATAAGAGAAAAATTACTTTTTATATCAGCTAATTCTTTATCTATAAATGAACTGATCTTTGGTTGACGTTTAGCAATTGAAAGTAAACTATCTTCAACAGATTTAGAATCATCAATAATTCGTCTTTGTAATTTTCCTAATCTAGTATAACGTTGATCATACTCTTTAAGTATACCAAAAGACTTCATAATTCTTTCCTGATCTAAACTTAATGAAATTAGATTTTCTAATAAAACACGAATAGATTTCATGTCTTCTTGATTTTGTTTGGATTTAGAAGCTTCTTGCTGTTGGTTTAATTGATCAGACAATTTTTTCATGTCATCAGCTGCACCTTTTTGATTGGAAGAAGCTTTAGATTTTGAATCTTTATTTAAATTGTCTTTAGCTTTATTCAATTGATCTGAAATAGAATTTTGTAATTCTTTGTTCGTATCCAAATTCATCGGTCTTTCTAAATCATTATTCAATTTATCAAGTTCTTCTAGGTTCTTTTTAAGAGTGTCAAACTTATTAGATAAGTCTTCTTGTTTTATTAATAATTCCTTAGAGTCTGCATTTTTATCTTTTGCTTGTTGAGATAATTCCTCTTGCAATTTCGACAATTCTTGAAGTTCCTTTTCAAGAGCATCAATCTTTTCATCAACCTGCATACGCTTCAACATCTCAAGTGTTCGATCCATTTGAGATTTCAATTTTTCAGAAGAATTGTTTAATTTTTCAGACTCTTGTTTAGCTTGATTGGTTTGTTGCTTTTCAAGCAAATTTGTAAGTTCTTCAAGCAACTTTTTTAACTCATCATCCATAACTTCATTCAGCAATTTATCAATTAATTCTTGTTGTTCAAGAATAGATTGATCTTGTTCAGTGAGTTTTGACTTCTCTTCATTACTGGCAGCAAATTTTTCTTTAATGGTCAACAACTCTTGTTGTAATTGTAATTGTTGATTCTTTAATGATTGTAATTGATCTAACGTTTTAAAATCATTCCCATTTTTTTGTGAAAGCTCTTTCTGGAATTTTGAAATGTCTTTTTTAAACTTATCTGTTTTATCTAAAACTTGTTTCAAAGAAGACTTCAAGGATTCATTTGTCTCATCACGACGAGAGTTCAAATCTATCAAAGATGGCAATTGGTAAATAAAACTTTGAGATAACGATTGTTTAGAACCGTTGATTTTATCATTATCATTTACAGAAAAGAAATAAGAAATTTTATCATTTAGTTGAATGCTATCACGACTAAAATCGACTGCAAAATCAAATTTTTGAGACAAGCCACTTACTTTAGAAACAGGAAAGCTTCTTTTAATTTGTTTACCATTTTCACGCGAAATGATGTAATGGAAATTTAAAGAAGTAAGACCATAATCATCGGATATCGAACCTTCAAAATAGCGAATCGAAGACTTAATTGAGTCAACAAATTCTGTAACAGAAATAAGAGGATAAGCATCTTTAATGATAGAAACAGAAACTATAGAAGTGTCTATAATAGGAAGAAAAGAATTCTTTAAGAAAAAATGAAACTTATCGTCTTTTGTTAAAATAGTAGAAAAATTAATTTGTTGGGAATTATAATATTTAAAGAATTGTAAGGATTGAACACGAATAGAAGAAACATTTTTTGCGTGTAAAAACCAATCTATTCGCGTGCCTTCAGGTACAGAAATATCTGCAACATTTGAAACAAATTCGTTCTTTCTATGTAAATATTTAGGAAAAATTAAATGGGCTTGTAGTTTCCCTAAAGAAGATTTCCCAAGAACTTTAACATTAAATTCTTTAGAAGAATAGCCATCACTTTTTAAATAGAAAGAAAAATTAGAAGTTAAATTGTCAAAAGGCAACTCAAAAACATTTTTCTTAATCCGCTTTAGCTGAAAAGTTCCTCTAGACGAAAAAACAGTAACATTTTCAGGAATATACATACCAGTAATCTTAACCTTAATAGTATAATTTGAACCTTCTTGAATATCTGAAAGATGAGATAACAGTAAAAAATTAAAAGGAGCTTCTTGAGCTTTAGTGAAATTAACTACATTAGAAGACCCTTTAAGAATTAATGAAGGGCTAACATAAAATAATGAAATAAAAAGTATTACAACAGGTAATACAAATTTTATGTATCGTTTAGATTTATCATACTTTACAGCATCAGCGAACTTAACTGATAATAAATCATTTGAGCGCTGATAAACACTTGCTCTAATTAATTCATAATTTGCAGAAGACGAAGACTCATTACTTAATTGTAACGTATTCAACAAACGATCGGAAATAAAAGGAAAGAAAGTGCCAATAATTTTAGCTGCCTGATAACGATTTATTTGATTTCCAAAAGAGAAAAGTTTGAGTATAGGTATAATAAAAAACATAACTACAAAATACGAATTTGAAACAACAAAAAACAGTAAAAAGAAAAATCGAATGACGCTGGAAAAACGGCCAAAATATTCTAAAGTAGAAACCAGTAACCATGACGTTAAAAGGAATCCAATAATAAAAATAAACCCTTTAAGGATTTCACTTTTATAATACTTTCGAATAAAAGAATCTATTTGTTCTAATAAAGCATCAAAGGCATTCATGAAATCGTTTCAATTTAATTTACTAAGTTATGAAAGAAAAAAAAGATAGGAAATACAAAAAAAAAAATTGAATGTAAATCATCTTAAAAAAGCATAATATATCGTTATTTTTGCAAAAAAAATCAATATGCACTCTGAAAAAGTACGTGTACGCTTCGCCCCTTCACCAACCGGTCCTTTACATATTGGTGGTGTAAGAACAGCTTTATATAATTATTTATTTGCTAAACACAACAAAGGAACTTTTATTATTCGAATAGAAGATACAGACCAAACAAGGTTTGTAGAAGGAGCACAGGAATACATTTTAGATTCATTGAAATGGTGTGGAATAATTCCAGATGAAGGTCCTGGAATTGGTGGAAACTTTGGTCCGTATATACAAAGTGAACGGAAAGAAATGTATAAACCTTATGCTGAACAATTAATTGCAAATGAAAAAGCATATTATGCCTTTGATACAGCAGAAGAATTAGAAAAAATCAGAGAGCAAGCAAAAAAAATGGGCATGCCTAATTGGCAATATGACAGCGTAACAAGAAGCAATATGAAAAACTCATTAACATTGCCTGCAGACGAAGTAAAACGTAGATTAGATGCAGGAGATCCGTATGTCATTCGCATAAAAATGCCACGCAATCAAGATGTTAGATTTCAAGATGAAATAAGAGGTTGGGTTGTTGTAAACACAAACAATCTTGATGATAAAGTGCTCTTTAAATCAGATGGAATGCCAACATATCACTTAGCAAACATTGTAGATGATCATACAATGGAAATTACACATGTAATACGCGGAGAAGAATGGTTACCATCTGCACCAATGCATATTATGTTATATCAAGCTTTTGGTTGGGAAGCACCTAAGTTTGCTCATTTACCTTTACTATTAAGACCAGATGGAAATGGCAAGCTTTCAAAACGAGATGGTGACAGATTGGGTTTTCCTGTATTTCCGGCAAATTGGACAACAGCAGAAGGAGAACTTTATTCAGGTTACAGAGAAAATGGATACTTTCCGGACGCATTTATCAATATGTTAGCTTTTTTGGGATGGAATCCGGGGACTCAACAAGAACTTTTTTCAATGGATGAATTAATACAGGCTTTTTCATTGGAAAGAGTAGGTAAGGCTGGAGCTAAATTTGATCCTGATAAAACAAAGTGGTTTCAACAACAATACCTTAAACATAAAACAAATCAAGAGTTAGCACAACTTCTTAAAAATGAGACAAATAGCAATGAATCATTAGAAAAGCTAGCATCCTTTTGTGGCATGATGAAAGAGCGTGCAACATTTATTAAAGACATGTTGGTAGAGGGTTTTTATTTATTAAATAGACCAACAGAAATTGATCAACAAACTTTATTAAAAAAATGGAAGGATAATTCAGCGGAGTTAATGAATCAGTGGATAGAAAAATTAAGTTCGCTTCCTTCATTTGATGCAAAAACAATTGAAGATTCATTTCATGTCTTTTTGCAAGAAAAAGAATTAGGATTGGGTGCAGTGTTGCCATTATTTAGACTTTTAGTAACCGGATCTGGTACTGGTCCTTCTATGTTTGATATTGCGGCATATCTTGGAAAGGAAGAATGTATTGAACGCATGAAAACAGCAATGCAAAAAATATGAAACAATATATAGAAGTAAATGGAATAAAACTCTATGCCTACCACGGTTGTATGGAAGAAGAGGCAAAAATTGGAGGACACTATTTAGTTGATATATTGGTACAGACAGATTTTACCATTGCAGCACAAACAGATGATTTATCTAAAACTGTTGATTATGTTGCTGTCAATAAAATAGTGAAAGAAGAGATGGCAATACGCTCAAAATTGATTGAACACGTAGGTTTAAGAATTCTAAACAGAATAGAAAGCGAAGTAGCAGGAATTTTGGGTATATCTGTAAAAATCAAAAAGTTATGTCCACCTATTAATGGTGATGTTGAGCATGTTGCAATACACATTCAAAATGGAACGCTAAAATAAAGGATTCTATATGTTTATTTTGCAATCAATCTGCGGATTAAAAGAATAATTATTATTTTTGCACTCATTGAAATGGTCTCGTATCAGTCAACCGACTGATAGACACCATACTGAAAATGGTCTCGTGTCAGTCAACCGACTGATAGACACCATACTGAAAATGGTCTCGTGTCAGTCAACCGACTGATAGGCACCATACAAAATGGTCTCGTGGCCGAGCGGTTAGGCACCGGTCTGCAAAACCGTATACTCCGGTTCGAATCCGGACGAGACCTCTAAAGCTTCGCTGATAAAGTGAAGCTTTTTTTATTCTCAAAAAAAATAACAATTTCATAAAAAAGCGTTCTAGAAAACTTTCTAAAACGCT
>JBDHXR010000011.1:0-33704 GCA_039810825.1 Fluviicola sp.
TTTTCCCTTTAATAACTCGAAGGGGAATTTGTTTCTCAAAAATTTGGACTGATTCCTTTTTGAGGGCGTTCGGTTTTCTATTTAACAGGTTTAACAAACTCATATTGTCATTGTACATAACTTACTTATACACGAAACTAAATCCATTTTTATTTCGCAAAGCGAGCTAAAAATGGTTCGCTTTGCGAAGGTTTAGTTTCGTTTTATTTTTATCAAATATAATTAAATTTTTCACAAATAATCAAACGGACTTTTCTCTATAGAAGGGCGTGTGTAACAAAATTAAAGTAATATGATACCTGTTTTTGCTGGTATATTTAATTGTCATTTTTACAGTAGGTGAAACATGTATATTTCGTTTGCTGTATGAAAATAATTTCATGTAAACAAAAAAAGCTGTTCCAAAATTGAAACAGCTTTCTATTCTTCGATTTAAATTGCTCGTTTACTTCGATGCTAATTCTACAAATTCATCGTATGAAATTTCTTTGTTGCTCAATTTCACCGTGTTTTTGAAATATTCAGTCAATTTTGATTCAGCCAACATGTCGTATATTCTGTTTGCTTCTTCTTTGTTTTTTAAAGCACCTGCAGCTTGTTTTGTAAGTTCTGCATCTTCAGGAGCAGGAATGCCGTATTGTGCATATTGATTTACAATCAACCCTTTGGTGAAATTAATCACTTCTTCATTGTCTAATTTTATGTCGTTGGACTTAAAAATATGACCTTGAATCAACTGCCACTTCAAGTCTTTTGCATAATGATCGTAATCGGCAGAAATTTGCTCCATCGTTATCGGTTTTTCATTTGAAAGTTGTATCCAACGCTTCAAGAAATCATTCGGCAAATTTACAGGTGTGTTTTCTACTAAATCTCGGTAAACTGCACGTGTTAACAACCTGTCTGAATCGTTGGTAAACATGTTTTTCAAATCTGCAGAAATACGCTCACGCAGTTCTTTTTCGGAAGTAACTTCTCCTGGTCCAAATAGTTTATCAAACAGTTCTTGGTTCAATTCAGCCAACTCCATGCGTTTGATATCATTTACAGTAAGTTGGTAATTATCTGAATGATTGCTTAATTCTTCAGGTTTAAGCACTAACATTGCTGCTTTATCGCTTTCACCTCTAGAGATTTTACTAGCAGAAACTGTTACCTTATCGCCTATTTTTTTCCCAACTAAAGCAGATTTAGCTTTTTTATCTTCAATAAATTCTAGCGAAACAGTAGATGAATGCAACACGCCACCTTCTTTGATGGAATCATCATCATTCAACTCTACCAACTGCACCAATAGCATATCGGTATCCACAGACTCATCTGCAGAAGACAATTTTCCATATCTACGACGTAAATCCGTTATTTGTTGATCAACTAACTTATCGTCTACTTTCACTTGAACGTAATCAAATTTGTTTTTTGAAGAAAGCTTTAAATCAATAGCTGGCGAATAGCCAATTTCATATACAAACTCAAAATCTTCAGGTTTGTCGAAATCACCTTTTACTTCTATGTCTTCTTTTGGTATAGGATTTCCTAATATTTCCAATTTATTTTCTTGGATATGTGCATACAAGGCATCAGAAACTAATTTATTCATTTCTTCTGCCAACACAGATTTCCCGTACTGTTTTTGTACCAAAGCCATCGGAACTTTTCCCTGACGGAAACCCGGTATTTTAGCTTGCTTTCTGTATTTTTCTAGTGAAGAATTCACTTTCGCTTGATAATCTGCAGGAGTAACCTTAACTGTTAACAGGGCTGTTTCTGCATTCACTTCTTGACGTGTAACGTTCATTCCGTATTATTTTTTTTTTGCATTTTAAACTAAAAAAAATGGTCTTCAGTGTAAACAAAGAGACCATTCTAAGTGCGGATGGAGGGACTCGAACCCGCACACCTCTCGGCACTAGATCCTAAGTCTAGCGTGTCTACCAATTTCACCACATCCGCATATATTTTCGTACAACGCACGAACTTATTTCAATTTTGAAGGAATTTCGATCAACTCCTTTCCCATTTGGGAGTACAAAATTAGTAATAAATTAAATGTAAACAAGAAAAGATGTGTTTTTTTTGAAGAAAAAAGTATGAATAATCGTTCAACTGCGAACAAAGCATATGAAACTTCAAATCTGAGCTATGATTAGCTATTCAAAATTTTCGTTGATGGCTTCTTTGTCCCGTTTTCTGAGTTTAAAAATGTTTTCAAGAACCACATCAAATGCCAAGTAATGCACGTCATACACATTTTTTGATCCAACTAAATCATACATATATCCTGCACTGATTATGAATGGCGTTTTTTGAGGGGAAAAAGCATAATACAGTGTAAATCGACTTTCTTTGTATGAATAAGATGTCAACCTACTAGGGTTGTGTAAATCACTAATCGCAAAGAGCTGTTCAGATCCTAGAATGATACGGTGTATTTTCTTCGTATCTAAATATGCCTTAAACTGCAACCTCAAACGCGTTCGCAATTGAAAATTCTCATGCATGTTTGAGAAATCCGGAGCATAGAACTTTCTAAATTCCTGTCGCAATGTTGGAACTACTTTGATGCGATTATGCTTGTAGCTGTATGACAATCTAGCATAGGTTCTAAATTCTTGCTCAAATTTTGGTGAATCGTGGAAATACGGAGCCACATCTTGGTATTCATCTTGCTTTCGGTAACTTAGAGCAAATGAATGTTCCCAATTGTGGTGAAACTGATGATAAAATTCTTGGTTTAGTACCAGAATTGCACTTTTCAGAAAAGGGTTGGCGTCGTTTGGATTGCTTTTTCTTCCTAACCCAGCATAAGTTACCGACTGCCAACCTTTGTCCTTAATTGTGTCTAATTCCTGTCTAACACCTACCGCAAACCAACTTGCTGCTGCTGCTTTTCCTAATCCGGGCGGACTAATCTGAGCGTCAGAAAATAGTGGGAAAGTAACTAGTAAAACAACAAAAAAGACACCCTTTTTCATCTTAATCAGCAATTTTACTTAACACATTTCCAAGTTTATCAAAGGTGATTTTCCACTCTTCTGTAGAAGATTTCAATTCCATCGAATAAGTCACTTTTGTTCCTTCAGTAATTTTATCCACATCTTCTACTCGGTAGCTTCCATAAGCAGACTTTAATTTTTCCAACACTTTTGCGGGCAAACTTCCTTTAGAAATATCTTCCTTATGTCGCGTTAATTTTCCGGTTTTATCATAATACGCCTCATGATCTGTTCCTGCTCCAGTTTCAAAATCTACTTTATACTTTCCTGCACTCATTTCCCATTCTACATCTGTTGCTTTTGGAAAAGTTTGCTGAAACTTGTTGAGTACCACTGAAGGCACGCTACTTTGTGGAATGTCTTGCGCGAATAATGTACCAGCTAGAAGGAAAGTTCCAAAAAAACTGGCGATAATTACTTTTTTCATATGTATTGATTTAAAATTATAGCACAAAGTAACAAGGTGACTTGGGAAAGATTTGGGAAAAATTGAAATGGGTTGGAAAAATATGCAAAAAAAGAAAAATAATTACAAAAAAACATATCGAAACGCTTGATATCACTGGGCTGTAACTAATATTGCGAATTCAGGTACAAAGCGCATTTTTTAGCCAAAAAAACATTCAAAACAATGCCTATCTTTTTCAAACCTATACTCCAATCGAAAATTATATTTATCACAAATCAATTTCACAATTGCCAAACCAAGTCCACTCCCCTGCTGATTAGAAGCTCCTTTATAAAATCGGTCAAAGATTAATTTTGTGTCCAGGCTTGTCAATTCTCCTGTATTTTGAACCATCAATGAATGCTTGGAAAGATGAATCTTCACTTCTCCCTTGCTTTGGTTATGGAAAATTGCATTGCGCAATAGATTAGAAACAACAATGTATGCCTGAGTTGGATCCATCTTTATCGAAAGTACATCTTCTTCAATGAATGAGATGCTTAGTTGTTGAAATGATGAATAGTCTTCAAATTCAGCAATACATTGGCTAACAATGGCATTGATAACAATTTCGCTATCTTCTGAAAACTGGTTATTTTCAATTTTAGACAAGAGCAATAAGGATTTATTCAATTTTGTCATCCGCTCAATAATCTTGAGCACTTCATAGAGTTGAGCAGATTGAAGTTCGTTGAGCGTTCCGCTTTCAAATAGCAACTCAATTTTTCCGGCTGCAATAGCTAGTGGTGTTTGCAATTCATGTGATGCATTGCCTATGAAGCGTTTTTGCTCTTCAAATGTTTCGGTACTGCGCTGCAACAAAGTTGTAACTGCATGCTCCAAATCCAAAAACTCCTGCGTACTGGTTTGTGCTTTGGGCAAAGGCGATTTACTTCCTATTTTAAATACTTTTAACTGATTTAGAAAGGAATAAAAAGGATTCCAAAGTTTTCGTAAGATCCAACTGTTCACAAAAAGAATCACCAACATTAACACAATATAAAACCCTATAGAGCCATATAGTAACTCGGTATATAAATCATCTTCTTCCACCATCGGATTGATGATTCTAAGTTGATAGTAACTGCCATTCAGCTCAAAAGCAGTGGTCACCATGCGCACAGGTTCCAATTCAGGCACTAAATCATCACCATCTTGCATGTACAATGCCGTATCTATGTAACTGTCGTTTAAGCGAAGTGCTCTATTTTCTTCAATCTGATTTACAGTAAAAAAGCCGTTTTTAAAGTCTGTATGCTCAAAAAGCAAAGAATCTTTACTCAAATTTCGAATCAGCTGCCGCTTGTAATTTCCGAGTCCCTCATCTACACTTTCTTTAATCTCAACCAATGTGTTCACATAAAAGAAAGATGACCAAACACTGATTATTACTAGAAGTGCTAAAGATATATAAATGACAGATTTGGCATATAGTTTCATTTTTCAATCAATTTATATCCAATACCATATACAGCATCAATTTCAACCGTTGCTTTGGCATCATGTAGTTTTTTACGTAAATTCTTTACTTGATAATAGATGAAATCAAAATTATCAGCTTGATCAAAATTATCGCCCCACACATGTTCTGCCAATGCAGATTTGGTAACCAAACGTTCTTTATTCATCAAAAAATAATTCAATACATCAAATTCTTTTCGGTTAATAGCAAGCTCCTGTGAATGCACATGCACTGTTCTGTTAACAAAATCGAGTGAGATATTGCCAAAATCTACCGTGTTTTTTCCATCCATTTTTTGACGTCTTAAAACTGCTTTTATGCGTGCATGTAACTCAGTCATGTGGAATGGTTTTGTAAGATAATCATCTGCACCAAGATCCAATCCTGCTAATTTATCGTCCAATGAATCCTTCGCAGAAAGTATAAGCACACTTCCAGATTTACCTTGTCCTTTTAACTGTTCAAGCAAATTCAAGCCATTCCCATCAGGAAGTGAGATGTCTAGCAAAATACAATCGTATTCGTAAAGAGCAAATTTTTCGCTGGCTTCTTTGAAATTACTAGCTGTTTCAATTACATATTTTTCTCGTGTAAGCGATTCTACTAGAACATTCTGCAACTCCAATTCATCTTCAACAATCAACACTTTCATAAATACAAAAATACAATTTGAAACTGGGAAAGTTTTGGGAAAATACGATTGGATAGAAAGAATACTTTCTTAATGAGGAAGAAAAGGAAAAGCTCTTGCTCTCGTTACAGATAAAAAACTCAAATTCAATTGAAGTTTCTAACCTTTTTCTATATATTTGAATCAACTTAATTAAATCATTATGCCAAATCAAAATTACACAGTTGTTCCTGTAAGTACGTCGATAGCTGCCAATCAAGGCACACCGAAACCAGCAAACCCAACAAAGCTAAGTGCGACTTATTATTCTTCAAATGCCAAGTTAGCACTCAAAATGACATTTACTATCCCTTCATCAATTGATCCATCTGAAGTAACAATACAGCAATTTTTTGATACTTCAGACACCTCACTACTGGAGTTTTATGCAGTTTATGATAAAACAGGAACTGGTGATCCAACTTCTGTTGCAGCTAGTTTTAATGCCAGCAGTGTAGACGCATCTTCAAACTCAATTGATTTAAGTTTAATTGACAATGTAAAAATGATGGTGGTTTGCAGCAATGGGCCAAAATCTTCAGCAAAAAGCAGTAAATTTGTAAATAAATTATAGTATCATACATTGAAAAATCCAGTATTTGTTTTCTATTTTATTGCACTATTTTTATCTTCAGCTTGTTTTTCTTTTAGTCAATCTCAAAAATTCAATCAAATAATTGATCGAGGAGCTATAAAATGTGCGAAAAACACCAAATATGAACAGGTATTTTTAACCATTACCCGCTTAAACAGAAAAAAAAATTGGGATTCTATATTAATTGTCACAAATAAGCTTACTTATCAAAAACCTCCAATTCAAATACTGGATTACATCTATTACTACAGAAATCGAGCTTTCTCCTTTAAAGATGTCTATCAATATGCCTTGGTTGAAATCAACAAAATAAGTTCAACCTTTGAATTTGCAGATAGAGCATTGTATGAAAAAGCTTGTGCAACTTATATGAATAATAAATACAAAGAATCGCTGGTTTTGTTTCACCAAATAGACACAACTAAATTAATTGTAAAAAAAACCATTCCTACAATCAACCTTTTAAGCAACATGTCTCTAGCATATTCTCAGTTAGAAGACTTTCATACATCTATTCGCTACCTAAAAGAAGCTGAACGAATTTCCAATATTCAAAAAGACACAAACTTTCTTGCTTTTATCTATTACAATTTAGGTGCTGACTACGAAGTAATCAAACAGTTGGATAAATCAATTCTGTATCACGAAAAATCATATGCACTCGCAAAGAATTTGTCTGATTTGAAATTAAAAGTCAGTGTAACTTCCTCATTGGCTTTAGTTTACAATCGTCTAAAAAATTATAAGCAGTCAGCTAAATATTGGGACGAACACAGAACTTTAAGTGATAGTTTGAATGACCAAAACAGCATCTACCAAGTTGCAGAATTAGAGAAAAAAGCAGCTTTAACAATAAAACAAAAAGAAGTTGAAAAACTAGAAGCTACCAATCAATTAAGAAAAACACGGTTCAACTTCGTTATATTATTTTCTTCTTTACTTCTTCTCCTTTTAGTGTTGATTCTATATTTCTATCGCCAAAAAGCAAACTCTTCAAAAATAATATCTACTAAAAATGCAGAACTCGATAAACTAAATAAAACAAAAGATCAGCTTTTTTCTATTGTCAGTCATGATTTGCGCTCATCGGTTAATGCATTGAAAGTGAGTAATGCCAATTTGAAAAACCTTGCTGAAAAAAAAGAATATCTTCTGTTGGACGAAAAATTGGAAGAAAACAGTCAAATTGCTGGTAGCACTTACACTTTACTAGACAACCTTTTGAGTTGGTCTCTATTGCAAACTAAGGGCACTTTCTTCAATCAAGAAACTCACCGCTTAGCTATGCTGATCGAACAAGTATCTTACAATTATACTTCTGTATTAAAGCAAAAAGGACTAGAGTTTGAAAACAAGGTGCCTAAATCTACAAAAGTTTATGTTGATCAAGAAACCCTGAAATTGGTTTTCAGAAATCTAATGGACAACAGTATGAAATTTTCTACACCTGGCGGAAAAATCACTGCCAACTTGGTGGATGAAAGTTTTGAGACTATTACACTAAGTTGGTCTGACCAAGGGAAAGGAATGTCTGAAGAAACACGCAGTAAAATATTGAGTGACTCTGAACACTTAACCAAAAAAGATCATGAAAACGAAATAGGCTCAGGATTGGGAATGAACCTAGTCAAATCCATGGTGCTGAAAAATGGTGGGAAATTAGACATCAAGAGTGAGTTGGGTACAGGAACTAACATCCTTATTACCTTACTTAAAAACACACCTCACACTGCGTAAACAACAATTAGCTTGTAGCTTCAACACCTATTTTTTTCTTTCTATTCAAAGTTGTTAGTCGTTCTCCAATAATTAATATTGCAATTTTTCCATTTCATGACATAGAAAAACCATTTCATGACATAGTGCAACAAAACAACTCAGATTTTACTTAATGTTGTATAAACACAATCTTTCTAAACTATTTAGTGATGGTTGGTAAAAAAAGTAATATGGGAACGTTAAAATTAAATCAACTTGAGCCTAGCTTGGATATTAAATTTATTCGTGAGCAGGCTGAACTTTTAGACAACTATTTTTCGCTTTATTGGTATCACTTACAAGGAAATCCGCTGCCATTGGATTTTCCTCAAGAATTAATTCTTCAATACCCTGATTTAGGGCACATACCAGCTTTGGTTTCAACAATAGAAAAACAAATGCGTGCTGTAAATTCATTGTTGGAAGCTCAAGGCGATTCGCTTAAAAACTATTCTAAATTATATTTGTTATACACCTCTGGGCAGAATTCAGACGAAATTCCAAAAGAAATCACAAAAGAATTTCCAAAAGATTCGTGTCAAACCAAATTAAAAAACAAAATAAGTACCTTAAACCAAGAGATTGAATATGTAAAATCACTTTTAAGACTCTGTTAAAAGAAAATAACACCTACACTAAATCATTACATAGAAACACTATTCACTTTAGCTAAAATCTATGTGCCAAAAAAGCTTCTCAAAAACTAATGAGAAGCTTTTTTATTTGATGAGAACACGTTATTTAAACAATTCTACCATTGGTTTTCCAGTTGCTGCATTCGGTAGTTGTACATTCAAAATATGAGTAAGAGTTGCTGTAATATCTACAATGTCATAAGCTGTGAAAATGTCTTGTTTTGGAATGTTTTTCCCGAAAAATAAAACCGGCACATGCGTGTCATAATTAAAAGCTGAACCATGACTTGTTCCTTTTCTCGCTTTTTCAGTATCTTTTTTCTTTGGTAAATACCCAGGCTGAAGTACAAAAATCAAGTCTCCACTTCGTTGCTTGTCGAAACCAGAAGCAGCCATTCGTTGTAATTTGTCATTTGTAGCTACCTCAAGTTCGTTTTTCGTGAAAACATTCTTCACCCCTTCCCACATTGAAATTTGCTGTTTAAAAAATGTACATACTACATCTTCCTGTTCTTTTGAAACTTCTTTTAAATACACATTGTTGTTTTCTATTCTATCTAGAAAATCAAAACCGAATTTTTGAAGACAAACAACACGAAGTGCTTCTTCTTTCTCTTTAATAAAAACATAGCCTCCGGGTAACTTATGATCAACAAGGTATTGTGGCACAGGTGAACAAGCATGATCTGCTGTTAGGAAGAGCGTGTATTTCCCTTTTCCCACATAATCATCCAGTGCTTTTAGCAAGGTTGCAATTTCTAAATCCAATCGGTAATACATGTCTTCCATTTCCAACGAATACGGACCAAATTCATGTCCTGCTATATCGGGCGTAGAATAACTAAGCGTTAAAAAATCCGTTGTTTCATCTTTGCCTAATTCTTCACTCTCCAAAGCACTTATTGCAAAACTTGTTAACAGCGTATTAGCTGCCGGAAGCATTGTGAAATACTCCAATTTCTTTGAAAATTCCAATTTGCTAAAATCATACGGAAAAGTTGGGGTTGGTTTATGTGCTACATTAACTTCGTACTTAGAGTTGTCTTGGTTGTAATAGGTATAGCAACTGGAATCTTTTAATAAAATCCATGGTAAATTCATGAATGTTTCTGTGATTTTATTTGAATTAAATCCCTCTACCCAATTTGGCAATCGTTCTTTGTAAAATGTTGATGTAATCATTGCTCCTGTCTCATAATCATACCAATATGAACCGTCAGACAAATGTCCTGCAGGCAATATGGCTCCTCTGTCCTTTATCGACACACCTATTACTTTTGAATTTGGGTAGGTCAACTTAAGTTGATCTGTGATGGTATTTGCACGCAAAAAACGAGGAGAACATTTGCCGAACTCGCTACTTGAACCCACTGTTTGAACACCATCATCTGAAACACAGTTCACTTCAGTATTCATGCTTTTCATGTACCAATCATTGGCTACAATTCCATGATTGCTTGGTGTAGTTCCTGTATAAATTGAAGCATGACCCGGCCCAGTATAAGTTGGTACATAATTGTAGTTAACATTCCTGAAATTTGTCCCTTTATCCATCAATCTACGAAAACCGTTTTTTGAAAAATGAGGATAAAATCTATACAAATAGTCATAACTCATCTGATCGACAACAATGCCAATTACCAATTTTGGAGTTTGTTTTTGAGCGAATAAAAATGAGCTAAAAAAAATAAAAAATAATCCTTGTAAACCCAATAATACTTTCATGAAACCTGAATTAAATAACCACGTGAATAACAATTGCAAAGTAATAAATATATCTTTTAATACTAATATTTTCATTTTTTTTTGAAACTAAAAATACTTTCGTAAATTTGACTGTCTAATTTCAACTATAAAACAATGATAAAACTAATTCTTTTATTCAGTGTGGCTATTTCAATAGCATCAATTCAGTCTTGTTCCAAGCAAGATTCAAGCGATGTTAACCAAACAAAAATTTGGACACACTACGAATTGTCTTACAACAAAACCAATGACGTAACAGATGTAATTGCACGCTTTCGTTTTGGTGGTGCTACAGGTACAATTTTAGAACTTTCAGACTCTACAGGGGCTAAAGTTTCTTTCAACGGTCAAATCATGCCGTATGCAGGTCTTTGGGGTGCTCATCACTTGCAATTTGCCGGAAACATTACAACAGGTACTTTTGCTTATACAAATACTGCTGGTACTACATACTCAAACAGTGTTCCAGCTGGGGCTGATACCGTAGGATTTCAAGCTGGATTTGATACAATTGTAAAATCTCAAGCAGAAACTTTTTATTGGACAGGTACAGCATTGGCAGCAAATCAAGCTGTTGGAATTTATGTAGGAACATGGGCTTGGGATAGCGATGCGTTGTTTTACACAGAAGCAGACGGAGCTACAAGCTTGGTTATGGGAGCTTCTGCTAAAAATGGTTTAACTCCAGGCAATAGCACAGTATATCTTTCCAGAGCTATTCAAAAAAACGACATAAATGCACCGTCTGTCGGCGGATTCATCAAATATTCATACACTACACAAAAACAAAATGTGAAAATTGTTCCATAGTGGAAAAACAAACTAATTACAAAGCCGATGATTTATTCTTCGGCTTTTTTTTGTTGTTATATTTGTGAGCCAATAAAAGATATCATTTATTAATTAGTATTAAATTTACAATCAATCTGAATGCCGACTACTGAAAAATAGTTAACTTTGTAAACTAAAATAGGTATGAAAGAAAAGCATGAAATGTCACTGGCTGGAATTTTCATTTTTCTTACGAAGCAATACATTGGTAAAATGTCTGAGAAAATGAAAGGTACCTCGATTGAGAAGTACTACTACCCATTGTATATTATTTGGAAACACAACGGTGAAATCAATCAACAAACTTTAGCTGAGTATCTATTCATTGATAAAGTTTCGTTAGTTAGAATTTTAGACGCATTGTGTGAAGATAATTTGATAATTCGTCAAAAGAGCAATGTTGACAAGCGAAAACACCTATTGGTTTTAACCGAGAAAGCAATTCCTTTAATGCCAAAAGTGGAAAAAGCATTAAGAGAAACCAATAATTTTTTTCTTAATCTCGTATCTTCAAATACAAAAGAAGCTTTCAGCAATGGGCTGAAAGAAATGGTCGCAAAAGCTAAAGAAATTAGCAACAATGATTTCGAATTTATCATCAGAAAAGTATAAATACATGTACAAATTATTTTCAATTTTATCACTTACACTAACCTTTGTTCTATCAAGTTGTAGTGAATCAACAAAAAACCAACCTAGCAGATCTCAACAAATGACATTAACGGTGGATGTAGTGGTACTTGAACCTGCCTCAGTAGCAAGAACATTAACTATTCCAGGAAGCATTTTACCAAATGAACAAGTTGACCTTTATTCAGAAGTATCTGGTAGAGTGCAGGCTATTCGCTTTTCAGAAGGGCAATCTGTAGCAAAAGGTACAACATTGCTTCAAGTAGATACGGATATCTTAAAAGCTCAACGCTCACAAGTTAACGTAGAATTATCTTTGGCTGAAAAAGATGAAAGTCGAAAAAAAGCACTGCTAGAATCGAAAGGCATCAGCCAACAAGAATATGAAGTTTCTCAAGCCAATTTAGCTGCAGCACAAGCAAAAATCAACTTATTAAATGTTCAAATTGACAAAGCCAGCATTAAAGCACCTTTTTCAGGTAAAATAGGCTTACGTCAAGTGAGTGAAGGTGCTTTTATCACTCCAAGCACACTCATTACATCCATCGTACAAGAAAACAAAATAAAGGTTGAATTTGCTGTTCCTGAAAAATACACTCAGAATGTTGAGAAGGGCCAAGTTATACATTTTCAAGCAGATGGACTTTCTAAATCTTTTTCTGGTAAAGTGTATGCCTTTGAGCCAAAAATCGACAAAGGCACTCGCATGATGACAGTGAGAGCAGAACTACAAAATCCTGGTAAATTAATTGCTGGAGCATTTGTATCAATTCAATATGACATGGGGAAAGAGGAAAACGCATTTATGGTACCAACAGAAAGCATCATTCCTGTTTTGAATGGTCAAAAAGTTTATGTAAGCAGAAAAGGATTGGTTGTTGAAGTGCCGGTACAAATGGGAATTAGAACAGAAGATAAAGTGCAAGTAATCGGTGAACTTCAGAAAGGAGATCAAGTTTTGATTTCTGGCTTATTGGCTGTGCGCCCTGGCATGCCGATTAAAACAAAAATCACTACAAAATGAACATAGCTTCCACCAGTATTAACAGACCTGTTCTAGCGTCTGTATTGTCCATCATCGTTGTACTATTTGGGATAATTGGCTTTATGTTTTTGGGTGTTCGTGAATTCCCATCAGTTGATCCACCTATCATCACTGTAACCACAAATTATCCGGGAGCCAATCCGGATGTTATCGAATCGCAAATTACAGAAATATTAGAAGAACGCATCAATGGTGTTGCTGGTATTAACACCATGAGCTCGGTAAGTTCAGATGGTCGAAGTACTATTACCGTTGAATTTGATTTATCCATCGATCTTGACAATGCAGCGAATGATGTACGTGACAAAGTTTCGGCAGCTGTAAGAAATTTACCACAGGATGCGGACCCACCTATCGTTTCAAAAGCAGATGCAAATACTGAAACCATTTTTTCATTGACAGTTCAATCTGACAAAAAAAGTTTGTTGGAACTGTCACAACTTGGGCAAGATGTATTCAAAGAACGTTTTCAAACCATCAAAGGTGTTTCTGCAATAAACATTTGGGGTGAAAAGAAATTTGCCATGAAATTTGATCTAGACCCAGAGAAAATGGCTGGTTTTGGATTAACGGCATTGGATGTAAAAAATGCGCTTCTCGCTCAAAACGTTGAACTTCCCTCTGGTAGAATTGAAGGAAACACGGTTGAACTTACCATTCGCACATTTGCTCGTTTATCTTCAGAAGAAGAATTTAACAACTTAATAGTAGCTAAACAAGGAACTAAAATTGTACGCTTAAAAGATGTGGGAAGAGCTCGTTTATTACCAGAAAATGAACGCTCTATTTTACGTGGAAACGGTGGAACTCCAATGATTGGTATAGCTGTAAATCCGCAGCCTGGTGCAAACTATGTCGAAATTGTTGATGAAATTTACAAGAAACTCGAGCATATCAAAAAGGAACTGCCTTCTGACGTGAAACTGGGAGTTGCGATGGACTCAACCGAAAATATCCGAAAATCAATTTCAGAAGTTGAAGAAACCATATTGATTGCCTTTGGATTGGTTGTAATTGTTATTTTCTTGTTTTTACGAGATTGGCGAACAACGCTTATCCCTATAATTGCGATTCCAATTTCATTGATTGGTACTTTTTTCATCATGTATTTTTCTGGATTTTCAATCAACTTACTAACGCTGCTTGGAATTGTATTAGCAACCGGGTTGGTGGTGGATGATGCAATTGTTGTTATGGAAAATATCTATTCTCGTGTTGAAAAAGGCGAAGACCCTAAACATGCAGCGCATGAAGGATCTAAAGAAATCTTATTTGCGATTATTTCAACAACAATTACGCTTACAGCTGTGTTTTTACCCGTTATTTTCTTACAAGGATTAACCGGTAGATTGTTCCGTGAATTTGGAATTGTAGTAGCAGGGTCCGTTATCATATCTGCATTTATCTCACTTACGCTAACGCCTATGATGAGTTCACGCTTACTTCGTAAAAAAGAGAAACATTCACGTTTTTACAGAATGAGTGAAAAATGGCTTGATGCATTGATGTCGGGGTATAAAAACACGTTGATTAATTTTATGAAGAAACCATGGATTGCTTTTATCTTGATGTTTATTTCTGTTTTCTTCATCTATTGGTTTGGAAGAAATTTGCAATCTGAGTTAGCTCCAATGGAAGATAAAGGACGGTTTATGATTATGTCTAAAGCCCCTGAAGGAACTTCGTATGAGCGGATGGATGCTTATCAACAACAAATAATTGATTTGGTAGATACCATCCCAGAAAAACAAAACATTCTTGCTGTTACTTCTCCAGGTTTTGGCTCTTCTATCAACGTAAATCAAGGTTTTGTCAGGGTGAATTTGATTCCTACAAAAGATAGAAGCCGCACACAAGAAGACATTGTAAACCTAATTAATCCTCACTTGGCTTCGTATAACTTTGCACGTTCTTTTATCATACAAGAACAAACTATTGGTGGTGGAAGAGGCGGAGGTTTGCCTGTGCAATATGTGCTTCAAGCTCCATCATTCGAAGAAATGAAAAAGGTGCTACCACTGTTTATGCAAGAAGCAATGATGAATCCAACTTTCAAAATTGTGGATGTGGACTTGAAATTTAACAAACCCGAGTTGCAAGTAGATATCAATAGAGATAAAGCTGCGGCTGTGGGTGTAGAGGTAAGTGACATTGCTTCAACCTTGCAACTCTATTTTTCAGGGCAACGTTATGGGTATTTCATCATGAACGGCAAGCAATATCAAGTAATTGGTCAGGCAATGCAAGAGAAACGAAACGACCCAAGTGATTTGAGTGCGATACAAGTGCGAAACAAAACAGGCGAGTTAATTCCACTGGAAAACCTTGTAACTATACGTAATGAATCCAGCACACCTCAATTGTATCGATACAACCGCTATGTTTCAGCCACTGTTTCTGCGCAACCAAATGATGGTTTTACTATTGGTGATGGAATAAACACAATGGATAAAATTGCAGAAAAAGTACTTCCTGAATCTTTTTCAACCAGCCTTGCAGGAACTTCAAAAGAATTCGCTGAAAGTGGAAGCAGTTTAATCTTCGCATTTTTACTTGCTTTGGTTCTGGTATACCTTGTATTGGCAGCACAGTTTGAAAGCTATCGCGACCCACTTATTATCATGTTTACTGTTCCACTCGCATTATCAGGAGCAATTCTTTCTTTGTGGTTAACAAACCAAACATTAAACATCTTTTCTGAAATTGGAATCATCGTTTTGGTTGGATTGGTTACAAAAAACGGTATCTTGATTGTAGAATTTGCCAATCAACGAAGAGAGCATGGATTAAGTATAAAAGATGCGATTATTGACGCTTCATCGCAACGTTTTAGACCAATTTTGATGACAACGTTGGCTACCATGCTTGGGGCTTTACCAATTGCTTTAGCTCTTGGAGATGCTGCTACAAGTAGAATTTCAATGGGAATTTCGATTATTGGTGGATTGGCATTTTCACTTGTGCTTACACTTTACGTAATACCAGGTTTATACATCTACATGACTTCAAAAAAATCAAAAGTAAAAGCATGAAATTAATAACAGCACTCGGTTTTATTCTTTTTTGTAGCAGTGTGTTTTCTCAACAAGTGTTGACATTTGAAGAGGTTATCAAACGTACTCTTGAAAAAAACTACGATATCCGAATCGAACGAAATAATTTGCAAATCACGGAAAACAACAACAACATTGGAGCAGCCGGCTATCTACCAACTGTTGGAGTAAATGCAGATCAAAATTTCACGAGTAACAATACACGTCAGCAATTTATTTCTGGACAAACAACAGATAAAAAAGGAGCTAAGAATGACGCTTTGTCTGCATCTATACGATTAAATTGGACCATATTCGATGGTTTTGCGATGTTTGCTCGTGATAAGCGTTTACAATTGCAAGAAGATCTTGCTTCAGTAAACCTTGCTGCACGAATGGAAATGTCTATTTATCAAGCATCCGTTTTGTTTTACTCCATTCAGTTTCAAGAACAAATGCAAATCGTTTTTGAACAAGCAATTGCACTATCTAAAGAGCGTTTTGAATTGATTCAAATGAAAGTAAAGAACGGAGCTTCAACTGATTTGCAATTGCTTCAAGCTCAAATGGATTTGAATACAGACAGTTCAAATTACTTGAATCAAGCAAACACCATCAAAAAGATGAAAGCTGATTTAGCTTTAGTTATGGGCGAAAACCCTGCTTTGCTTTTTGATGTTGACCCTACTCCACCTGCAGTGATTGCAATGCAACAAGATAAGGTGTTAGAAAATGCCTTGTCACAAAATACGAATTTACTTATCCAAAAAAGTCAAATTGCAATACTTGACCAACAACGAAAGGAAATTCAAAGCCGATATTATCCACAACTTTCTATATACGGGCAATACTCCCTCAACCTTTCACACAGTCAAGCTGGATTTTTATTGTCAAACCAAAGTTATGGTCCTGGCGTGGGAATAACACTTAGCTGGTCTATCCTAGACGGCCTTTCAAAAGTAACCGCAGTAAAAAACAACAAATTGCAACAAGACAATGCTAACATAAACACAGAGAAACAAGAGTTCAGCATTCGCAGTGAAGTTAGCAAAGCTTGGCAAGACTATGAAAATGCAAATCGACTTTACGCCTTGGAAAGTAAGACAATTTTGAACACTACTGAGATGTTTTCTATTGCTCAAAAATCATTTGAAAATGGTGCACTTACTCAATTTGAACTCAGAGAAATTCAATTTTCTATTGTACAAGCAAAAAACAGGCAGTTGTTATCCGCTTTGAATTTACAAACTGCAACATTGAATATCGCTTTATTATGCGGTGATTACAAAAAACTGATTCCTTAGTCGCAAATCGTTTGAAATAATCAGCTATATTTGAGCTCAATAGTATGAAAAATTACATCAAATTCACCCTCGTAATAACGTTGATTTTTGGAATTAGCGCATTCAGTTTTTCGCCTAAAAAAAGCAATGATGATGCTAAAAAATACAAAACGGAATATGTTGTAATATTGGTAATCGACGGACCAAGATTTACCGAAACATTTGGAGATACATCATATACATACATACCTCATTTAGGCAAAGAACTAAAGAAACAAGGTACTTTGTTGTACAACTTTCGAAACAACGGCCCTACACTTACCATATCTGGTCATGCAGCAATTGCAACAGGTAGGTATCAAAAACTTTCTAATGCAGGAAAAGATTTACCAAAATACCCTACACTGTTTCAATACTATCTAAAAGAAAAAAACATTCCTAGATCCGATGCATGGATTATTGCAAGCAAAGGGAAATTAGAAGTAATTGGCAATACAAAAGCAAAAGATTGGACCAACAAATACATGCCTTACACTTATTGTGGATTAAATGGCAATGGTGCAGATTACACCAACGATCAAGAAACGGTTAATAAAGTGATGGAAGTATTAGGAACAGATAATCCACCACATTTAATGTTGGTTAATTTGCTTGCAGCAGATTCCTATGCTCATTCCAAACAATGGGATCAATACTTGAAATCCATTCAACGATGCGATGAATACGCATTTTTAATTTGGAACTATATACAAGCATCAGAAAAATTACGTGACAAAACAACCTTGCTTATCACAAATGATCATGGAAGACATCTCGATGGCCATAAAGACGGCTACATAAGCCATGGTGACGGATGTGAGGGGTGCAGACATATCAGTTTATTAGCTATCGGGCCAGATACTCCACAAAATACCGTTCTTAAAAATTGCGCAGAACAGATTGATATTAGCAAAACCGTAGCTGAATTACTCCATTTTTCAATACCTACAAGTGAAGGTAGAGTGCTGAATGAATTGTTTAAATAAGTTTTTTGTTTTCGTCAAAAAAATTGTCAACTAGATTGATAAAATTTAATTTTGTTTTCAATACTGTATTTCTATTATGTCTAAACTTCAAAAGAACAAGAAACTACTTATACTCTGCCCATACCCTGAAAACAATGTACCCGCACAACGATTAAAATATGAGCAGTATTTTGATTCATGGAGAGAAAACGGTTTTGAAATTACAATCAAGCCTTTTGTCTCTGACAAATTCATGGAAATCATCTTTAAACCAGGAAATTTCCACCTCAAGTTCTTTTATACGATAATGGGGTATTTGCGAAGAACTGCTTTGCTATTTTCTATCCGAAAATACGATGTTGTTTATACCTTCTTATGGATTACTCCTTTTGGTCCTCCGCTTTTTGAGCGATTTTATATCCTACTTTCTAAAAAGTTTATTTACGACATCGATGATTTGGTTTTCTTGAAACACAAAAGCAAAGCAAACAAATACATTGCTTTTTTAAAAGGAAAAACAAAATCAATTTTCCTGATGAAGAAAGCTGATCATGTCATCACATGCACACCGTATTTAGACAACTTTGTGCGTAAATACAACCAAAATACTACCGATATTTCAAGCACAGTTGACACTGAAAACAGATACATTCCAACAAACCAATACAACAACGATGACCAAATTGTTATTGGTTGGAGCGGTAGTCACAGCACCTCAAAATATTTGTATTTATTGAAAGATGTTTTAGTTGAACTTTCCAAAGAAGTATCTTTTAAGCTTATTGTAATGGGTGATAAGACTTTTCAAATTGATGGCGTATTGATAGAGGCATTAGATTGGAGTGATGCAATCGAAATAAGCACCTTACAACGCTTTGATATTGGCTTGTACCCTTTGCCTGATGAAGAGTGGGTGTATGGAAAAAGCGGATTAAAAGCAATTCAATACATGGCCCTTGGAATACCAACTGTTGCTACAGAAATAGGAACAATTCACAGAATAATTGAAGACAATGAAAATGGTTTTTTGGTGCATCAAAATGACTCAGAAATATGGAAACAACGAATTTTAACGCTAATAAATTCTCCAGAAACTCGAAAATTGTTTGGCACAAAAGCGCGTCAAAAAATTGTGTCAGAATATTCCATTACAGCAAATAAAGCGCGGTATTTGACTATTTTAAATAGTTGTTTTCAGCGTGAATAATCTTTTACGTTGTTCAAATCCTGCATTTGTCGTATTTCACACTTCTAAGCTCAACCATACTTTTGTGTAAAAATTGAGCAATGAAAAAACTAATGATTATTCTCCTTACAGGCTGCACTTTATTTACTTCTTGTAAAAAAGAAGGATGTACAGACAGTACTGCAACAAACTTTAACGAAAAAGCTAAAAAAGATGATGGTTCGTGTACCTATGCCCAGCCAGTAGTACAAGACGGATTCAGATGGAAAGAAAACGGCGGATCTGAAACTATTGCAGACAGCGCATATTGGACAACAGGAGCTTGGGGTACAGGAATTAGGGCATATAAAAATGGCATGTCGAATTACTTTGAAATAAATTGGTCAACACAAAACAATACAGCCATTGGGTCTAAAACCATTGCTATAAATGACTTTACCTTTCTTCAAAATAGTGCTTCTTATACGAATGCAGCTGCAGGTACGCTATCAATTTCCGCTTTTAGCAATAACAAATTGAGTGGTAGTTGCACAATCACTGTTTCTGGTTCGAGTACCAAAACAATAGATGCTACTTTTGGCAATATTGGAAAAAAATAACTTCAACCTTTAAAAAATAGGCTGCCTCAAAAAGGCAGCTTTTTTTATTTCTTTTTATTAAGTATTGAGTCTGATTCATTTTTTCGTTGAATAGCCAAATTGATATGCGCTTTCGCTTTAGCAGGCGACACATAGTTTTCTTCCATGTCAATAAGTGGTTCATACGGGTAGTTTCCAAAAATTGAAGACAAACGATTTATCGAAAACACCTTCTTAGTATAATGATTTGAAATAATTATCATGCAAATCGTGTCTTCGCGTAATGACGCATAACAACCTGTATTTCCATGCCACCAGCCAGTGTGAAAAAACAATGTAGATTTCCCTGAATCTTCACGCATTCGATATCCCAAACCGTAATTGCTTTTCCCTTTTCTTTCATAACTGTACCCTTTAAATATCTCAGCTTTGATTTCTTTACTCAAAAAACTGTTTGAATAAGTAGCTTTATCCAGTTGTAGTAAATCTCTGGCTGTAGTATATAAATTTTTATCACCATATATGCAATCTAAATTTGTAAACGGTTCCAATCTATTTCGTGAATCGTATGAACGGGAAATAGAATCTGTATTTAGACTGCCATCATTGATGAAACTGTTTTTCATATTCAAAGGCTTGAAAACTAACTCTTCTGCTACCTTAGGAAAGGGTTTCTTTGTTACACGTTCTGCAATGAGTGCTAAAAGCGCATAGTTTGTATTGCAGTATGAAAATTGAGAATTAGCAGGAAAGTAAAGCCCTAAATTGTAATTATTCATTAGTTGAATAATCTTGTCGTTGGTCAAATTT
Source organism: Fluviicola sp. (assembly GCA_039810825.1). Lineage (GTDB taxonomy): Bacteria > Bacteroidota > Bacteroidia > Flavobacteriales_D > Crocinitomicaceae > Fluviicola. The sequence goes on from JBDHXR010000011.1 coordinate 20,710, forward strand.
TTAGTTGCAGGCCATACTTTGTAAGGGAAATATCCATAATAAGGTAAACCGCTTCGATGATTTAACAACATACGTACTGTGATACCAGAATACATGATTTCTGGTAAATATGACCGAATATCTTTATCTAGTTTTATTTCATTTGAATCAACCAATTTACATACTATTAGCGCAGTGATTACTTTTGAAATCGAAGCTACATGTAACGGAGTATATTTATCAATTTCTGTTTTATATTTTTTATTCGCAACTCCTTTATACCGCTCAAAAACAATATGTCCATTTTTTGCAATCAAAAACATTCCGTTAAAACCTGGCTCGATATAACGCATGTAATATTGACTTATACTGTCGTAATACTGATCAACAAACGCAGGTTTTAGAGAATTGAAAACCGGAATAAGTGCTTCTTTTTTGACAATTTTAGTGCGAGATTGATTGGTTTGACTTTTTGATTTGGCAGTGCATGAGAAAATAATGCTGCATAATACAAAGTATGAAAGCAAAGTCAGTGAATGATATCGATTAATAGGCAAATGCTTCATCCTTGAGAATAATCCTGTTTTCGGTTATACAAAATTAAAAAAGTGCCTAAAAACAAAATCGTTATCAGATACCAAACAATAGAAACGAAAATGGACTGATAAAAGAATCGTTCTAAAATGATAGAAACAGATAGCAACTGCACCAATAGTAGCCAAATAAACCATTTCTTCTTTTTCATTTCCATGATTTTCTTTGTCAAATAACCAATCATCGGTAAACGTAGCATCCAATGCAATACTTTATCAGACGAAGATGAAAAACAGAAAAATGCAATGATTAAAAAGGGCATACCCGGAATACCCGGAAGAATAATTCCAACATAAGTCATAAACAACATGACAAAACCAATAAAAAGCAAAAAATACTTTTTCATGAAGGCTCGTATATCAACTTTTTTTTCAAATCGCAAAATTAACAAAACATTCCTGAAACATTCGATAAAATAGCATGTCAGACAAAGTAGTTTCGAGAAAAATTGTAATTTCGTAACCAATCAAAAAATCATACATGAAAAACGTCGCTGTTATTGGTGCAGGAACAATGGGAAATGGTATTGCCCATACATTTGCACAATTTGGATATAAAGTTTCTTTAATTGATGTTGCTCAACCAGCTTTGGATAAAGGGTTGTCTACAATCACAAAAAATTTAGATCGTCAGGTTGTAAAAGAGGCAATCACAGAAGCTGAAAAAGCAAGTACTTTAGGAAACATTACGCTCTTTACTTCGATGGAAGATGGATTAAAAGGAGTAGAATTGGTAGTAGAAGCTGCAACAGAAAATATTGATTTAAAATTGAAAATCTTCCAACAGTTGGATAGTTTGACACCTGAAAATGTCATCTTAGCATCCAACACCTCATCTATTTCAATCACAAAAATTGCTTCGGTAACAAAACGCCCGGAGAAAGTAATCGGAATGCACTTCATGAACCCTGTGCCTGTAATGAAGTTGGTTGAAATTATTCGCGGGTACTCCACAACGGATGAAGTGACAAACTTGATTATGGAAACTTCCAAAAAGCTAAACAAAGTTCCAGTTGAGGTAAACGATTATCCGGGATTTATAGCAAACCGTATTTTGATGCCTATGATTAATGAAGCTATCTACTCACTTTATGAAGGTGTTGCGGGAGTAGCTGAAATAGATACAGTGATGAAATTAGGGATGGCACACCCAATGGGACCATTGCAATTGGCTGATTTTATTGGATTGGATGTGTGCTTGGCAATTTTGGAGGTGCTTCATGATGGTTTTGGAAATCCAAAATATGCTCCATGTCCGCTTTTGGTGAACATGGTTACAGCAGGAAAAAAAGGAGTAAAATCTGGTGAAGGATTTTATTCATGGACGCATGGTACAAAAGATTTAGTGGTAGCTGATAATTTCAAAAAATAATTCACTCAATAGTTTTCGAAGAAGTCCTTCATACAAGTTTTATTATCAATCGATTCATCATACAATGAAGATTGAATCTTTCAAAATTATTCGTGTAAAATAATCTGTCTGCTAGATTAATTCTGTTATGTGCTTTAAAGATTATTGTTTGGAGATTCTTTCTTACATTCATGCAATATGCCAAAGAAAAAAACAAAGAAAAAAAGTGCTCCTCGAAGAAAAAAAGGGAAGAAATCAAATTCAGCTATTTGGATATGGAGCTTGTTGATTTTCGGCGGGGTGGTTGTCTATTTACTTTTGAATTATCGCTCTATAAAAAGAACACAAACCCCAAGTGAATTCACCAAGTCTTTGCCCAAAGGCTATAATTCTGTTGGTTTAGATGTTTCGCACCATCAGGGTGAAATAGATTGGGACTATTTGCTCAAAGAAAAAGGCTACGACACCATACTTGATTTTGTGTATTGTAAAATCACAGAGGGGTCAGACCACATTGACAAACAATGGAAACGAAACCGTGAATATTTGAATAATCATGGAATACCGAATGGAGTGTACCACTATTTAAACACCAAAAGCGAAGCGCATAGCCAAGCACAGCATTTCTTAGCCAATTATTCAATCCGAAGTATTGATTTGCCTCCAGTAATTGATGTTGAAGATGAAGGAGAAACAGATGAAGCACTGCGAAAATTGGTAGATGACTGGTGTAAAGAAGTACAAAAAGCAACTGGTATTAAACCTATCATCTACACCTCACTCAGTTTCTTCGAAACAAAGTTTAAAAATAAATTAAAAGGGTATAATTATTGGCTTGCAGCATACAGCAGAGAGCCTCTGTACATGAACGAAAATGAGGTATTGCATTGGCAATTTTCTGAGAAAGGAAGGCTACCGGGTATTGAGGGAAATGTGGATATTAATGTAAGTAAGTTGCGGTTTTGAAAGATGGCTGTTTTTAAAAAAAGAACTTCTGAAACCCTTGATGTTATTGAGCTGTAACTAATATCGCGAATTTAGTACCAACTAACTAAATAGTTGTTTATATTTTTTACTTTCACCTATTTTATTTACCTTTATCTTAATCTCATCAACCATGAAAAAAATTCTACTAACATCATTTTTATTCTTTGCATCTTCTTATCTTTTTTCTCAACATCTTGCAATGCCTTTTGAAGACGCAAAAAACAATGGAATAATTATTCAGAAATTAGATAGTTTGTACCAAAGTGCAATCCATGTAGATACTACAAAAGCTGTGTTTAACACGCAAGAATCACAACTAAAAATGAAAACAGCTTATGTTCAAATGCTTAATGATTTTGGTCAGTTTTTAAAAGAAAATGATTATATCTGGCCTAAAGCAACTCATTGTTTTAACCGTATTTACTTTGCAGAAGATGGTTCTATCAATTATTTCTTATACCAGTTTAAAGGGAAAGATGAAGATTTACCAAGCGCTGAACAACAATTAGCTTTTCAAAAATTGCTTTCTAAATTTGTATTGTATTACAAAATAGGAATTTCTGCAGATAAAAAATTTGCCCAATGTAGCCCTGTTACATACAAACCTTGAAGAAAACTGATTACTTCTTTTACTTACTCCAAAATTCAAAGGCCTTAGTTTGGAAAGAATTAGGATTGTCAAGCATTTTAACTCCGTAGGTTAAAAAGAAATTTCGTTGCACCTCTGGAAAGTGCAATTCAATTAATTTTCCCTTTCTAAATACTGTTACTTTTTTGTTTGAATCATCAAAAAAAGTAAGCCATTTATCCATATTCGAATCCACTTTGTAATCATTGATAGCAATTACTTCGTCGTCCAACATCAAACCTGCTAAATCAGCAGGTGACCCAGGATATAAAGCAGTTACAGTAGAATTTCCTGTTTTTGAATTCACATATTTGAATCCCATTCTTCCTGCTGCGTAACTAGAATGCGGTTTCTGAGTCAACTCCATCCCTATCGTTTCCAATGCGTCAGTCAAAATAGCCTCAAACGGGCGAGTACCGTAAAAATAATCTTGAAGCAATTCTTTGGCTTCTTCGCCCATCAATTCTACCAATAAATCTTGAAAATCTTGTTCTGATACACCCTTGCTCTGTATGGCAAAATTGAAATACAAGCGCTTCATCAATTCGTCCAATCCATGTTTGTTATTTGAGTTGGCGCGAATCTTTATGTCACATACAAAAGCTAACAAACAGCCTTCTGTATAAATCGACACTTTTCTACCTGGAGCGCCGCTTACATAACCATCGAGCCAAGTATCAAATGAAGAATCTGCTACTGAATAATAAAACCGACCTTGATTATCAAAGTGTTTTTGCAATTGGACAGTAAATTCTTTCAAATATTGTTTTAGATCGAATACTCCAGCTTTCAAAAGCATCAAATCTCCCATATACGTTGTTACTCCCTCATACAGAAATCCCATTCTGGAAAAATTTTCCTGCTGATAATTATACGGAAACATTTCAATCGGTCGAATTGATTTCACATTCCAAGTGTGATAAAGCTCATGTGAAGAAACTCCCAATAATTCAGTATAAAGCGTTGAAAACAAATCTGTAGTTGGACCTAAAGATATTACTGTTGACTTCGCGTGTTCCACTCCGTGATACGCATCAGTAGGATGAATCAAAAACAAAAAGTGGTAGTGTGGAGTTGGAAACTCGATAAATTTTTCAATCTGTTTTGCCGTAAACGCCTTAAAATCTTTAATAACCTTTTCCCATGGAATTTGACAAAGTCCTTGAAACCAAAGGTGGAACATCGTTCCATTCACTTCGTACTGATTGTATTGAATTGCTTTAGAGCACATAAACGGTGAATCAGCCAACTCATCATACGCCTCAGCAAATAATTTATTTCCGTCTTTTTCCAAAGAAGTAGCAAGCGCCCAATCTTTTGGAGTTGGCAATTCAACAGTGCACGGTTTATCTTTTGAGCTATTTGTGTATATGAAACAATTCACGGGGTTTACATACAGCAATTCATTGCTTAAAAATGTTGAACCGGCATTTAATTCTGTAGCATAATACCCATATTCTACACGGATTTCTCCATCAATTGTATCTAGCAAGCGCCAAGATGAAGTATCTATTTTTTCAACTTTAACAGGTTTACCCTTGGCATCATACACCTTAAAATTGCGCACATTCTTAGCAAAATTTCCAAGTTCATACCTTCCAGGTCTCCATTTTGGCAAGTATATCAACTCATCCTTTTGAATCTGCTCAAAAACTACCTTAAAATGGATGTATTGTTGATTTGAATTGTCTGAAGAAAGTATATATTTTGTCATTTTCAAGGCTTTTTGCAAAAGTAGAAATCCTTTTAATATTTAAGGTCTAGAATCATGAATTTGAATAATTTATCCGCTTGATATAAAAAAATTAAGTATTTAACCATAAATGTTGTAATTTGCACATTGGAATGCTCGGCAATTTTTTTCAAATGTTTGAAGGAATCATCTGTCGGCATTGTTTAACTCAAAATACAACTACTATGAAAAATCAATATCTTTTCTTTGTTATTCTAAGCTTTATTTCTCTATTGGCAAGTGGACAAAAACAGTGCGACATTCAAAAACATTACGAAGATTTTATTACTGTTGGTAAAGAAACACACAACAACCGCTCATATATATCAAAGAGCGTAATTGAGGCTCCAAAAAAAAGCTGTTATTCTAGTGTAGTCAATAATTGTTTGGACGAATTAAATTACATCTTAACCAATTTTACCAGCAATCAAAACTATCAACATATACTAGATTTTACAGATAGCCTAGATATGAGAAAAGCGTTTTTCGAGAAATTAATAACAGATAGCACATTCAATTCGATTATGCTTGATTTTGCAAATAAATCCATTAACAAAAGCATTCCAAAAGATACAATAACCATGAGTAAACTGCTGAATATTGCAGTCAAATATTTCTCGATTATAAAAATTACTGATGAAGGTTATTATGTAGGGAAAATTTGTATTGGAATGAATGATATTAAGAAAACAGAAGCTGTTAGACAACCATTTGTTGAAGCATTTTGTTTTTCGTCTATTCTAAAAAATTGTAAAAAAGATGAGTATGGTATTTATGACGAATTCATGAAAAACCTCAAAGAACTCTACAAGGTAAATCTTGGCATTGACAAAGATGAAAAATTATTAAGATCACAAGGTGCTTTGTATTTCCTTATGAGAAATAATGAAATTCTAAATCAACTCTTAAGAAAAGAATACGATAGACAAAAAGACAATTTACCATTTGTATTGGTTGACAAGTAGCTTAACCAGCATTAAAAAAGCGAATAAAGACAAAATAATACAGGAAAATCTATCATAAAAAAACACGATAATTCATAGAAAGTGTTCTGGTAAATTCAAAATATTTTTATCTTAGAAAATATTTTTGTGACCCAATGAGCAGTATTCAAAACACCAGTCATCGTTTTATTATTGTTGCCCTTTCTATTGTAAGTTTGTACTTAGCAAAAGATTTGCTCATTCCATTTATTTTTGCAACAATATTGTGGCTACTTATGCGTAAAATTCGCAGTTTGTTTTATACAATAGGTCTAATCGACAAGTACTTCCCTCGAAAAATAAAAACACTCTTTAGCACACTCATTTTACTTTCGTCTATTTGGGCTGTTGGTTACATTTTTGATCAAAACATCAAACAATTATCTACCCAGTATGAGAGGTATCTTACAAATTTGAATGAATTATTGCTGCAATTGCCTCCAAACATTCAGAAATTTTTGAACCAATACACAACAGAAAAACAAATGACCAGTTGGATAAGCGCTTCCTTAACAACATTGCTTCTTTCTTTGCAATCCATTTTATCAAGCGCCATCATTGTATTTATCTATTTACTGTTTATTATTTTTGAAGAATCATCCTTTGCACTAAAAATGAAAGCTATAGCAGGCAATCAAGAAAATTACCTCACAAAACTTGAAGATATTGACCGTATTGAAGATGCTGTCACAAATTACCTGGGTATAAAATCTTTACTTGCCATCATTTCTTCAACAATTTGTTTTGTTGTATTTGTTTCATTCGGACTAAATGCACCATTTTTATGGGCTTTGCTGATATTTTTATTAAGTTTCATTCCGTTTTTTGGAATTGTAATAAGCGCATTTCTACCTTCCATACTGGCATTGGCACAATTCGGTACTTTCGGTGAGGCGCTATCCATTCTTTTTATTGTAGGCGGAATACAATTTTTAATGGGAAATTTAGTTGAACCTAGATTGATGGGAAACAGCATGAATGTTAGCCCCTTGGTTGTGCTTTTTGCACTTGCATTTTGGGGAATGTTGTGGGGAATTCCAGGTATGTTTTTAAGTGTGCCCGTTACAGTTATTATGGTAATTATCTTTTCAAAATTCCCGGCTACACGTAATGTGGCAATCATTTTATCTGAAAAAGGAAATATTTCTAGCGAATGAAACAGCTTGTATTATCCCTATTTATTGTTTTCAGTTTTCAGATGCTAGCCCAGTTTGAAGACAATTACGATACTGTTTATATTTTTGGAAAAAAAGGAAGAATCGCTAAAAATGCAGCAGAATTATTTGGAGTTGTTGACAATAAAGGGAATACTGTGGTTCCTTATTATTACAACAAAATTATCGAAAACAAGTTGGGATTATTTGTATTCAAAATCAACAAATCTACCTCTGTTGAACGCACATATTCTTTGGGGTATTACAACCACAACTTCAAATTAATTTTGCCTTGTCAGTATCGGAGCTTGCTTGCTGTTGACAAACAATACATTATTGCTTCACAAAATTCTGATCAAAAATTTGGGTTGGTAGATACAGTGGGAAATATTATCGTTGATTTCAACTACGAGGAAATGTACGCACCAACTGAAGGTGTTTTTCTCACAAAATTAAACGGCAATTATGGATTCATAAACAAGAAAGGACATGATGTAATTGAGCATAAATACGCATATGCTTCTCCTTTTTCTGAAGAGTTAGCCGTTGCCAGCAGCAATCAGTTGTTTGGGTACATTAATCACAGAGGAAATTTTGTGATTGCTGAACGCTTTCATGCGGCAGATGATTTCCATTATGGATTTGCTCAAGTATATTTAAACGACAATGCTACCGTTATTGATAAAATAGGAACAATCCTTTTTCCTGCCTATTTTCAAAACATAGAAAGCGTTGGAAACAACCAATTTGTATTTGAAGCAAAAGAAACATTAAGAAATTCGTTGGAAAACCTAATTCAACAATCTAAAAAAGGGAAAGAGTTGAGTTTGTATCAAATTGACAGCATGAACTACAACATAGTTTCAGATAATTTTGATGAAAACATTCCTCATTTCAAAGGCGTAATAAATTTAGAAGGAAAACTTATTGGTGGCAATCGATTTAACGATGTGATTCCTTTATTTTCAGGCGAAGGAAAGCAAATATACGCCGTTCAAGCTATGGAAGATCGAGAAAATGAAAATTCAACATTTAATTTTGCCCTGATGAATGAAAAGGGAGAATTGATCAGTGGATTCGAATATTTTGAAGTTCAGGCAGAAGACAAGCTAGTGCTCAAAGAAGTTGAAAATGAAATTGAGGTGTATAAAATTACTGATACAGGAGAACTAATCTTAAAAGGCAAGCTAAACTAAGCTATTTTTCAGTTTCTTCAATTTCATCTTCTTTTACTACTTCTGAATTTAATTTTGCAATTGGAATAAGAAGGTCTTGCCATCTTTTTGGTCTCAGTGTTGGATTCCACTCAAAGTCAGACAAAAACTGCTCTTCTTTTTCTATTTGATCTATTGGAAAGAATTTACCGTCTGGTTGATTAATATACGTAATTCCAGTCACCTCACCACTATCTAAATACACAGTAAGATTGGCTGAAAAAATACGATTTAGCCCCATTCTTTTTACAACTACAGCCGTATCTGTTTTGGTTTCTTCTTCAGGAAAGAAAATGGTTTTAGCTTGACCAATGACTTGCGCCCGAATCAATTCATTGTTTTTAAAATACGCCCAAATTTCCTTCCCTGAAAGTTGGTTGTAAAAATTACCTGAATCAATTTCATTAGCGGCAAATGCAGGTGTGTATAAATGTGCTTTCTCAATAAGTGTATCATTTAAAACAAAAGCACGTAGCGTATCGCTTACAAGTTCGGAGTTATAACTCCAAAAATGCGCATTGCCCCACAAATCCATATACCCTTTTTCTTTTAGATAATGGATAGAATCGGCGATGGCCTGAACCTTGTTTTGAAACAAGCGAATATCTCTTCCACCTAAAATGCGTGTTGTTTTTTCTAGCGAATCACGCCAATGAACCAAAGTATCTGCTCTCAAATACATGGTGTCTTTTGATTTCATAAAACGAATTAATGGTAAATCCGTTAGTAAATCTTTCCGCAATACATTGTCTGAAATAAAGAAATTGGCATTGAATTGAACTTTTTGAGCTGTATCAATCATCTGCACATTGCCTCTCCCCTCTGCATACTCTCTTTTTGATGCATAGAACAAACTATCTCCTGTTATTACTCTGGGTGCTTGCTCAATACGGGCACTATCCATCAGTACCCCTTCTTCATTGTTTACATGATACCATCCTTTTTTGCAATAGAAGGTTGATTTTTCAGTATGAGCTTCTGTATTGCCTTTAAAAAACACTTTGTGTAACAGGTAGTTGTAGTGTAATGTGTCTGTAATCAGTTTTAATTTATCGCTTTTATACACCACATTTCCTTTGAAAAAGGACTCTTCTGTATCTGGATAGAAATAACCAAACCGACTGGTTAACACTTCATTTTGTTCAATGTTTTCTATTTTACCTCCATAACGGTAAATTGCTTTAGCGGTTTTAGCATCATACTCCAAAGTGTCTGTAGTCAATTTATACTCTCTATCACGCACACGCACATTTCCCCACAATTTTGCTTTTCGGGTATTCCCATTGTAATACAATGAATCACAAAACAAGTTGAGTGTGTCTTGTTTATTTATCTGCACATGTCCGTATGCCCATACTTGGTTTGTACTTTCTTTATACAAAGCAGAATCGCAAAACATAGTGGTGTTATTGAGTTTAAAATTTACAAGTCCAACCAGTCGTTGTATTCCAGTTTTAGAATCAAAAGCCAATTTTTGTGGACCTGGGAGTAATTCCAACCAATCTTTTTGAGCAAAAGAAAGTTGAGTACACACAAAAATTGCGCTCATCACAAGCGCAATCTTTAACTTATATTTTCGTAAACAAAACACGTTACGCATTCACAATCAAAGTTTGCTTTCTGTCTGGACCAACAGAAACCGTTTTTATCGGTGTATGCAAATGTTGTTCCAAATATGCTACATAATCTTTCAAAGCTTGAGGAGTTTCTGAATATGCATTCATTTGGGTTAAATCATTGTTCCAGCCTTTCACTTTCTCAAAAACCGGTTTTATTTCTACTCCATCCAAATCATACGGCAAATAATCTTGTTCTTTTCCATCGATAAGGTATTTGGTGCACGCATAAATTTCATCAAAATTATCCAACACATCAACCTTCATCATAGCCAATTCAGTAACACCATTGATCATGATTGCATACTTCATGGCAGGAAGGTCAATCCAGCCACAACGACGAGGACGACCAGTAGTAGACCCGAATTCATTTCCTTCTTTACGTATTTTCTCACCTACTTCATCATTCAATTCAGTAGGAAACGGACCTGAGCCAACTCGTGTACAATACGCTTTAAAAATCCCAACTACATTTCCAATTTTTGAAGGAGCTACACCAAGTCCAGTACACGTTCCTGCTGTTACAGTATTCGAAGAAGTAACAAAAGGATACGTTCCAAAATCAATATCCAACATGGTACCTTGCGCACCTTCTGCCAATATTTTTTTTCCTTCCTGAAGCGCATTGTTTATGAACTGCTCACCATCAACTGCAGGAATTTTTCGAAGTTCCTCAATGCTTTTCATCCATGGGCCTTCCAACTCTTCCAAATTGAATTCAAACCCTTCAAAATGATTGAGCATGTTCAAATGCTTATCAACCAAAGTTTGGTATTTTTCTTTAAAGTTTGCCAAGAAAATATCCCCAACTCTCAACCCATTTCTTCCGGTTTTATCCATGTATGTTGGACCAATACCTTTAAGCGTACTGCCTATTTTATTTTTCCCTTTCGAAGCTTCAGAAGCTGCATCCAACAATTTGTGCGTTGGTAAAATAAGATGAGCCTTTTTGGATATCACCAAACGTTTTGCAATATCAATGTTGTATGGAGCTAACTTGTCGAATTCTGTTTTTAAAACCAGTGGGTCAATCACTACTCCATTGCCAATAAAGTTAAGCACATTTGAATGAAAAATACCAGAAGGTATGGTGTGCAACACGTGTTTATTCCCTTCAAACTCAAGCGTATGACCAGCATTTGGCCCACCTTGAAAACGAGCTATTATGTCGTATTTAGGAGTAAGAACATCTACAATTTTCCCTTTTCCTTCGTCACCCCATTGCAACCCTAAAATTACGTCAACTTTCATTTTTTATTTATCAATTAATTTTTGTTTAACCTCATCCATAGAGGACAACACACAAAATACTTCGTCTAATTTTGAAATTTCAAACAACTTTGCAACAGCAGGTTGTAGGCCAAGCAAGAGACAATCAATACTATGATTTCTAGCTCTAGTCAATGTCCTAACAAAGAAATTTAAGCCTGAGCTATTGATGTACTCCAATTTTGAACAATCGCAAACAACAGCTTGAAAAGTGTTTGAATTTAAATTTTGTTGGATCAATTCAAGATTCTCATTCAGCATTTCATCTGAAATGATTCTACCGGTAATTTTCACCAATAGAATATCCTTTTCGTTTACTATTTCAAACCGAAGAGCCATTTCTTATTGATCTTTTTGAGGATTTCTTTCACCGTAAAAATACAAGGAGTGATGGTTTATTTTTACACCAAACACTTCTTCTATTGTATCTTTGATTGTTTGAATACGCGGATCGCAAAACTCAATAACTTCACCAGTATCGGTCAAGATAACATGATCGTGTTGTTTAGAACCGTGCGACTTTTCAAATTGAGCCAAATTTTTTCCAAACTGATGCTTTCGCACTAAGTTACATGCCAACAAGAGTTCAATAGTATTGTACAAAGTAGCTCTTGAAACACGGTAATTTTGATTTTTCATTTTGATGTACAACGATTCTACATCAAAGTGCCCGGTATAATTGTATATTTCTGCAAGTATCGCAAAACGTTCCGGAGTTTTTCGGTGGCCGTTTTGTTCCAGGTATGCTGAAAAAATGTTCTTTACTTTTGCTTGTAAATCGTCTTGTTGCATCGGACCAATTTCAAAATTCAAAATTAACTATTTTTCCATTTCAGCGGAAGAAACTATCAATAAATACCAAGAAGTTATTAACGAAAAAGGATGTTTTACACATTATTCCGGTTTCTCATCCTCATTATTCCATCTTTCCACACGTTTTACTCCTTCAACCGACTCAAATTTTTGCATCAATTCATCTAAGTGCTCTGTATCATAAACCAATACGTGGATTTTCCCTTCAAAAATTCCATCATTGGCTTCAAAAGAAATGGATTTCATATTTACATTCAATTCTTTAGAAATGATATCTGTTATTTGGTTAACGATTCCCACATTATCAATTCCAATCAAACGAATTGCAGCCACACGCGCCACTAAGTCTTGACTTCTCCAACGTGCTCGTATGCATCTATATGCCATTTTTGATTGTAAATGTTCGGCATTTGGGCAATTTGAACGATGGATTTTTATTCCTTCAGAAATGGTGATAAAACCAAAAATAGAATCTCCTGGAATTGGGTTGCAACAGCGGGCAATTTGGTACTGAATGTTTTTGAAGTCTTCACCAATTACAATTACATCTTCTTTTTTGTTGATTTTCTGATATACTTCAGATTCATGCTTGTCTTTTGCAACATTGGTTTTCTTTTCAATGTGCAACATACCGTTTACATTTTCAAGCTCACGCAATCGCTGCATATCAAACTTT
>JBDHXR010000012.1:0-32985 GCA_039810825.1 Fluviicola sp.
CTGCTGATGCAATGTCTTTTACTATCACTGGCGTTAGTGCTCACCCTGGTTATGCGAAAGGTAAAATGGTGCACGCAATGAAAGTTGCAGCTGCTTTTATCGATGCATTGCCAAAAAATGATTGGTGTCCTGAATCAACTCAAAATAGAGAAGGTTTTGTACATCCAACTTCTATTTCTGGTGGTTTGGAAGAAGTAACAGTCTCTTTTATCATTCGTGATCACGTTACCTCAAAACTAGCAGAATACGAAGAACGTTTGAAGCAAATTTTAGATTCAACTATTAAACAGTTTCCTGGTGCAACATACACAGCAAAAGTAACTGAGCAATACCGCAACATGAAAGAAGTGATAAAAGAGGTTCCTTTTGTTACAGATTACGCTATTCAAGCAATGAAAAACGCAGGAATTGAACCCAAACCAACCATTATTCGTGGTGGAACTGATGGTTCACGTATGTCATTCTTGGGTTTACCTTGTCCAAATATTTTTACAGGTGAAATGGCGATTCACAGCAGACACGAGTACGTTAGCATTCAAGACATGCAAAAAGCGGTTGATACCTTAATCGAACTGGTTCAAATTTGGGAAAAACACCCTAAATAGTTTTGGACTTTCCAACTTTTTATTTTTTAAAGCATTCTAACATAAGCTGCTTGTAATTAATTGGTTGGAACATGAGACAATTAAGAAATAATAACGATTGGATAAATGCTCTTTTTCTAGGAAGCATTTTCATTATAGCGACTTCGTGTAAAAAAGATGGTTGTACAGATGTGGAAGCATTAAATTACAATCCGAAAGCGAAGAACGAAAATTTTTCTTGTATGTACTCATACCACACGGTGAAAGATAGCCTTTTTTGTCCTGTGTATGGAGCAGGAACTGCAACGCTAATTCACATGATTCATAAAGATTTAGTTGAGTCGAATAAGATGGGAACATACTACTATAAGAATTACAATTTCTACGCAACTTTTTCCTCAAGTTCCGACCAATCATTTTTGTTGTCAGGCGGAGTAAAAATGGCATATAAGCATGACCCCGGTGGAGATATTTACATGAATTTTGGCAAATCAGTCAATAACATATATGCTGTGTATAGCATATTGGATTTCAAAATGATGCAAGCTTTGAATACTTCGATTAATTGGATTGGAGTAGGCGACCAGTGGCCTGCCTTTTCATTAACCACAACTCCAGACTATCCTTACTATCCTGCACCGATAATAACAAATCCAAAAATGGGTGAAGCTTATACGCTGGTTATTAATGGTCTTTCTACTACAGACTCTTTGTTGTGTGAAATATATGGTCAGAAAAATAAAATCAGTGTCACCAAAACAGGAACAGAATCTTTTGTTTCATTTAGCAAGGAGGAAATAAACAAATTGGGCAGAGGTCCAGCGTTGGTGAAAGTCATTGCCTTAAATTATGAACAACAAATAATAGATGGTAAAACCTATAATATCGTTTATGGCAGGGATTTTAAAGAAGAAACTGAAGTGCTGAAATGAAACTTCAACTAACATATTGCCATTTAACTAATTCTATTTTGATAGTTAGCCTACTGTTGTCATTCTCTTCATGTAAAAAAGGATGCAATGATCCGTATGCTAGAAATTACAATAAATCAGTAAAAAAAAACCATCATTCTTTGTGTAATTATGGATTTATTGAGGTTAAGGATACACCGTATCAACCTTTTTTTGAAATTGAGTCAGCAACATTGATCCGTATTCAACATGAGGACTTGGTATATTCAGGTAAATACTATTATCTTACTCCAAATTTTGATTATTATGCATTTTTTACAACAAACAAAGGTGCTTCTTATATACCGTGTGGGGAATTAACATTTTCTGATTATAAATATGGAGATACTGTAGTAAGAACACTACCGCTTAGACTAGATAATTCTTACTCTAGCTTTTTTAAACTCCATATTTATGGGGCATCAGGACTGACTCCTCAAATCAAATGGACGGGTAGTGGCGGAGCATGGCCTGCATTCACGGTTGTTGCAGATGCTCAACTTCCTAAAGCTACAAGTTTTTCTTCTCACAATCCTAAATTGAATTCAGAATATGTTTTGACTGTTAGTGGGGTAGCTGATGCTGATTCTATTTTATATGAAATTTATGGTCAGCAAGCTATACTTCGCAAAATGAGTGCTAGCTCTCAGTATACTCATGCGTTTTTAAAAGATGAAATCAATTCACTTGGATTTGGTCCTGCAGTAATTAAAATAATTGCACTAAAATATGATAAACAGGTAGTTGACGGTAAAACGTACAATCTTGTTTTTGGAAAAGATTTAATTGGTAATTATTTTGTTGAGAGAAATTAGCTAATTGTTGTTTTGTATTTTTACTTTGCAGTAAGTTTCTAAAGAATACAATGAATTCCAAACACATTATTTTAATTGGTTTTATGGGCAGTGGAAAATCTACTGTTGGAAACCTATTGGCAGAAAAATTAAAATTGCCTTTTATTGATTCTGATTCTTGGATTGAAACGAAAGAAAATCTATCTGTATCATCTATTTTTGAAACAAAAGGTGAAGCATACTTCAGAGGCTTAGAGGTCGATTTTTTACACTGGCTTTCTGTCCAACCTAAAGCAGTTGTTGCTGTTGGCGGAGGCTTACCAATGTTCCAAAACAATATTGAAGTATTAAAGCAGATAGGTACTGTTATTTATCTAAATGTCAGTCTTTTGACCCTGATAAAACGCTTGAAAGACGAAAAAAATTTTCGACCATTATTAAAATCAATTCCTGATGCTGAATTCCATGGTTTTATTGAAGAAATGCTAAGTGAACGTGTACACTTATACAAACAAGCACATCTGTTTATGCCAAACGAATCAAGCAAACCTAATAACTTAGTTGAAAAATTAATTAATGAATTAGTTAAAACTAATAAAATAATTTATTAAAATTATTAATTCACTTGTCTTCATCTGAGTTATCCAATCCAAAGAAATTGACTTTCTCTCCTTTTTTCTCTTTGTTTAAAAAGTAATAATACAGCAAGGAATGAAAAACAAGAATGAAGTATATGAGTTTGTCAAAGAATGAGATTTCATGGTACCAATATGAGAAAGAGAGCATAGACCACATTCCAACTAAATATAAACTTGCACCAACAAGAATGAAATAAATGAATGTCTTATTTTTTCGCCATTGAAGCACTAAGCCAATAAATAGTGTTATCCAGCTAAAAAGTGCTAAATGATAAAAATTAATTAATCGACTTAAAAACAGCTCATCTGTAAAGCCATATTTCCTTCCCAATTCTTGAATGATTTCGTGAACTGGAATGCCTTTTTCTTGTTCAATAAACGTGGTATTTGATACCACTGAATATCCTAGAATCAACCAGGTTGCAATCAATCCAAAAATAGCTAAACCAACATAAAAACTAACTTGCGTGTATGTATCTGGTTTTTCTTTCCCTAGAACCCATGTTTTTAATTTTGAAAGAATGGGAATTGGACTTTCTAAATGCGTGTCAAGCTGATTTTGAATTCGTTCTTGATGTTCTTTTAATGACATAGCACGAATTTAATTAATTTCGTTGTATGAATCAACTGAAAGATAAAACAAATTTTGAGGTGTACTTAGCAGAAACAGTTGCTTTGAATTTTTTACACCCAAACGTTCAGTTTTTTATTAGCAAAATACCCCAAAAAACAGATAGTACAGAGCAAGCAATAGCAATTTATGAAACTGCTCGAGATTCATTTTTATATGACCCATATCATTTGGATTTACGTCCTGAACATTTAAAAGCCAGTGAAGTGGCAACAAAAAATAGAGCTTGGTGTGTTGAAAAGGCTGTTCTTGCATGTGCGTGTTTTAGAGCTTTTGGCTTTCCGGCAAGGCTTGGTTTTGGTATTGTTGTAAATCATATTGGCGTTGAAAAATTGAAGCATTATTTAAAACGTGACGAAATTGTTTTTCACGGATATGTTGAGGTATTTGTTAACAATGCTTGGTCTAAATGCACGCCTGCTTTTGATCCTAGAATATGTAAGTTAAGCAAAGTGCCTGTATTGCAATGGAATACAAAAGATGATTCGCTGTTCCAACCCTTTGTTGATACACAAAAATTTATGGAGTACAAATACTTTTATGGTGAATTTGCCGACGTTCCTTTTAAATTGATGCACCAGGAAATGAAAGCATATTACCCGCATTTGTTTCTAAATCCCATTCAAGAAAAAGGGTTTTCATTTCACTTTTCCACTGAATTTTTATAGTTAGAGTGCTTTCAAAGCTATTTTATTATCTTTGAAAGAAAAACACATGAAATTTTCATTCATCCTTTTCTCACTTCTATTTACCTTTTTTTCATTCTCCCAAAATATTCATTACAAAGTAAGAATGATAAAACCCCAAACTCATTACTTTCAAGTAAGCATGGAGGTTGCTTCTTTCAAGGGCAAAACCATGACGGTGAAAATGCCTGTTTGGGCTCCGGGCTCCTATTTGGTTCGTGAGTTTGCTAAAAATGTAAATCAAGTGCATGCATACGATGAAAACAACAAAGAGTTGAATGTGGTAAAGTCAACCAAAAATGCATGGGTTGTCACAACAAATAAAGCAAAAAAGATTACGGTAAATTATGAAGTGTATGCTTTTGAATTAACTGTTCGCACGAGTTTTCTTGATCTAACACACGGCTTTATTTCCAGTTCGGGTGTGTTTATGTATTTGGATGGCAATAAAGATAAAGGCGGTTTGGTAACGGTTTATCCTCATTCTACATTCAAACAAATTACTACTCCGCTTGAATTGGCGAATGAACAAATTGCTTCAGATGGTTCCAAAACATTTCAATTCCCAAATTACGATATGCTTGCAGATTCTCCAATAGAAGTTGGAAATCAAGAGTTTTTTGATTTTACAGTAGGGGAAACAAAGCACACAGTTGCTCTTTATGGCGAAGGAAATTACAACATCGATGAATTAAAAGTTGGTATGGCAAAAGTGGTGAAGGCTTGCAATTCTGTATTCAACAACACAAACCCGAATAAAAATTACACATTTATTGTACACAATGTTGTGGACGGACAAGGCGGTTTGGAGCATACAAATTCTACTGTACTAAGTGTGAATCGTTGGATTTATGGAAACGATATCAATGATTTTTACAATTTGGTAGCTCATGAATATTTCCATTTATGGAACGTTAAACGTATTAGACCTTATGCTTTAGGACCTTTTGATTACGATAATGAAAATTACACTACAATGCTTTGGTTTAGCGAAGGGTTTACATCGTATTACGCAGATTTGCTTCTTGCCCGTGCAGGGTTTACTACAAAGTATGAGTTTATTAGAGCTTTGCAAGGAAAAATTAACTA
Source organism: Fluviicola sp. (assembly GCA_039810825.1). Taxonomy (GTDB): domain Bacteria; phylum Bacteroidota; class Bacteroidia; order Flavobacteriales_D; family Crocinitomicaceae; genus Fluviicola. Next base: position 5,373 of record JBDHXR010000012.1, read on the forward strand.
CGTTGAAGGCTCAAGAGGTGCTCGAGTTCAATCTGTTGCAAGCTCTAGTTTTGATGCCTGGATTAAGTCATACAGACCAAATGAAAACAGTGCAAACACAACGGTTTCTTATTACTCAAAAGGTACTATCATTGGTGCCTACTTGGATGCGCTTATCATCGATAAGTCAAATAAAACGAAGTGCTTGGATAATTTTATGCAACATCTCTACAATACATATTATGTCACTAAAAAAAGAGGATTTACGGATGCTGAATTTAAGAGGGATTTAGAAACGTTTATTGGAATGGATATGTCTGATTTTTATGATAAATACATTAATGGCACCGACATCATCGATTATGAAAATGTGTTGCCTGCGGCAGGCATAGATGTAATGAAAAAAGAAAAGTCTGTAATCTCTTTTGGAGCAAATTGTACACAAGAAGGCGGGCGTTGCATTGTTAAATCCATTCGCAGCGGAAGTCCGGCAGAAAATTGTGGATTAAGTGTGGGTGATGAAATTGTTTCTATTGACAACAATCGATGCGATAAAGCTACTCTTGAATCGTACACAAATAGTATGAAAGATGGCAGTGAGTTTGTTCTTATTGTAGCTAGAGATGAGGAAATGAATTTATTGAAAGCAAACATATTTGAATACAATACTGTTTCGTTTACATTGAGCGAAAGCAGCTCAAATACAGATAAACTCAATTATTGGCTTCGAAAAGTGGAATAATACTTGCTTAGTGTATTTACTTTAATCAATTTTTTATGAAAAATGTAGTCTTTTTCTTTACCTTTTCTGTTTTAATACCTCAAGTTTTTGGACAAATTTCGGATGAAGACATGCTTATTCTTCGCACAAAATGGAAAATGGAGTTGGAAGAAAAATCAGCTACAAAAATTGAAAAGTGGGGAAGAGATGAATCTAAATCTTTATTTGCTGATTCAATGGCAAAACAATTTTTCAAAGACACGTTCCTTTTAGATCAATTGCTGTTGAAGCAAATCAAAAAAGATCCTACAAATTTAGGAATAAGTAAAGCGAATATGGCGTGTATGGCAGATTATGACGTGTTGGTAAACTCCTATTTTTCGTTGTTGCTTTCTAAATTAAAAGATGAAGATAAAGAATTGTTAGAAGCATCTCAACAAAAATGGAAGGCATATATGGAAAATGAACGCAAACTTTGTGGTATGCTGATGCAAAAAGAATACAGCGGTCCGGGTGGCACAACGCATGCTCCACATTATTCCTCTCAACTAAAAAACTTAAGTAGAAACCGCTTGCTTGAATTGGCCGATTACTTAATGCACCTGAATAATTAATAAATTGCTTTTCTTTTCTCATCCTTTGCAGTATCTTTCTGAAAAATAAGATAAATGAGCAAAAAAGTAATCTTAATAACTGGAGCAAGTTCTGGAATGGGAAAAGTGTCGGCTAGAAAACTGCTTCAAGAAGGTCATTGTGTTTATGTTGTAGCCAGACGCTTAGATTTGATGAAAGACTTAGAGGATGAAGGTGCCATAGCCTTGAGAATGGATGTAACGAACAACGATGAAGTAAAACAAGTAGTTGACACAATCATTCAGAAAGAAGGGAAAATTGATGTGCTTTGGAACAATGCAGGCTACGGACTCTTTGGTCCGGTAGAAAATGTTTCGATAGACCAAGCAAGATACCAATTTGAAGTGAATCTTTTTGGTTTAGCTTACCTTACACAACTGGTACTTCCACATATGCGTAGCCAACGTTCAGGAACCATAATAAATACTTCTTCTGTAGGTGGAAAAGTTTATACTCCTCTTGGCGCATGGTATCATGCCACAAAACATGCTTTGGAAGGTTTTTCTGATTGCCTCAGGCTAGAAGTAAAGCAGTTTAATATCCATGTGGTATTGTTAGAACCAGGAATCATTGAAACTGAATTTGCCGATGTATTAGAAGCAAATACGACAAAGCTTGGAATAGGTGAGGCTTACCGTTCATTTACAGACACGGTTTTGGCGGCCTCACGTAAAATTTATGAACCTGGCAAGGGTTCTAAACCTGATGTAATCGCAAATACGATTTCAAAAATTGTGCGTTCAACACGCCCTAAAACTAGATATAGAGTAGGTAAATTGGCAAAACCAATAGTTTGGATGCGCCTTTACTTAGGTGATCGGATTTATGATAAATTAGTGATGCGTTTTCTTTAATACTTCTTATTTTTGATACCAAAATGCAATAACCATCCATGAAACAGCTTGTCATTTTTATTTTTTGTTTATCTTCTTTATGTGCATTTTCTCAACTTAAAAGCGGTTACGATGTGAATGAAGCAAAAGAATTGATAAAAGTGAATTTTCAATTTGCAGATTCTTCTTATTTCGAAGACAGCCTGCCTGCTCCTAACCGTTTTCATTTTGTTTACCGCTCGCCAAAATTAGGTTTCGATAATAAGTGGGATTATTGGGAAGATGAAAGTGGAGTAGGAGTGTTTTCAATCCGCGGTACCACAGGAACTATGGCAAGTTGGGGAGCAAATTTTTATTCTGGACTTATCCCAGCAAAAAGTTGGATAAAAATGAGTGAAAAGGACACTTTTTATTTTGAACTTTCAAAGTCACCTTTGGCTTTGGTGCATGTTGGTTGGACAACCGCATTGGGGGCTTTGTGGCCAAGTATCGACTCCATGCTTTTCAATCAAATTGACAAAGGGAAAAAGGAGTTTTTTATTACTGGTCACAGTCAAGGTGGAGCAATAGCGTATTTGCTCACTGCAAAACTTAGAATAATGCAAGAAAATGGAATTATTCCTGCCGATATTGTGTTTAAAACATATTGCTCTGGCGCCCCTAAGCCCGGAAATCTATATTTTGCATACTATTATGAAAAAATGACGCAACAAGGTTGGGCTTACAATACAGTAAATGCATTAGATTGGGTGCCTGAATCTCCATTTTCCATTCAAACAGTTCATGATTTCAATGAGATAAATCCGTTTGAAAATGCGAAGAAAACAATAAAAAAACTGCCTTTCCTAGCTCGTATGGTAGTAATGAATATGTATAACAAGATGGATAAACCCAGTAGAAAAACCCAGCGTAGATTTGAAAAATATTTGGGCAGTAAACTTGGAAAGATAATGAAAAGAACCCTGCCCGAATTTGAACCTCCGAAACTTGAGCATTCAACTGCGTATTCACGTTGCGGAAATTTCATAGTTTTGTACCCAGAAACAGATTATTATCAGAAATTTCAACAAGATAAACGACAAGTTTTTACCAACCATAGCCTAGCATCTTATTTATTTTTGATGGATAAGTTGAAGTAAGATGTAAATATTAAAATTGAATCACTTAAATACAAGATCATGGAAAAATCAAGTTTAGACAAACGTTTGATAGCTTTATTAAAAGATGGCAATCAAGAGGAAGCAGTAGCGGTTTACAAAGAACAAACCGGTGAAGAAGATGTGCTTACATGCGCTAGATACCTCACGAATTTAATTGAGCAAATGGACCCACTAGATAAAGAAATAACCAAGCAAAACTTGAAAGCAAATCAAAAAGGGTGCGGTAAAATCGTTCTGATTTTAGTTGTTTTTGGAGCTTTGTGTGCTTTATTCGCTTATTATTTATCTAGTAAGTAGCTTATTTGCTAAGCACGCGTTTATTTTACAATGGTAATGCTAGCTAAAATATCTTTGTACTTATCGCTGTATGGAATATACTGATTATTGCTCATCAAAATCTGTGAATCAGATGTCTGAATTTCAACTACTTCAGAAATACTAACGATGTGATTGCGGTGTACACGGTAAAATGTTTTCAAATCCAACAGTTCTAACATTTTAGTCATCGATATTTGTATTACAAATTTGTCGGTTTTTGTGTATATTGTGCAGTATCGCTCTTCTACATCAATATGGATGATGTCACTCAAAGAAACTTTTTTTAGTGTGTCTCTCTTTTTAACAAATAGGTATTCTGAACTGACTATGGTATTTTCATCATCGTTTTGGAATACCTCTGGCTGATCATAAAATTTTTCAATGGCCATCTCCAACGCATAAGTCACTTCTAATGGATTAAAAGGTTTCATTAAAAAGCTAAATGGTTTTGTCAATTTTGCCCGTTCAAAAACGGCTCTGTCGGTTGAACTGGTTAAAAAAACAAATGGACGTGCAGAATATGGCGTATTGTTTAGTGTTTCCGCAAAACTAATGCCCTCAGGAATACCATTTAAGAAGATGTCAATTATACAAACATCTATATTGTTGGCATAAAAAAGTTGCAGCGCTTCTTTTAAGGAATTTGCTACGCCAACAACGTTAAATCCGGTATTTTCTAGTGTAGAAAGAAGCCTATCACTTTCTTCCTTGGTGTCTTCTATAATCAGTACGTTAATCTTGTCCATAATGCGTTAGTAACTGCAATATATGAATCATTTTAAATACTTCAAAAGCTAAACAAATAAAAAAATAGCGTTGTTTCAAATGAAATTAGTTACAACTAATTTGGTAGTTTTTGCTACGATTTGATAATGAGCAAGTTGCACTTATTCGTTTTCATACACACCAATGTCGGGCGGATTGTTGCGAAAAGTGTTTAATAAATCAGTGCCGGTAGAATAAAGTTGATTTCCGTTGTTATTCAGACTGGATGTTGAACTTGAAAATTTGAAATTTTTTGCCCCGGGGTCACTAAAAATAGGGTCGTTGGAGCTGCATGAAGTATAAATGGGTGAGCTTAAGCTGGATGAACGAATAACACTGTTTCTAATATGAAAATTGAGTGTAATTCCGTTGGTGTTTAAGGTATCGAATGCGATTTGCTCTGCAGATGAACCGTATATGACACAATTGTTAAAATCTCCGGTTGGGATTGACCCAACATAGGTTCCATTGCTCGTTGTGTATTTATTAGAAATTCCAACAGCTGTTGATGTTCCTTCTGCTGTACCATATCCTAAGAAGTTGCAATGGTTGAAGGTAAATTCTGCTCCTCGAATTACAAGCAAGGCATGCACGCCAGAACTGTGAACAAGTAAATTTTGTCCATATACTTTGGGTTCGTTGTAAAGAAACAAACCATAGCTGGCTGTGTTGTAAATTTCTGTATTTGAAAGCGTTACGGTGTTTAACGAGTAATTTTGATCTCTTGAATCGATGTGAATACCTGCTGTTGCATTTTTTATCACAACATTGTCAACCATAGATGGGCGCGCTTCCTGAAAGTAGATGCCGTAGTATTGTCCTGGTACATTTGAATAAAAGGATTCCAATCGGTCTCCTTGCAAGATGATTTTGTTGTTGTAGTCGCCATCCATGTTCAAGGTGCCTTTGTAATTCCAGAGAATGGCGTTTTTATGCAAATAAATTTTTGTGCCACCAACTATATTTAATGTTTTTGCTGAATCTACAAATGCAGCGCCATAAATCACATGTGGTTTGTCTGTTGCCCACGTTCCCTCATTCAAATCAAAAATACCGGCTTTGGTGTTGGAGTAGTGGTAATGCATGTCCTGTCCCCAAACAACCAATTTTACGTATTGGTCTTCTCCATTGGTGCGCAAACGGATTGAATCTTCTACAATTAGAGGCAAATTTTGACCATTTACGTTCAGTTTTACTTCAACAAAACAAAATAAACTGTCCTTTTTTGCCAATTCAATATTTGTGAAATATGTTCCTTTCAATCCATCTAAGTTAATTTTGAATGGGGAGTTGCTTCCACCCATCAACTGAACTTCTTCTATTTTTAGTGCATTGTTTTTCTTGTTGTAAATTTTAAAATTTTTTGTTGTAGAACCAATGGTTGTGAACACTGTATCAAAAACCAGCTCGCTGGTAGAAAATTCTAAATTTCCATCGCCAAACAAGTTTTTTTTCTTGCATGAAACCGCACTGCATGTAAGCGATATTGCAAAAATCAGAAAGATTAATTTAACTTTAAATTTCATTGTTGCAAACATAACGAAAGAATTTTAGAATTATTTTTTTTGTTTATTAAAAAGAATGATTATATTTGCATCCCGAAATTAATTAAGAATAACAGAATAAATCGATATGAAAGCAGATATTCATCCAGAGGATTATAGATTAGTGGTTTTTAAAGATATGACAAATGATTATGCATTTTTGTGTCATTCTTCTGCTAATTCATCAGAAACAGTGAAGTGGGAAGATGGAAATGAATATCCGTTGATTAAGCTGGATATTTCACACAAATCTCATCCGTTCTTTACAGGAAAAGTTCAATTTGTGGATACAGCTGGTCGTATCGATAAATTCAACAACCGTTACGGTAAATACAAAAAGTAATTTTTTTTTTTTTGATAGAACCTCGGCGTTTGTCGAGGTTTTTTTGTGTCTTGCATTTACATTCTTCCGCATCTTTATTATCTTTGTTCCATGAAAGTTGTAGTAGTAATCATTTCCCTTTTCACGTTCATTCCATCATTTGCAGGCAACATCGATAAAGCATTTACTGCACTACAAAACTTTAACTATTTTGAAGCCAAGAAGTTGTTTGAGAAATCAATTAAAAAAGAGTACGTAGCAGCAAATTTTGGCTTGGCATCCATTTATATAAAAAATGACAATCCTTTTTTTAATGTAGATTCTGCTTATTCAACTATTTTGCGTGCTGAAAAGAATTACGGTGCATTAAAAGACAAGAAGAAAGAAGTGCTAAAAAAGTATGGTTTAGATTACGCTGCTATTACGTCAATTCGACAAAATGTTTCAAGCAACTTGTATTCAAAAGCTACACAGTTAAATTCAGAACTTGCATATCATGATTTCATTCTAAAAAATTCATGGGCAAAAGAACTTCCAAAAGCTGTACATCTACGAGATTCTATTGCATTTTCAAGCGCCATGAAGTTGCACACGTCTGCAGCATTTCATACGTTTCTAGAGAAGTACCCGCAATCATCGTTAAAAGATGACGCGAAAAATCAATTTAACCAATTGCAGTATAAAGAAAATACAGAAGTTGGTACCATAGCTTCATTTTTGAGTTTTGAAAAAGAATTTCCGTCAAACCCGTTTGTCTCAGATGCACAAGACCAGGTATATCGGTTGAGTACAAGCAAAAACAGGGTTCAGGATTACGCAACATTCATTAAAACATATCCCAACAACAAAAATATTGAAAATGCGTGGCGCAAGCTGTATCAGTTGTATATGTCTGAATATACGGTAAAACGCCTTGATAAATTCCAAAGTGAATACCCAAATTATCCGTTTGTTGAAGAATTAAAACGCGACAAGGAGCTTGGTTTTCAGCAATTGATACCTTTCCGAAAAGAGGGGAAATATGGGTGGATGGATCTGAATGGAAGTGTTTTAATAGATGCTCAATATTCAAGCGTAGGTTTTTTCAAAGAAGGTTTGGCATGGGCAGAAAAGCAAGGTAAATATGGCTTTGTCAACAAAGCAAATGAAGCCGTAATTCCATTTATCTTTTCCAATTGCAATGACTTTGACAAAGGCAGAGCAATCGTTGAAGTGGATGAAATGTATGGAATTATTGATCGTTCGGGTGCGTATATTGTAAATCCGGTTTACAAAGATTTAGGTCAATATGCGGATGGTTTGGTATATGCACAAAAAGATAGTTTATATGGCTATTTAGACATGATGGGATATCAGCGTATTTCTCCACAATACGAAGATGCGTATTCGTTTTCGAACGGAAAAGCAAAAGTTTCAATTCAAGAATTAGAAGGATTTATTGATACCTACGGCACATACATCGTTCGCCCAATGTTTGAATCTGTTTCAATTTTTAGCGATTCGTTGATAGCCATTGAAAACGATGAAGATTATCAACTGGCAAAGTACGATGGAACAAAAATTCAAACTCCAGTTTTTGAGGAGTTGGGTAAGCTCTCTGCTGATCGGGCAATTTTTGTGTCGGGTGAAAAAGTCGGTTACATTAACGGCAAAGGAAAAACAGTGATAAATGCTCAGTATGATTATTTTACAAACGTAATATCAGACGGTGAGTTTTTTGGAAATTTTGCAAAAGTTTCAAAAGGAGGTAAATTTGGAATCATCGATAAAAATGGCAAAGTAGTCATTCCTATTTCCTATGCTAAATTAAGTTTTGTTTCTTCCTTAATTGCTTTTGAGAAAGCAGGGAAATGGGGATTCATTGATTTAACAAATAAAGTAGTTATCCCTGCTACGTATGAATATGCCGAAAGCTTTTCTACCGGATTAGGAATTGTGCAGGATTTGACCTTGCGCGGGGCTGTGAATTCAAAAGGACAAATTGTAATTCCCATCCAATTTACAAGCATTAAACCTCTTGATGATACTCACTTTATAGTAACATTGGGTGCACTCAGCGGTATTTATACGTACAAAGGTGAATTGGTTGTTCCTGTTGATTACAACAACATTCGCAAAGTGCAAGATGATCATTATTTACTGACAAAAGGACAAGAATTGCATTATTTTTATGCTGCAGAAAATAAACTTATAAAACCTCAGTTTTAGAAAGATGAAAAATTTTCTAAGGTCGATTACTCCTACTTTTTTGTTAATCTCTTATCGCAACGCGAAAAAAAATGCTGTCCGAAATTCAATTGAGAAACAAGAGAAAGAAGGTTTAGGCGCAACTTTTTCAAGCTTAGTGAATGATTTTAGAAAGTGTGGGATTACACAAGGAGATTCGGTATTGGTACACATTGGTTTTTCTAAATTAGGCTTTGTTGAAGGTGGTGCTGCAACATTTATCAACGCTTTGCAAGATGTTATAGGAGAAAAAGGAAATATTCTGATGCCTTCTTCACCCAACAATGGTTTGCAACTGGAGTATATTCAAAACAATCCTGTTTTTGATGTAGCACATGCTCCTTCAAAAATGGGGATTTTATCAGAATACTTTCGAAAACTTCCGGGTGTGATTCGATCTGAAAGTCCTACAGAACCTGTTTGTTGCTTGGGTCCGGATGCCGAATGGTTTACTTCTGGACATAAAAATGAACCAACGCCGTATTCAGCCAACAGCCCTTTTGCTCGCCTTGTAGAAAAGAAAGGGAAAATACTTTACGTAGGTGTTACGTTAGACAATGCGGGTACATCCTTACATGTGTTAGAAGATGCAGTAGAAAATTTTCCGTTTCCTGTTTACTTTGCCCAAGAATTTGAAGTTAGCGTAGTGCCGATAAACACTGCACCATACAATATCAACGTTAAAGTTCACAATCCGTTGCAATCTGCTAAGCGTAGATGCGACGAATTATTGCCCATGTTTGAAGAGGCTCAGGTTGCGAAAAAGCTTAAAATTGCAAAAGCAGACACTTGGATTTTCGATGCAGAAGGCATGTTTTTGACTATGCTAGAAGCATATAACAAGGAAGGAATAACCATGTACACCCCAAAAGGAGTTAATTAATACAGTATGTTTGATCTATATAAATATTTAAGTTTTGCAGTAAATTCAGTAGTTGAAGGAGCAGAAAAAGTAGTTGAAAAAGATTTGTCTTCAGATTTTCAACGGGTTTTTGGATTTAGCTTAACAGAGGCAAAACAATGGGTAGTAAAATCGGGCACCAATTTGCTCTTTGCTGCAATGATTCTTTTTATCGGGTGGTGGTTTGCAAAATGGATGGGTAAATTCATCAACCGCATCATGAGCAAGGGTAAAGTTGACGAAGGTTTGGTAACCTTTTTGTCGAGTTTGGCAGTAATCATCATGAAAGTATTGGTTTTTGTTACTGCAATCACTCAACTTGGTATTGAAATGACTTCCTTTGTAGCCATTTTAGGTGCAGCCGGCTTGGCGGTTGGTATGGCATTTTCTGGTACATTATCCAATTTTGCAGGCGGTGTTATGATTTTGTTATTCAAACCGTTTAAAATTGGAGATACTATACTCACACAAAATTTAACAGGTAAAGTAAAAGAAATTCAAATCTTTTATACGTATATGTTGATGCCAGATAATAAAATGATTGTATTGCCAAACGGTCCTATCGCAAACTTTCCGCTTATAAACTACACAAAGTTAAAACAACGCAGGGTAGAATGGCTCATTCCAATTGCTTACGGTGCAGATTTTGGTCAAGCAAAGCAACTGATTTTAGATCTATTGGCACAAGACTCAATGGTAAAACACGATACTGCTCCGTATGTAGCAATCAATCAACTGGGTGATACCATGCAATTATTGGTGCGCGCTTGGACGGCAACAGACCATGCTTCCGATGTTTTTCATAACCTCAATTTACGTATTTACGAAGAATTTCCAAAACACAACATCATCCTTAAACTAACATAAGCATTTCATCAATGAGCACAATAAAAGATCACCCAATAATTCAAGAGTACATAAACTGGAATAAGTTTGGAGCTTTGTTGGGCATGGACTTCACTATTCCCAAAAAAGGGGAAGTGATTTACACAATGAAAATTACAGAAGCCATGCTCGCTACTCCATTTGCTGCACATGGTGGTTCTGTTGCTGCCTTGCTAGATGCTACTTTGGGAGTTGCTTGTCTCTCTCAAGTTTGCGAAGACATGAAAGTAGTTGCTACAGTCAATATTTCTATTCAATATATGTCACCAGCCGTACTTGATGATGAGCTTACAGCAACAGCAAGCGTACTAAAAGCCGGAAATCGAATTTTGTTTGTAGAGGGTAGAGTTGTAAATCAGAATAATAAATTGGTAGCAACAGCATCTGCAACCATGAATGCATATCCTGTTTTAAAAATCAGCGATAGAATTTAGTAACTGTACTCAGCATTGTAGATTTTGCACCAAAAGGCATGTTTCTACGGCTTCTTTCACATCGTGAACACGTAAGAAATGAGCACCCTTTTGCAAGGCTACTGTGTTTAATACAGTAGTTCCATTCAATGCGTTTTCAGGTTCAACACCTAAGGTTTTGTAAATCATTGATTTTCTGGATATACCAACTAAAATTGAACGTTCAAAAACATGAAATAAATCAAGAAATTTAAGCAATTCAAAATTTTGGTCACGTGTTTTAGCAAAACCAAATCCCGGATCAATAACAATGTCATAAATGCCTTTATTTTTTGCTCGTTCAACCTGCTCGCTTAGTTCATAAATGACCTCTTTTACAATATTTTCGTAGCTTGTCATTTGTTGCATAGTTTCGGGAGTTCCTCGTGTGTGCATCAAAACATATGGTACTCGATAACTTGCCACAACATCCATTATTTCAGGTTGCATTCTTCCACCGCTTATGTCATTGATCATTTGAGCGCCAGTTTGCAGGCACACATCAGCAACCTGCGCCTGAAAAGTGTCAATACTTACAAAAACAGAAGGGTATTTTTCCAAAACATACTGCAATGCGGGCATTAATCGTTCCAACTCATCGTTTGCAGATAAGTATGTAGCATTTGGTCGTGTAGATTGAGCGCCTAAATCTATCCACAAAGCTCCGTCTTGTATATGTTTGTCGATTAGAAGTTTTTGACTTTCAAAATCAGCTACTTGACTAGATTTATAGAAGGAATCAGGAGTGCAATTCACAATTCCCATTACTTGAGGTTTATCAATCGTGAATAACTTCCCACCAACATTTAACTGTTGTTCTCGATAAAAAGTTGTATTTTCAAGCCTTAAAAAATCCATTTTCCAAAAGAATGACACAAACATCGGAACAATATCAACAGATTGTACAGAAATGTAGAGAAATTTTTTCCCGTAAAACAAAAGATTACGGCACATCTTGGAGAATTGCTAGAGCAAGTAGTTTAACCGATCAAATTTTCATCAAGGCAAACCGTATCCGTACAATTCAAGAGACCAATGAAAATAAAGTTGGTGAGAGTATTGAAGGTGAATTTGAAGCGATTGTGAATTATTGTGTAATGGCAATTATTCAAGTTAGAAACCCTGAAGGTTTTGGGTTGGAATTAAACGAAAAGGATGCTATAAGCTTATACGATCAAGTGATTCAGGAAGCGTTTGAATTGATGCAAAAAAAGAACCACGATTATGGTGAAGCATGGCGAGATATGCGTGTGAGTTCACTTACAGATATGATTCTGATAAAACTTTTGCGCATCAAACAAATTGAGGATAACGATGGCAAAACAAGCGTGTCCGAAGGTATAGATTCAAATTACTTTGATATTTTGAATTATTCCGTGTTTTCACTTATTCACTTAACAATTCATTAGTCAATTACTCAAACAATGCAAACTACCCAACCAATATTTGGACATTCTCTTCCATTGAACACATTATTTGTCGTTCTGAATATACTCGGCTTTGGCGCAATAGTAACTGGTTTTTTGAATTATTTTGAAGCCTTCAGCTTTGTATTGATAGCAGCCGGAATATTCACTGCAGTTGCAACGATTGTATTGCTCTTTTTGTTCAAAGGACTTCGATTAATGGCTGTTGTTTCAAGGTTGTTAGTTGGAAGTTTGTTTATTGTTTCCGGACTGATCAAGGCAAACGATACGAAAGGTTTTTCATACAAGTTAGAAGAGTATTTCCAAGATGGCGCTTTGGCATATAGAATCAAGGAATGGTTTGGCGCACCTTCTTTTTCATTAGAAGTTTTCATTCAATATGCCTCGGTGTTTTCTATCGTTATTTGCATCATTGAGATTGTGATTGGGGTTTTGGTTATTCTTGGAGGGAAGATGAGGTTAATGAGTTGGTTGTTGATTCCAATGATGTTGTTTTTCACGTTTTTAACTTGGCATACCGCAACGTGCAATGCCAAAAATTCGTTCAAGGATAGAGACACCTATGCGCTATCATCAGTAGAAGGGCAGCAAAAAATAGACGAAGCTAAGACCAATCACACAATTAAGATCATTCAGAAAAACAGCGATAAGATAGTGGTTGAAGAAATGAAATCTCCACAGTGTGTTACGGATTGCGGGTGTTTTGGCGATGCAATGAAAGGTTCTGTGGGTAGATCGTTAACTCCGCTTGAATCCTTGTGGAAAGACTTAATTTTACTGTATTTCATAGTGTGGATATTCATTACACAAAAAGCTCAAAAACCGAATTCTGTAAAACAAAATTGGATTTACATTCCTGTTTCTTTGCTTTTGATAGCAGGTTTATCATGGGTTTTTGACTGGTATTTTATGGTTTTGTTCGCTATTCTATCCTTTTTAGGCAGTTTGCTTTTACAAAGTAAATTCAGTAAATTATTGGGAAGTCACACCATTTCAGCTTTGTTTATTACACTTTTAAGCGCATCGTTTATTTGGTTCACTCTTACTTTTGACCCAATGAAAGATTACCGAGCCTATGCCGTTGGGAATTTGCTTCCTTCATTAACAAAAGATGGCAAACCGGGAGTGTATCAATCGATTTTGAAATATAAAAACAAAAAAACCGGAGAAATCGTGGAGTACGATTCATCAAGCAAAGCCTACTTTGATTCAAATATTTGGGATAAAACAGATAAGTGGAAGTATCTTTCAATGGAAAACAAAGAGATAGTTCCAACAAAATTACCCTCCATTGATACAAATCAGTTTAACCCAATACGTTTAGTTCAATTTTTGAATGAAGAAGAATTGTCAATTCCCTTTATTCAAAGGCAAATGAAACACAAACAAGTTCCTGGGTTTAGATTAAAAGATATACATACCAACATGTATTCAGAAATAGCTCAAGATCAATACCACGAAGAATCATATCCATCAGATACCTATCAAATTGTAGATACGTTGATGGTTGAAAATTCAGACTTACAAGAGGTCTCAATTCGAGATTACTTGTTTACAGCACCTAAAATACTGGTTCTTTTTTCGAACAATTTAAGTGCTATGAATACAAGACATATTCAAGAATACAAATCGATATTTTTAGCAGCCAAGAAAGACAATACTCCATTTATTATGGTAGTAAATGCCACTGAAAATGAGATTGAAGAATTTCAACGGAAGTTTAATTTTAGAGTTCCTGTTTTTGTGAACGATGGTTTGGAATTGAAAGTAGTGTCGCGCATAAATCCTTCATTGATGGTGTTAAGATACGGACGTGTAAAAGGAAAATATTCAGGCAAATCACTGCCAAAATATACGTGGATAAAAACCAATTTATTAAAAAAATAACATGCGAAAAAAAATTGTTGCCGGAAATTGGAAAATGAATCTTACAGGCGAAGAATATAGAGCCCTGTGTAAAGAATTGAATGAAATTTCTCTATTCAATGCACTTGATGTTTTTGTTTTTCCTCCTATGTTGTATATTGCTGATTGTTTAAAGAAATTATCGACTATTCACGTTGGAGCTCAAAATGCTTACTTTGAAGACAAAGGTGCATTTACAGGCGAGGTTAGCATGATGCAATTGAAAAGTTTTGGTGTTTCCAATGTGTTAATTGGTCACTCAGAAAGAAGAATGTGTTTTCATGAAACCAATCAACTTTTGAAACAGAAAGTAGATGCAGCATTGAAAAACCAAATTCAGGCTTTTTTCTGTTGTGGTGAACCACTTGAAGTTCGTGAAAACGGGAATTATTTTGCCTTCGTGAAGCAGCAATTGGAAGAAAGTGTTTTTCATTTAGAAGCATATCAATTTAAAAAACTGGTATTGGCTTACGAACCAATTTGGGCAATTGGCACTGGGAAAACAGCAACTACAGAACAAGCAGAGGAAATGCACGCAGAAATTAGAAAATGGGTTGCAGAACGGTATTCACAAGAATTGGCAAATGAAATTTCAATTTTATACGGCGGTAGTTGTAACCCAAGCAATGCTAAAGCGTTATTTGCATGCCCAAATGTAGATGGCGGATTAATTGGAGGTGCTTCATTGAAAGCAGAAGATTTCTCAGTACTTGTATCCAAAGAAACATGGACTATATAGAATTAAATATTACAGTTACTCCACGCAATCCGTGGGCAGAAATTCTGATAGCCGAGTTGGCTGAATTTGATTTCGAAAGTTTTGTGGAAACAGACTACGGAATTCAAGCCTATGCTCCAGCTACCATTGGTGATGTTTCCATTTTGTTAGAAAGTACTTCGGTAGCTTCGAACAAAGATGTAGTGCTGAGTAAAGAAATCAACATAATCCCTCAAAAAAACTGGAATGCTGAATGGGAAGCCTCTTTTGAGCCAGTTTTGGTTGATACACGCTTAGCGATTATTGCTCCTTTCCATGATCAACAAGCTTTTGAAAATAGAAAGCGGATAGTGATTCAACCACAAATGTCTTTTGGTACCGGTCATCACCAAACTACCTATTTAATGTCTCAATTGCTGTTGAATTTATCCAAAGTTCCAAAACATGTATTGGATATGGGAACAGGAACAGGAGTTTTGGCAATTTTGGCAGAAAAACTTGGAGCTGCAGATATTCTTGCCGTTGATATTGAACCATGGTCAGTTGAAAACACAATTGAAAATGTAAAAAGAAACAACTGTATTCACATACAGAGTAGAGAAGGAGATATTGATGTAGTAAAAGAGAACAATTTCGGCTTGATACTTGCTAACATCAATAAAAATATTTTGAAAAGTCATTTATCACACTATGCAGAAATTTGCCAAAAAGATGGATTGCTCTTTTTAAGCGGATTTTTTGCCTCAGATGTGCCAGAAATGGAGGCAGCAGCAAATCAAGTTGGGTTTGTGTTGTTGGAAACACTTGAAAAAGAAACGTGGGCAGCCATGAAACTAATAAAACAATAACTATGAAACAGCTAGCACTGATTACTATTTTAATTGGAAGTATTTTTTCTTCCTTGGGTCAAACGTATCCAGATAACAGAGAAAAATTCATCAAAATATTTTCAACCAATGTGAATGATTATTTGGAAAATGACCAACGAGAATTTTTGAAAAAAGAATTTACCTTGGCTTTAATGAATCCTTCAGAATTTCCTGATACCTACTTTCAGCAGATGGCAGTTACATGTAACCAAATGGAAACAAAAAGGCTAAAAGTGTATCCGGAAATATACAATTATGTGTTTTCTGTTTATTCCTTTGTGAAGAACAAACAACCGCAATCGTCTTTTTCAGCTTGGCACAGCACCATTGATAAATTACTCGACGGAAAAAACATCAATAAATTTAAAGATTTTATTGAGCTATCTGCAGGGTTTTTCTCCAAAGGTTTGTTGGCTAGCAGTTCTACAGAAGAATGGTATTTCTATGGAAACTATATTTTTGAATATACAGACAGACCGATTATTAAATTTACAAAAGGCAGATTAGTTTGTGGCTTTCCAAATAAAGGAGCAAAACGCGATGAGCCTAGATTTATTGATTCATTGGTGGTGTATAACACAGACGGAATTTATGATCCAATATTGAAAAAATGGGAAGGTAAAGGCGGTAAAGTCAATTGGGTAAAAGTGGGGTTGAAAGAAAACGAAACATTTGCAGAGCTAGCCAATTACAGTGCTTCGATGAAAGCGAATAACATCAAGGCAGACTCTGTATTGTTCACAAGTCCTCTTTTTCCAGGTAAAAAAATTCTTGGAGTATTCAACGAAAGAGCTTTTCGGGTGATTCGAGAAGCAGATAAAAACTATCCGCAATTCACATCGTATGAACGCAAATATGAAATCAAAAACATTTTACCTGATATCGATTATATTGGAGGTTTTTCATTGCAAGGTGCAAGTGTAATTGGATTGGGGAATCAAACTGAACCTGCCAAGTTGATTTTGAAAAAAGACGGACAGAAATTTATGGTTGCTAAATCTCAGCTTATTGCCATTCAACCTCAGAAAATATTGTCAAATATTACCCAAATGACGATTTACATTGGTACAAGTGACTCCATTACACATCCGGGAGTAGGATTTGTGTACCTAAAAGATTCGAATGTGGTTGAACTAACTCGTGGAAAAACAGGTGTTTTAGTAACGCCTTTCACAGACTCTTACCACCAATTGGAATGGTATGTTCAAAAAGTGGTTTGGAAAAAAGGAAGTTCAAATCTTGACTTTACGTATGAGTTTGGAACCAGTCAAGAACAGCGAATTGCTCGTTTTGAATCAACAAATTTTTATGACGGAAGACTCTATGACAAATTGCAAGGAATGGATCAAACGCATCCGTTAGCAGCTTTGTATAATTATTGTTACAAGTACGATGATTTTAATTTAACAGAAGGGAAAGCTGCTACAGCACTTGGTAAAACTGTTGATCAAGTTAAAATGCAATTGTTAGACCTTGCCGCGTATGGTTTCATTAGTTATGATACCGATGCAAAAACGGTAACCGTGAATCCAAAAACAAAAACCTTTATCGAGGCAAGATCGGGTAAAAGAGATTACGACAACCTTTCGTTTGTTACCGACTTAAGACCAAAACCAAAATATGCTCCTGAAATGCTAAAAGACAACCCGGCGTTGCAACAAATTGCAAAAAATGACTCATTGTTAAGTGCAAAACGCAGATTGGTTACTTCATTCGGGAAGATGGATTTAAAGACTTTGGACTTAAACTTAACAGCTGTAGATCGCGTGAATATTTCTGATGCACAGTCAACCTTTGTTTTACCGAAAGACGCAAGTGTATTGATTGGTAAAAATAGAGACTTTAAATTCTCTGGTTGGGTTTCTTCCGGTAAATTTGAAATCAACACGCAAGAAGCAAACTATTCATACGCTTCAAACAAAATTAATTTATTAAAAACGGAGAAAAGTTATTTTAGAGCAAAACCGTTTTCAGCAAAAGACGGAAACACATCTATTGCTTTGGGGTCACCTATAAACGGCATTGTAGGAGAAATAGTAGTGGATGATCCTTCAAACCGCTCTGGGATGAAGAAAGAAATTACCAATTACCCAAAACTGAAAGTAGCTAAACCATCTAAAGTATATTACAACCAACAAAATCTTTTCAAAGGAGCGTATGATTCAGCACGGTTCTACTATACTTGCTTGCCATTTGAAATGGATAGTTTAGATAATTTTAATGAGCGTTCGTTCAGACTGAAAGGAGAATTGATTTCTGCTGGAATTTTTCCAGCGATTAAAGAAGATTTAAAAATAATGCCTGATTATTCGTTAGGTTTTAGCACAATGGCACCTACTGAAGGATATACATTTTATGGAACCAAGGCAAAATATACCAATAAAATTGTTTTATCAAACAATGGTTTGCAAGGTTCAGGGGTCATCAAATTTATTTATTCCATTTCAGACTCTAAAGCCTTTACTTTTTTACCTGATTCAACCTTGGGATATGCAAAATTTGAAAATAAACCCAATGAAACGGGTGTACAATTCCCAGATGTGACTTCGCCAGATGCCTTCATTACCTATATTCCAAAAAGCAATGTACTAAAAGCTGCGTCTACGCCAAAAGAAGATTTAGTGTTCTTTGGAGGTCAAGCAAAACTCAATGGAACTGCTATTATACAACCAACAGGAATGACAGGATTTGGTATTGCGAACATGGATAAAGCAAGATTGGGTTCAGATCGTTTCAAATTCAAACGTTATGATATCGATTCGGATACTGCCTTATTTAACTTGAAAAACATTTATCAAGAACCCGGAGAAGATCCGCTGGCTTTTAAAACAGACAATGTGGCTTGTCACGTTTCATTCAAAGATCGAAAAGGAGAATTCAAATCAAACAACGGCGAGTCTGTGATTGAATTTCCGGTAAATCAGTACATCTGTAGAATGGATATGTTTATCTGGTTGATGGACAAAGATGAATTAGACATTCAGAAAAGTCAAAAAGAAAATGACATCAACATCAATACGGATTTGGAGTTGAGAACCAACAACTTCGTTTCTACTCATCCTGAGCAAGATTCACTACGATTCTCTTCACCTAAAGCTCGCTTTTCTTTGAAAGGGAAAACAATCTACTGTTATAAAACTGAGTACGTTGATGTAGCAGATGCTAGAATTTATCCTGCAGACATGGAATTAACCATTCGCAAAAAAGCTGCAATTGATCCTTTAGTAAATTCAAAAATTGTAGCAAATTTTGTTACAAAGTATCATACTTTCATCAATGCTACTACCGAAGTGTTAGCTAGAAGAAGCTATAAATCTGTTGGAGATTATCCATACTACGATGCAGACTCAGTTAAAACACTAATCCACATGGATCGAATTTATGTGGACTCAAGTTTACAAACAGCGGCTTATGGTACTGTAAAAAATGATGCAGGTTTCAAATTGAACAAATTCTTCGACTATTATGGTGGCGTAAAGATTAAGGCTTCCGACCCATTAATTACGTTCTCTGGTGCAACTAGAATCAATCACAATTGCAATAAATTCACCAAAAGTTGGATGTCGTTTACAGCAGCTATTGATCCTAAAAACATCCAGATACCTGTAAACGATAAAATGAAAACATTGGATGGGCAAAGTATTGCTGCAGGAATTGTTTGGCGTGATTCAAGAGCGAAAGATTCGATTCGTCTTTACCCTACGTTCTTGTCGGCACTTGAAGTGGCAACAGATCCAATTTTCATTACAGCTACCGGACTTTTACAATATGACTTTCAAGCAAAAGAGTTTCAAATTAGTTCCAAAGAAAAGCTTGTCAATCGCAATGAAATCGGCAATTTATTAACACTAAACACCGAAACTTGTTCACTTACGGGCGAGGGGAAAATTAATCTAGGAATGGATTATGGCGATATTTCTGTGGATGCTGTGGGTATTGTAAACTACGACCAAAATACGGGTGTAACAGATGTAAACTCAACCATGATGTTTAATTTACCTTTAGACAGAGGAGCTTTTGAAAGCATGGGACAACGTATTGTTGACTACGAAGGATCTAAGCCTTTGTCGTATGAAAATACAAACATTGAACAAGCAATTGCTACATGGAGCGGGCAGAAAGTTTCAGACAAATTGAAGTCAGATTTCACATTGTCGCAAGACAAAAAAGTGAAGCGTGTACCAGAGGAGTTAGAAAAATCGATTGTTATTACAGGAATTCGCTTGAAATCTACTCCAACACGCATTGATACAAGAGGCTTAATGTCAAGTTTAGAAAGTGCTTCGATTGTGAACTTGTATGGGAAAATGGTAATGAGACAAGTGGTGTTTAGAGCCTTGTTTGAACAAATTTATTCAAGCAACGGAGATCATTTTGCTTTTGCCATGCAAGTACCAGGCGGACCAAATTATATGTTTGATTACGCCATGTTGAAAAAAGAAGGTACATTGAACATTATCACAAATGATACAGATTTATCTTCAACCATTGGAGTATTGAAAGAAGAAAAACGTAAAATAAAGAACTTCTTGTATCAAATTTCTAACAACTCTGTTTATTTAGGTAAACTAAATGCTATCTTTGAATAATAATGAGTTGGATTGATTTTTTATGGGCAATTCCAGCCTACTTCTTGGGGTCTATTCCCACAGCAGTTTGGATTGGAAGAGCTAAATATGGAATAGACGTACGCGAACACGGAAGCAACAATGCTGGTGCAACCAATACTTTTCGGGTACTAGGGAAGAAGGCTGGTAAAGCAGTGTTGGCAATAGATGTGTTGAAAGGATTCACTGCAGTGATTTTGCCTTATTTTATTTTACCTTATGGATTTGCAGACCCTCATTTAACTCATATTCAATTGGTAGCCTCATTTATGGCTGTGTTGGGGCATGTTTTCCCAATTTTCGCTGGATTTAAGGGAGGAAAAGGTGTGGCAACTTCTTTGGGTGTTATCATTGGTTTACAGCCTGTTGCATCAGCAATATGTCTTGTGATTTTTTTACTTGTTTTTATTGTTTCAAATTACGTTTCATTAGGTTCAATAGCTGCTGCTTTTGCTTTTTCGATTAGTTTGTGGATGTTTCCAATCAACACGTATGCGTTGCCAATTTTTGGAAGTTTACTTGCTGCAATCGTGGTTTTTGCCCATAGAAAAAATATTAAAAGACTACTAGAAGGTACTGAAAAGAAAATGAACCTTTTTAAAAAATAAGCGTATTAGTTGACATACAATTGGTTGATATTGGATTCGCTGAGAAATTTGTTTTCTAGAGTGTTGTTTTTGCTGTTTTCATTAACAGTGAGTTATTCTTTTGCCCAAGATTCTGAACTTACCATCAAAACAGAAGCTGATGATTTGTTTCATAAAGAGAAGTTTGTTGAGGCTACACCTCTTTATTTAAGGTTGATTGCGCTAGATCCTCGTTCTTCTGAGTACAATTTTAGATATGGAAGTTGTTTGTTATTCAATTCCTATAGAAAACAAGATGCATTGAAGTATCTAAAATTTAGCGTTTTGGATTCATTGGTAAACCCAGAAGCATATTATTTTCTTGGGAAGGCTTATCATTTGAGTTTTCAATTCGATGAAGCCATCAAAAATTACAAAACATACCTTCAAAAATCGGGGTCAAAACCCAAGGCTTCTTTTGAAACCCAACGTCAGATCGAAATGTGTAACAACGGAAAGTTACTCCTTAAAAATTTACTTGATTTGATTGTGTTTGAGAAAAAAGAAGTAGAATCTGCTTCATTTTTCAGGTTGTATAACCTTTCAAACATTGGTGGAGTAATTTTGGTAACGGCTAATTTTCAATCTAAAGTAGATAAGAAAAGGGGACATGTTCCGCTTATTCATTTCCCGGATAACGCTAAAATAGTGTTCTATTCTTCATACGGAGATAAAGACAATGGGCACAAAGACATTTACTACAGGCAAAGAATGGTAGATGGAAATTGGGGAATGCCCAAACCCATTCAAGGAAGTGTAAACACCAATTCAGATGAAGATTATCCGTATTTAGCTCCCAATGGAAATTATTTGTATTTCAGTTCAAAAGGCCACAACTCAATGGGTGGTTATGATGTGTTTCGAGCAAAGTACAACAAAGAATCTGAAACCTTTTCTGATGTAGAAAATATGGACTTTGCTGTATCTACTCCGGCAGACGATTTGTTTTACATTGCAGATTCATTGGGTGAGAATGCCTACTTCGCTTCTTCAAGACAAAGTGAAAATGGCAAAATTCATGTCTATAAAGTGAGGGTAGAACGTGTTCCTTTGAAAATTGAGAACAATTTATCCGAAGATGCTTTGGCTGTTGAGTTGCAAAAAAAATCTGAGCTGAACGTTAATGCTTCAAATTTTAATTTGAATGATTTGAATGCATCAAAAGATCGGGATAAAATTCTTGCGAATATTGGTTTAGACGGTGTATCAAATCAGCAAATACTTGCTAAGTATGAAAAAATTGTACAAAAACAGGAACTAAAGTCAACTGGAATTCAACAAATTGTTGCAGGTGCAACCACCAATGCTTATGAAAAAGCAACTGAAATTGAAAAACTGCAAGCCGAAATCAAGAAAAATGTAGCTGAATCAAATAATACAGATTCCGAAATTCGAAAAAATGAATTGATAATTGAAGCGAGTAATAAGGTTGATAGAATACACACACTGAAAACTGAAATTGAGAAAAGCCTTGCGTATTCAGATAGTCTTTCTAAGTTATTACCTATTGAAACGATGAAGACAAAGCAAATTGCTGCTTTCAACGATTCGTTGAACAGCAAATTGATAGCCGAAAAATATTCAGAAGTGCAAGTCCTTTTCTCTGAAAATAAAGCAGTGATTTTGGCTATAAATAATGATAATCAAGGCGGGCCAATTGAAAAATTAGAACAAGACAATCGAGAATTGAACAATGAAATTACTAAGTTGAAATCTCAAGAAGCGGAGTATTCAAAAAACAAAGCCCAACTCACCAAAGAACTTAAAGATTTAGAACTATCAAAACAACAAGCAAAAGCCAAAGATCAAGAAGCAATTCAATCTAAAATAGATGCCAAAATTGCTGAAATGAAACTTGTTGATGGAGAATTAGCTCGCTTGGAAACAAAAAATTCAAAGCTCAGCAAAGAATACGATGAGAACAACAATCAAATTTCATTTATCAGCTCCTTGCAACATTCCTCAAACTCACCTATAAAAACAAAAGAAGAAGCGCTGGCAAAATTGAATTCCGTTAATTCTGTAAACAACAGAACTTTGGAATCTTTTGTGAAACAGCAAGCGGAGAAAATAAATCCAGAAGAAAATGGACAAAACAGCTTGGATGTGGTTGCCAATAATATTAAAAAGAACGTTGAATTGATGGAATCTGATTTTCAATTGTCACAGACTGCACTTGAGAAGCAAGAAGGAATAACTTCAACTGAAAAACAGCTGCTACAGCTTAAAAACATTACTCAATTTGAAAATAAGTTAGCAAGTGAACTCCGTGTTTTAGAAAGTGAATTGGCAAAAAATCCATCTAATTCAGACTTGAATGAACAGAAAAAGCAGATTGTGGTTAAACAGCAACAATTGTCTAATCAAAAAGAACAATTGACACAAAATACGAGTGGGAAAGAAGATATCACCAATCAACCAACAGCTGCTGTTTCAGAAGAACGTATTTTATTAGAGCTTGACCCTACTTTTGAAGAAAAGCAATCTGAATTGTCAAAAGATAAAAATGAACAAAAACGGTTGACAAATCAAATCCAAAATATTGATGATTTATTGGATAAAATAGACAACGCATTGGAACAGGTTTATGATTCCATTGCAAAAGATCCGTTGAATGCGAATGCTCAATCTAAAAAGGATGCATTGACTGCTTTGAAAACAAAATTTTATGATGAATTAAACAGCAAGCAAGAAGCTTTAAATACAATTCAAAACAAACAAAACGATGCAGTTTCAGCAGTAACAATAGACTCTGAGATGAAACAAGTATTGCCTGACTATGAAAATAAAAAAGCAAAAGCGAACAGTTTAGATGCAAAAAAGAAATTGCAGGAATTGAATACATTGGACTCTCTTTCTACCATTAAAATTCAAAATGAAATTGACGTATTGTCGTTGAAGAACGATGCTATCTCCACAAAACGAACGGAAGTATTAAAAGAAATTGTAGAACAATTTAATGAAAATATTGCAATTCGCAGTAAAGAGTTAAATCAACCACTTGTTGCTTCTGAGGAAAAAACGGTTTCATCAGACAAATTAGAACAAAATTATGCACAAACTGTTGCTGAAATTGAAAAACAGGTCAAACCGAACAATGAAAAACAAGATTTAATAATCGCAGAAGAAAGCAAGTTGGTCAAAGAATTATCGGATCAAAAAACGCGTGTAGATGCCAAATTGAAAGCAGACGAACAGAATGCTGAACTTTTGACTGAAAGCAATAGAATAACTCAATTGATTGAAACGCATTCTGAAAGTGTAGCGGAAAAAAAGCAACTTGCAATAGCACACCAGGTTAGTAATGTGAAAGAAGCAGATGTAATCAACAAATATGTTCTAGATTTTAAACCACTTAAGATAGATTCTACGCATTCGTTAACTTCTCAATCCATACAGTCATCGATTCAAGAAGAAAAAAAGTTACAAGAGCTTTTAACTCAATCAAAAAATCAAAATTCAACCCAAATCGAAACTTCTTTTAATTCTCAGCTTGCAGCAGAAAATGTAGTACTTGATAAACTGATAGATCAGTCAAAAGATCGAGAACAAAAACTGCAGAAATTAGTTGATCAAGCGGCAGAACTGATGCAAAGCAATAAGCCACAAAGCCTATATCAAACTTTGGGAGATGAATACGAATTCACAATGAATAAGAAGGTTACTAATTCCGAAGAAGCAAACAAACAACTAAGTACCTTGAATGAATTGGAAGGAAACATCAATCAATTCATTGAAGCTGAAAGCAAAAAAAACGTTCCGGATACAGCCAATTTATCTGATTTAAAAAGACAATTGAAAACTGTTCAAGAGCGAAAAAAAGAAGTTGAATCCACATTGAAAGCAATCGAAAAACCTTTAGTAATTGCTCAAACCATCAACCCTGACGTTCAACTGAAAGCACTGAAACAGGAAGAAGAAGCCCTCAACAATAAAATTGTAAATGCTTCAGACAAAGAGAAGGTTGAACTGAGTAAACAATTGGAAAAAAATCAAGCTTCGCAAGCTCTACAGGAAAAAATAAAAACAGAACTAAGAAATGAAGAATTGCGTGCGCATATTGTTGAGTTAAGTGATGATTTAAGTAAGAAAAACACAGACAATACTGTTAAAAATATTGTTTTGCAACGAACAGCATCTATGCCTAATACTACGGTAGTAGAAAGAACTGCAGTTTTGACCTTATTGGATGCAACAAATTCAGCTATAGAAAGTCAAAAGTTTTATGATGAAAATAAAGGCGTATTGCTTTCTGAAACACAATTAAAATCATTAAAACGTCGATTCGAAATAGAGATTGGAGAATTGGAAAGAGAGTTGATGATTTCGGCTATTTCAAGTGAAAGAAAAACTGAACTGGAACAAGAAAAGGTAGGCATTCAACAAGTTGTAGAGGGAATCAACAAGCAACTCGATAAACTTCGAGATGAGCCTGTTTTTGATACCACAAAAGATGTTGCTTTAAAAACACAAATAACACAAGAAGAAGAACAAAACATTACATCAGATAAAAATTACAATGCATTTAGAGAAAAACAGCAACAAATAAATAAAGAGAAATGGCAAGCTCTTCAGTTGCAGAAATTAGTGGACACCTTAAAAAATGAATATTTTAATTCAACTCGAACTACTTTAAAAGATACCATACAGAAAGAAATAGAATCACTATATGCGCAAATTAGTAAGAAGCAAACCGATATTGAACGTTTAGAATTGCAATTGGAAACACAGTTAAAGTCTTTAGATGTTAACCTTCAAACATGGAAGAATGTGTTGGTTCGAGAGTTGCCTGTTTCAAAACCACATGTTGCGTTAACCGAATTAGTAGCACCAGAAATAGGGCAGGGCTTTGAAATTAAAAAAGACAATCAACTAAAGACAGAAAATGCAGTAATAAAAACAATTCCAATTGGGGTAAAAGCGCCTTCTGGATTAGTGTATCGAGTGCAAGTTGGAGCATTTGCTAAACCGATTCCAGAGGATTTGTTTCATGAATTTACTCCGGTTACAGGCGAAAAGTTAGACAACGGAATTACACGTTATTTAGCCGGGTATTTTGGTGATAGGCAAAAAGTTCTTCAAGCTCAAAAAGATATTAGAGCTTTAGGTTATACAGATGCATTTGTGGTTGCCTATTGTGATGGGAAGAGAATTCAGTTGGCAGAAGCAAGGGAGCTAGAAGACAAAGGACTGTGCAAACCAATGCCTCAAAACCAAATTGTGATGGAGCAAATAGAAAACACCATTGCTCAATTGCCTCAAGAAATACAAGTACAACACAGTACAACACCCAAAATTAGCGATTACAATAAAGCAGATGGTGCAGCGCTTGCTATTGCTGCAGAAGAAATAAAAGGCTTGTATTTTACCGTTCAAGTTGGGGTTTACAACCGACCTGCCACCGATGAACAGTTGCATTTCATTACTCCTTTGGTTACATTGCGCTTAGATAACGGTCAAATTCGATATTCTACCGGCACATTTAGAAGCATAGATGAGGCACGACCTAAAAAAGCTGAAGTGATTGAAAAAGGAATAGTAGATGCCTTTATTACTGCATATTACAAAGGCAAACGTATTTCTTTGCAAGAAGCTAAAGACCTGCTTCAAAACCTAGGCGATACAATTTTGGTTAAAGAAGTAGATTTACCTAAAGTGGATGAAAAACCGGTATCAGATTTAGTAGTAGAATCTTACAAAAAAGACAACCCAATAAGAGAAACAAAACTTTCGAATGATTATAAATTGGTTTCAAAAAACACCTTTGATGAATTTCCACTCAGTGAGTTGAATCAATTGCGTGTGCAAGGGGTGTTTTACTACGATGCAACAGATAAACACATCAAGTCTATTTCTTATGCAGAACCACTGAAACTTATTAATTCACCGCTCGTTTTTGACACCCTTGTTGCTCCAAAATCGATTAATTTTGATAGTCCGGAAACAGACACATCATCTTTTACAGCAACTTGGAAGTTAAGTCAATTGTCAGGCGCTTGGGCAAATTGGAACATACGCTTAACAGTACCATATACCATGGCAATTGAAAAAGACACCTTGTCCATCACATTTTTACCACACAACAAAGAACAATATATTCAAATGCAACAACAGGTTGAACGATTTAATGGAACTATTGTAAAATAAGTTGTAATTTTGTAAAACAATGGAATGCTATGCAAACAATTGAAAAAGAAGAAGTAGCTGTATTAGAAGCTTTAGTAGGGAAAAAAGAATTAATTGTTTTTAATGATGATGTGAATACGTTTGACCACGTTATTGATTCGTTGGTCAAAGTGTGTAAACATGAAATTGTTCAAGCAGAGCAGTGTACTTGGATTATTCACTTCAACGGAAAATGCCAAGTAAAACGTGGTGATTTTGATATGCTCGAGCCCATGTGTACAGCGTTGTTAGAACGAGGTATTTCTGCAGAGATTCAATAAATTCCAAAAAAACTATTTATTCGTTTGGATAAGCAAAAAAAGTCATTATCTTTGCACCCGCAAAAGGCCTCGTAGCTCAATTGAATAGAGCATCAGATTACGGCTCTGAAGGTTTCAGGTTTGACTCCTGACGAGGTCACAAAGGGAAATTGAAAAATTTCCCTTTTTTTTGTCTTTTCCCAATAATTTAATAAAAAAAACAAATTTATTTTTTTACAAACTCAGTGCGTATGTAGATGGTTTGTCCGTTTACTTTTCCCTCGATTAAATCCGGAT
>JBDHXR010000013.1:0-32251 GCA_039810825.1 Fluviicola sp.
AAGATAAGATGGGAATTCGTGGTTCTGACACCCATACTTTGCTTTTCAACGATGTGAAAGTTCCTAAAGCTAACCGAATAGGGGAAGATGGATTTGGATTTAAGTTTGCGATGAAAACACTATCTGGTGGTAGAATTGGAATCGCAGCACAAGCACTTGGAATTGCTGCTGGTGCATTGGAATTGGCTGCTGCGTATTCTAAAGAACGCAAAGCATTTGGAAAAGAAATATTTAAACACCAAGCAATTGCTTTTAAATTGGCAGATATGGCAACAGATATTGATGCTGCTCGTTTGTTGGTTTATCGTGCTGCTGCGGATAAAGATGCCGGAAGAAACTTTGATCAATCTTCGGCAATGGCAAAATTGTTTGCTTCTCGTGTAGCAATGGAACAAACGGTAGAAGCTGTTCAAATACACGGTGGTTATGGTTACGTGAAAGAATACCATGTTGAGCGTTTGATGCGTGATGCAAAAATCACTCAAATCTACGAAGGAACATCTGAGGTGCAAAAAATCGTTATCTCAAGAGGAGTATTAGCGGATTAAGATAAACTAGTTAAAATTGGAGAGGTTGTTTCATTTGAAGTAGCCTCTTTTTTTTATAAATATGGAATGACTTTATCTATTGCTATTCCTCTTGATCCTTTTAATAAGATAAGCAAATCTTGCGGTGTTTCTTTCTTAAATATGTCAATCAATACCTCTATGGAACTAAAGAAATGAGCACTTGGATGCTTCCCTTTATGTTTTAAAAACTCTGTTCCTATAAAGAATCCGCTTAGCTTCAAATCAATTGTTTGTTGAATAATTTCTTCATGCACAAGCTCAGATTCTTGCCCCATTTCCAACATGTCTCCTAAAATAAAAATCTTTAACGGATGATCAATTTTAGAAAAGCTAGATAATGCTGATGCCATGCTCGTTGGGTTTGCATTGTAACAATCCAGTATCAATGTGTTCTTCTTTGTTTTGCTAACTTGAGATCGATTGTTTGTTGGTATATAATTCTCGATAGCTTGGCTACAGTTTTGTTCAGTGATTCCAAAATACCTCCCAATACGGATTGCGGCTAAAAAATTGAGGTAATTGTATTCTCCTATTAAATGAGTTTCTATGATGTTGCTTCTAAATTTCTTTTCAATCCATCTCATCTTTACATAAGGAGTAAGTGCAATCAATTCACCACTTAGTTCAGCTTCATCGTTGTAATAGTGATATTTAGTGTTTGGTGGTATTCGCTGGGTAAGAATTTCATCTTGCCTGTTGACAAAAATATGACCATTGTTTTCACTTAGAAAACGATACAGTTCTGTTTTTGTTTGTATTACTCCATCCAAAGATTTGAATCCTTCCAGATGAGCTCTACCAACGTTTGTAATAATGCCATGAGTAGGTAAAGCAATTTCAACCAGTTCTTTGATGTCTCCGGGTTTATTAGCACCCATTTCAATCACAGCAATTTCATGCTCAGTGGTTAATTGCAAAAGAGTTAGAGGCACACCAATGTGATTGTTTAAATTGCCTTGTGTATAGTGAACTTTAAATTGTGTATGTAAAACTGTTGAAATTAACTCTTTTGAAGTTGTTTTTCCATTGCTTCCAGTAATACCAATAATTGGAATAGAAAATTGCTTTCGATGATGATTTGCCAAACGTTGCAAGGTAAGTAAACAATTTTCAACCAATATGGTTTTTCCCTCGATTGCATATTCAGGATTGTCAATAAGCACTTTGAATGCTCCTAATTTTACAGCTTCATTTGCAAAACTATTTCCATCAAATTTTTCACCCTTAAGGCAAATAAAGAGACAGTTTTTAGTTATTTTGCGGGTGTCGGTTACTACACCACTGCTTTCTTTAAAAATTGTATATAGCTTATTCATAGACAAAAAAAACCCACTCGTTTGAGTGGGTTTAAATTTACTATTTATTTTTCTTTTTCTTCTTTTTGCCGTAATTGTTTCCGGTCGGACTTCCCACACGATCCATTGCACATCTAAATCCGATAGTACAAGTAGATTGATTTTCATCCAAGAATCTTCTAGAACCGGCATTCAACCAATAAGCTCTATCTCTCCAAGAACCACCTTTATAAACTCTAGACTTATCTGAAACTAAAGTTGTAGGCCATGATGTTCTGTCTTCTGGTTTGATTTGTACCCCGTCTAAACCGTATGTTTCATATTGACTTTGATACATTACCAAGTTCGGGTCACGAGTTGCTTCGTTGATTCCGTTTTTAACTTTATCGTCGTTGTAATAGATTGAACTCTCAATGTCGCCATCTAAATAATCAATATAATCATCTTTACGATAGTTCAAACGGCCAATGTTCTCCTCTTCAGTTACATTTCTGTATTTTAATTTACCAGGAGTATTGATAATAAATTGGTTAAATCCTTCACGCAACATTGGAACAATTTCGAAAGAATATTCTTCATCTGGTCCTTCACGTGTAACATCTGCAAAAATACCTTCAAAGATTTCGTCTTGTACTAAAGAAGATGCTTCGATATCGTACTTGTCATTTTTAAATGCAATTGCTCTATCCAATACTTCATTCAACGTTCTAATCAAAGCCAATTCAACAGAGTCTTTTGTTTTACCGTGAGAAACATAGTAAGGATCTGGCGCTTGTCCACGCTTGTATCTGTGCTCAGAAAGGTTGTGCATTTGAATACCAGCTGGGATTACAGTATCGTTTGGATTATGTTCAGCCGCAGATACACGTTGGTATCTTACACGTTCAAAAGCATTCAAATATTCTTTCATGCCGTGTACATCATACATCACTTGTTGATTTTTTTGTTCGATAACACCGTCATTATTCAATACTTTAGTTTGATACACACTTCCACGGAACGGTCTAAACTCATCAAAATCTTCTGAAGTTAATGGACGGTAAACATCCATTACCCATTCTGAAACGTTACCAGCCATGTGGTATAAACCATAATCATTAGGCCAAAACGATTCAACTGGTGCTGTTACATCTGCTCCGTCATTCAATTTTCCAGCAACCCCCATGTAGTCACCTTTTCCACGAACAAAGTTAGCACGAATCATCCCTGTAAACTCTTTGTTGTCTTGACGAACAAAGTGGCCATTCCAAGGATATTGTCTTCTCTCTGTAATTACTTCCGTACCAGGAGTTAAATTACCAATCAAACCAATGGATGCATATTCCCATTCAGCTTCTGTTGGGAGGCGGTAACGTGGTAGAAGAATACCATCTTCCATACGTACATTACGTACGCCCAATTTCTTGCCATCTCTATTAGAAGGATTTAAATCGATTAATTTATTACCACCCAACTCAGGGTCTTGCTCAAATTGTTCTGCCATGTAAGCATCGGTATTAAATGTTTCAGCATCAGATGCATCAACATCCCAACCCAAAACACCTTCACGAACTAAGATGTATTCGTTTACACGGTCTGTTCTCCACTTACAAAAATCTGTAGCTTGCAACCATGAAACACCTACTACCGGATAATCGCGGTATGCAGGGTGGCGTAAATAGTAATCTACATATTTTTCATTAAATGCTAAAGGACTTCTCCATACCAATGTATCTGGTAAAGCATTTTTAAATACCATGTCATATTTTTCATACGAACGACGTAACCAATACAAATATTCCAACCAATGGAAGTTAGTTACTTCTGTTTGATCCATGTAAAACGAAGAAACTGTTACACGAGCTGGTCTGTTGTTGTAATCAAACACTACATCTTGTTCAACCATACCCATTGTAAAAGTACCACCTTCAACCATTACCAAGCCTGGACCAGTCTCCTGATCGGCAAAAGGTACTTTTTGAAAGCCTCCTTGTTTTACATTGTTGTAATCCCATCCAGTGGATGAAGATACATCTCTACTACAAGCAGCAAGTGCCAAACCTGTGATGGCAACCGCAATTAAACGAAACATTTTCATATTCCTAGTTTGTTTTTTCATTTTTGGGAAGTCCAAAGTTAATGTTATTAACGGATAATCAACATTTGGTTACAAAAAAAGTTAAAATGATGGACAAGAAATTGTTTTAAAGGTCTTCACAGAAGGCTTACATTTTGTGTAAATCCCTAATGAAACCTCGTGTGAACCACCTGATACACCATTGTTTAATTTTGATACAGTAACATCGTAACTATAACCGATTCTAAAAGTTCCTGTATTAATACCCATTGTTAAAATGAATGCATCTCTGTTTCTGAACCAAGTTCCGGCAGTAAATACTCCATATTTCACATAGGTACCAATACACAATTCTTGGAATCCTTGTTGGTATTGCCAAATAATATTAGGCATAATTGATGTTACATTCTGATATTTTGATTTTCCACCCAATGGAATTTCAGCTCCAGCATGTGCAGTGAATCGCATAGGCATTGGCGAGTTACCAATGATAACAGATTCATTTGGCATGTTTAAATGGTGGGCCGCAAATCCAAAGAAGAAATATTTAGAATACCCAACGAATCCAGCAGAAGCATCAAAAAATCCTCTTTGTCCACCTCTACGTTGATCGCCTGTACTATAAATAAAACCTCTTCTAGGGTCAATCATATCCCCAAAAGTTAATTTATCCCAGTCTAAAAATTTCTGATACCAAGCAGCACGTGCACCAAATAACATTGAAAATTTACGGCTTACTTGAAGGTGGTAAGAGTAAATCAAGCCAAGCATTGATGTGTTAATAGTTCCTTGTCCCTGCATATCGTGCGTTGCTAGAATGCCGATCCCCCCTGAAATGTTTTTGAAGTACTGATCGTACGATGCGCTGTATGTAACATAATTACCAGATAAGCTAGGCCATTCATTACGGTAGTTTAACGCAATACGCGCACAACCGTTGGAACCTGCAAATGCTGGATTAAGATACAATGGATTTGCATAAAATTGTGTAAAAGTAGGGTCTTGAGCTTTTACTGAAAAAGTGCAAATCACACATCCCAAAAACGTTATTAGTTTAATATTTCTCATTCGGTTTAATAATAGTATAAGCCAAATACGGTTTAATTCTTTGCCAATGTTACGAAAAAAAAACACAATGGTTACATTTTAATAAATGATTTGCAAAAATAAAAAAAGAATTAATACGTTTGAATGAATATTTCTTGGCTTGTATTTATTAATTTGTGATTTTTGCAACATGTCGCATTTTCCGTTTGTCTGCTCTTATTTAAAAAAGCACTGCTTTATTGCTTTTTTTATTTTATGTTTTCCTGTATTAATTTTTTCTCAACAAGTAATAAATGTTAATGTTTCGTGGAAAGATTATCAAAAAACAACAGTTTTTGGTATATCTGTTGAAGCTCCAACAACGAATAGTGGTGAATTCACCGATCTTTTTCCTGTTTTTTCGACGAAAGAAAAATTTCTAAAGAGCAATTTCAGTGTACAAGTTGGAAATATAGTTACTGAATTGCCTTCAGATAAGGACAAGAAATATTTTGATTTGCTCAAATTATCACTACCTAAAGTTCCTGTAATACAAGCCAAAGTTACCTTAGAAAAAAACCAGTCTTTTATTCTTTCAAGTTGTCAGCCTTTTTATTTATCGAATGGTCAGTTGGTTAAAATAAAGTCTTATTCGCTAACTGTTCAGCCCCAAAGTGCCACTACACCTGATTATGTAAAAAGTTATGCATCGAACTCGGTATTGTCGAATGGCAAGTGGTATAAAATTTCAGTTCCTGATGATGGCGTCTATAAAATGGATAAGAAATTTTTTCTTTCGTTGGGCATCGATACAGCATTGTTGAAACCGGATTTTATTAATCTATATGGAAATAGTGATGGAATTTTGTCTGAATCTAACAGTGGTGCGTACAAAGATGATTTAAAAAAGTGTGCAATTTGGTTTGTTGGAAACAACGATACGGTCTTTGATGCAAATGAGTATTTTGTGTTTTATGGAGCAGGACCAAATCGATGGGATAGAGTTAGTGGAGAGGACTACAAGCGCGCTATGCACATTTATTCATCTGTAAATCACTATTTTGTGCGAGTAGATGCTAGTGAACCGCCTCTGCGTATGCAAACGCTTAACAGTTCAGAGTTACCTTCTAATCAAACAATTACTTCTTATACGTATTTTGATATTCATGAAAATGAGTACAAAAATCTTGTAAAAGGTGGGCAAAGATGGTATGGCGAAGCCTTTGATGCCACTTTGTCTCAAGATTTTTCGTTTAACGTACCGAATATAGTTACTTCTACACCTGTTCGGGTTAATTATGCTGTTGCGTCAAATGTAAATGCTTTAGGAAATTCTTTTGTTGTTACATATGCTGGCACACAGATTAATTCATTTCCACTTGCATCTGTAGGTGAAGACTATGCCAGAAATGAAACAAATTTTTCATTTTCTCCTTCTTCTTCAAATTTGAAGTTGAACTACACTTTTATTCGTACAAGTCCTGCTTTTTCAGCTTATTTGGATTATATTTCTATAGCTTGCAGACGCGGATTGTCGATGACCGGTTCATTGATGAAGTTTAGAGATGTTCCATCTTTTGGGGTTGGAAATGTTGGGCTTTTTGAGGTTTTAAACATGAATACCAATATTGTGGTTGCTGACATAAGTGACAAATCGAATGTACGGTTTATTCAAGGTACTTTAGCCAATGGCAAATTTAGCTTTGTTCAACCCATAGACACTTTGCGTGAATTTGTAGCATTTGACACTACTAAATTGTTAAAACCTACATTTGTTCAAGAAATTGAAAACCAAAACCTGCATGCATTAAGCGCATACGATTACATCATTGTATCTCCAAAACAGTTTTTAAGTCAAGCTCAACGTTTAGGAGCTTTGCATTCAAACAATGGGTTAAATACCTATGTTGCAGATATAGAACAAGTTTACAACGAGTTTTCATCTGGTAACCAAGACGCAACTGCCATTCGTAGGTTTGTTAAAATGTTTTATGATAGAGCGGGAGGAAATGCTGCGCTTCAACCAAAACACTTGTGTTTATTTGGAGATGCAACTTATGACCCAAAAAACAGAGTGTCAGGGAATAACTACATGATTCCTACTTACGAATTTATTAACTCCGAAAATCACATTTCAGCTTTGGTGTCTGATGATTACTTTGGTTTGTTGGATGATACTGAATCTATTGGTGATTTGGATATGATGGATATTGGTGTAGGTCGTTTGCTAATCTCTACTTCCACACATGCTACAACACAAGTAGATAAGATTGAGCATTACATGAAAAATGGCTACAATTCACCTATTCAAGTGGATCAAGATAATGCGTGTTGTATGGATGAATATGCGAACACATTTGGAGATTGGAGGCAAGTTTACACAACCATTACAGATGACGAGGAAGGCGGTATTTTCATCTCATCTGATGCCGAACCAGCCTTCAATCAAGTACAAGCTTTCAATAATTCGATGAACTGTACTAAAATTTATTCTGATGCATACAAACAAATTTCTACTGCTGGTGGACACAGGTATCCGGATGTAAATGCAGCCATAACGGATAGAATTGAACGAGGAAGTTTGATAACGAATTATATTGGACATGGTGGAGAAGTAGGGGCTGCTGAAGAGCGAATTATTACCATCCCCGAATCAAATGAGTGGAAAAATGTAAACAGAATGGGCTTGTTTGTTTCTGCTACCTGTGAATTTACGAAGTTTGACGACCCTTCTAGAGAATCTATTGGCGAGTTGATTTCTTTGAATCCGAAAGGCGGTTCTATTGCGTTGATGACAACCACCCGATCGGTTTATATTTCCATTAATACAACTGTAATTCAAAGTTTTTATTCGCATGTGCTGCAACGTGATGCAAACAATGATGCGTTAACTTTTGGTGAAATTATTCGAAGAACTAAAAATACTTCGGGTTCTAACCAAAACCGTAGATGTTTTAATTTAATTGGAGACCCAGCATTGAAAATTGCTTTGCCAAAATGGAAATTAATAATCGATTCAATCAATCACATTTCTGTAAATTCTGGAGTAGATACTGTGCGCGCTTTAACAAAAATGGTAGTATCAGGACATGTTGAAGATTTTTCAGCAACAAAACTCAGTAGTTACAACGGGGTAGTAACGCCAACTGTATTTGACAAGGCAAAAACTCAGTTTACACTAGGAAATGACCCCATGTCGCCAATTATTCCATTCAAGACACAAAAAAGTGCGTTGTTTCGAGGAAGAGCTACGGTGAAAAATGGCGATTTCAAATTTGAGTTTATTGTACCAAAAGATATTGACTTTAGTTATGGAAGAGGAAAAATAAGTTTGTATGCTACAGACAATAATGTTGATGCAGGTGGTTGGGATTCTACTTTTGTAATTGGAGGCATCAATCCAAACCCTATTGTCGATAATACAGGTCCGGATTTGAAAATATATTTAAACGATGACTCTTTTGTTAATGGAAGTATATCCAGCGCAAATCCACTACTTGTGGTAGAGGCTTTCGATGAAAACGGAATCAATACAGCTGGAAATGGTATTGGCCATGACATTGTAGCAGTGTTGGATGGAGATGCCGGTAAACCCATTGTGTTGAACGAATACTACAAAGCCAATTTAGATAGCTATCAAAGTGGAAAAGTTCAATATACGTTGCGAAATTTGGCTCCAGGTCCTCATACCTTGGATGTGAAATTGTGGGATGTGAATAACAATTCAAGTTCTATTCGGTTGGATTTCACTGTAGTTGTAAGTGAAGATTTAACACTCGATCATGTTTACAATTATCCAAATCCATTTACTACGCGCACATTGTTTATGTTTGAACACAATCAATCCTGTTCACATCTAGAAACTCAAGTACAGATATATACCATTTCAGGAAGATTAGTGAAAACAATCAATAAACTGGTAGCTACAAATGGATTTAGAGTTGAAGGAATTGAATGGGATGGGAAAGATGATTATGGAGATCAGCTGGCAAAAGGAGTGTATGTTTATAAAGTTTCTGTTACTCTCCCTGATGGCAAAAAGGCAAATAAAATTGAAAAATTAGTTCTTTTGAAGTAGCAACACAATAAAAGTGTAAGTTTTACGTATTTTTGTCACGAAATAATGAATTCAATACATGTTAGCTAAAAAAATTACTGCGATTGGCATGCTTCTTTCAACAGTTGCATTTTCTCAAAATGGAAAACCAGGTGCTACTCAAAAAGATATACAATTAAACACTATAACAACTGCTTTGCCTTTTTTAGGAATCAATCCTGATTCTCGATCTGGAGCAATGGGAGATGCAGGTACAGCGTTAAGTCCAAACTCTTCTTCTATTATGTGGAATACTGCCATGTTGAATTTTTCAAAATCGAAGGGTGAAATTGGAATAAGCTACACACCTTGGTTAAGACAGTTGACAAACGATATGCATCTTTCTTATTTATCTGGTTATGCTAGAATTGGAGAAAGACATGTGGTAGGAGGTGCTCTTCGCTATTTTAGTTTAGGTGAAATCACTTTTACCGACGAGGCAAACAATTATATTCGTGAATTTAAACCCAATGAATTTGCATTGACATTTGCTTATGCTTTCAAATTGGCTGAGAAACACAGTATTGGTGTAAATGGTTCGTTTGCGTATTCCAATTTGACTGGTGGTTTGATTACTGCTGGTGCAGAAACGAAAGCTGCTATGGCAGGCTTGGCAGATATTACGTATGCATACAGAGATGAAGATATTAATTGGTTTGGAATTGGCGGAACGTATAGCTTAGGAATTGCTATCAATAATATTGGAAATAAAGTTTCTTATTCAGAAATGGCGCGTAGAGATTTTATTCCAACTGCGTTAAAAATTGGAAATGCTTATACCGCAAATTTTGATAAGTACAATAAGTTTACGGTGAGTTTAGATATCCAAAAATTATTGGTTCCAACCCCGGCAATTTATCAAACAATAAACGGAGAAACAACGCTTATTTCAGGCAAAAGCAATGATGTGGGGGTGATTGTAGGAATGATGCAGTCTTTTTACGATGCACCAGGTAAAATTGAAAAGGATGCAAACGGAGATCCAATCAAAGATGCCAATGGTAAATATAAAATTCAGAAAGGGTCTAAGTTTAAAGAAGAGTTGAATGAAATAAACATTGGAACCGGTTTGGAATATTGGTACAACGATATTTTTGCTTTACGTGGTGGATATTTTTATGAAAATATATCCAAAGGTGGAAGACAATTTTTTACTGTTGGGGTAGGATTTAAGTACAATATTTTCGGATTCGATTTCTCATATTTAGCAGCCTTGAAAAGAAACAATCCACTTGCCAACACAATGCGTTTCACGCTACGATTTACCTTGGGTGAAAATTCAAAAGACAGCAAGTCTAAACCTGAATAATGAACATTCGAATTGGTTTTGGGGTAGATGTTCACCGCTTGGAAGAAGGTCGTGACTTTATTTTAGGTGGTGTTAAATTGCCTGCTTCTTATGGTGCAGTTGGGCATTCAGACGCTGATGTACTCATTCATGCCATTTGTGATGCGCTTTTAGGAGCTTTAAATCTTCGTGATATTGGGTATCATTTTCCGGATACAGATCCAAAATACAAAGGGATTGATTCGATGCGCTTGTTGGACAATGTAATGAAACTTGTTTCTGAAAAAGGATTTGTAGTAGGAAATGTTGATGCTACAGTGATACTGGAACAACCAAAAGTGAATCCTCACATTCCTTCGATGCAAAATAAGTTAGCCCAATTGTTACATGTATCTGAAGATTGCGTCTCAATCAAAGCAACAACACATGAAAAAGTTGATTCGTTTGGTGCTGGAGAGGCGGTGAAGGCTTATGCAGTTTGCTTGGTTGTTAAAAATTAATTGCAAATCTTCGATTCATTCGTATTACTGATCACCTTGCTTTTCACTTTGAAGCAGTAAACCACGTAAGAAATTGCGTAAAAATTGATCACCACAAGCTCGATAATGGGAATGCTTAGCATCTCTAAAAAATGCACTTACCTCAGATTTTCCAATACGCATATCTGATACTCGAAGGGTTTCGATAATGTCTTCATCTTTAAAACTAAGAGCAATTTTTAATTTACGAAGGATGAGGTTGTTGTTCAATTCTTTTTCATGAATTGGAATAATTCCATCTTTCAATCCTCTTTTATCTGCTATTAGCGCATTGAGTAAGGCGGCTAAAGCTTCATCTGGCATTACTTGAAAACCTTCAAACTGCTCTTGCTTCATCCATGCAAAAAGAGTGGGCGGAGGCACCTGAAAGTCAACTGATTTGAATAAATCACCCATTTTTTCTTCATTCCAATGAAAAATTTTTCTGAGTTTATAAAATACATCGTTTGTTGTCATTGCTTTTCGATTGATTTCCACTTCTCAAATTCCAAAATAATTTGTTGGGCGTCTGAAGGAGAAAGTTTGATTTTTGTTGATAATTTTAGGTCAGATTCTTCTAACTTCAACGTACAATTTTGATCAGTAGAAGTTTCATTTTGTGATGCCACAACTCCGTCAATAGAGAACACTACTTTTGAAAAAGAAATGCCTTTTGCTTCGGGCATGTAGATAAACGATTTATTTTGAATGAAAAAATGTTCTTTCCCGAATTTGTTCCATGTTGCTAAACGATAAAAATAGTAAGCTGTTAATCCAAATACCCCAAAAAGTAAAAACATCCCCAATTGAAGTGGATAGCCATTGGTAATAAAGAAAAGAAGAACAAGTAAAGGCAAGCAGATTGAAAAAATCATGACTAGATACATAAACTTGTAAACGGGTGTGTTTTCTTGCTTTGTTTCAATGACAACATGTTTGTCTGAATAAATGACACTGTATTTTATGCTCATACATGCAAAAGTAGAGAATAAATTGTACCAATGCACCTTTCCTTACGTTGTTTGGCAGTAGAACATGGATTATTTCCTTTTTTGGATGTACTTTTGCAAAAAAAATGATTGAATTGTTTCGTTATGATGAAGAAAAAATGGATTAAAATTCCGTTCTATATTATCGTTTTTGCGTTTGCAGGTGTTGGATTTTTTTTGTCAATAACATTTCTTGCTGTACAGTTTGGTTGGACAAAAGATAGTGGTGTTATAGATGCTAACAACCGCTATTTTCAAAGTATGCACGATAAGTATGATCAAAACTTTAAAATAGATAGTCAGTTTTTAGCTAGAAAACACTACGAAGCATTGGAACGCATTACCTTGTTAAATGAATTTTATCCCATAAATGCAGAACATATTCTGATCGCGTTGAATGCAGGCACAAATGAAATAGAAATTTTGAAAATGTTAGATGCGGTTGACATACAATTAATAGATGACAAAGCATATCAACAGCGATTAAAAGCGATTAAAAATAAGAAAAACAGCATTCAAAAAGTCACTGGTTTAAGCGCGTTTGACTGGATGAATATCGCTGAATGGAAAACATTCAAAGAAGCGGTTGTAAAAGATAAAAAACTAATAGATTCCGTAGCTAAACAAACTGGGGTAGAAGCACGTTTAATTGTTTCATGCTTGGTTGGTGAGCAAATACGTTTGTTCAACTCATCCAGAGAAGCATACAAAAAATGGATTGGACCATTGAAGATCTTATCTGTAGAATCTAAATTTTCTTTAGGTGTAACAGGAATAAAAGAGTTAACAGCAATGAATATTGAAGCCAATTTAAAAGATTCTGCTTCTGTTTACTATTTAGGACGGAAATATGAACCGTTATTAGATTTTAAAGAAAAAGTTGACACGACGCTTATAAACAAAGAGCGCGTGGATAGGTTGATTGATTTTCATAACCACTACTATTCATACATGTATGCGGCATTGTTTTTAAAACAAGTAAAAGTGCAATGGGAGAAAGCAGGTTTTCCAATACATCATCGTCCAGAAATATTGGCAACGCTCTTCAATGTTGGTTTTCCTCAATCCAAGCCAAAATCAAATCCTCGCGTTGGAGGATCAACCATCACTATTTATGACAAAGCGTATTCATTTGGCGCAATTGCTTTTCAGTTTTATTACTCTGGTGAACTTTTTGATATCTTTCCAATTAGCCAACAAAAATTTGATAAAAATGAGATCAGTTAGCATATTTGTTGTTATTTTTTCTGTTTCATTATCTTCCATTCTTTATGCTCAAGACGGAACGGACACCTTGTATGTGCGCCCAAAAGACACTATGGAATTTGTTGTTAAATGGCAAGAGCTTGCTCATGGAGTATCCTTTTGTGAAACAGATGCACCTTTACGCTCAATTAAAGGCGATTCTAAAATCACGATCTTAAAAATAAACCCTTCGTATGTTGAATTCGAATTGGCAACAACTACCGCTATGGACAGTGTGCGAAGACCTGTAAATTTTTGGGCAGACACACTCAATTTCAACATTGTTTTCAATGCTGGAATGTATGATTTGGCTCGCCCTTTAATCAGTAGAGGTTTATTGAAAAATGGAGAACATACTAACCAACGTATTCTTAAAGAAGGGTGGAATACCATATTGGCACTCAACCCAATAGATGCAAAAAATACAAAAAATGCAAAAATATTTGATTTGCAGTGCAACAGTTTTGATCAGTTTAGCAGATCGTATTCCGGGTTAATTCAAGGCATTCGAATGTTGGATTGCGAAGGAAATACCATGTTGTGGAAGAAATCTCAATACTGCAGTATGTTGGTTTGCGCACAAGACAAAGAAGACAATTTGTATTTGATATTTACACGTTCGCCGTATTCACACAATCAAATGATCCGTTTCATGAAGCAATTCCCTACGCCTTTGCATAGTGCAATTTACATGGAAGGTGGACCGGAAACCAGTTTATATGTTCATATTGGAGATTTCTGTATGCAGAAAGTAGGAAGTTATGTTTCCGGAACATACCCAAAAGATAGCAATGCAGTGTATTGGGGATTGCCAAATGTTGTTGGCATCCGCATAAAAAAATAGCCGATTACTACCCCAGATTCATTTGCAGTTTCACCAAGTCTGCATACACTCCATTTTTATCAAGTAATTCTGTGTGTTTGCCAGATTCTACAATTTGTCCGTTTTGTAGAACTAAAATTTTATCAGCGTTTCTAATGGTACTCAAACGATGAGCAATCACAATGCTGGTTCTACCTTTCATCAATTTCTCCAAGGCTTCTTGTACAACTTTTTCAGATTCTGAATCAAGAGCTGAAGTAGCTTCGTCTAAAATTAAAATGGTTGGGTTTTTCAAGATGGCTCTGGCAATGGCAATGCGTTGTTTTTGTCCACCAGAAAGTTGTATCCCTCTGTCTCCAACCTGTGTATTAAAACCATCCGGGAAATTTGATATAAACTCAAAGGCATTAGCTTGTTTAGCAGCTTCAATCACTGCCTTTTCATCAGCTTCAGGGTTTCCAAAAGCAATGTTTTCTTGAATCGTTCCAGCAAAAAGCAACACATCTTGTGGCACAAAAGCAATGTGCTTTCTAAGGTATTTAACATCAATATCGGCTACATTGTTGTTTCCAAACAGTATTTGACCCGAACTTGCTTTGTAATAACTCAACACCAATGAGGCAATAGTAGATTTTCCTCCACCCGAAGTACCGACCAATGCAAGTGTTTCTGTTTTATTGAGTTGAAAAGAAATGCCTTTTAACACTTCAGCATCTGGACGTTGAGGATATGAAAAATGAACACCTTCAAACTGAATAGAGCCATCAATTTCAGGTTTTTGTTCACCTTGAAACACTTCTTTTTCGCTAATTTCATTAATGATATCCATTAACTTTTCTGTACCGCCAATGGTTTTTTGAATTCCTGAATAAAAATCCGGTAAAGAACCAATGCTTGCTGCCATCATCAAGGTTACCATTAAGAACGAAAACAAATCTCCTTGTGTAAGTGCTGGGTTATCGCCTTGCGTCATCAACAATCCACGCCAAATAATGAAGACGATAGCACCGAACATACAAAACACCATAAAAGAGATAAACACACCACGCCAAATACCACTTTTAATGTTGAGGCGTTTAATTTCTTCTACTGCGTTCTTAAATTTCTTGATCAGAAAATTTTCATTGGTGAATGCTTTGATATTCGCTATTCCTGTCAATGATTCTTCGGCAATAGCATTTGCAGAAGCGGTTTGGTCTTGGGCTTCTTTGGATAATTTCTTAATAAACTTACCGAACAATACTGCAGAAATAGTAATCAGCGGAATCAATGAAAGCATGATTAGTGAAAGCTTCCACGACACATACGTTAAATACATGATTCCACCTACAACCATTACAATTTGACGGAAAAACTCGGCAACTGTTGTGCGCAAGGTTTCTTGAATTTGGGTAATATCAGCCGAAATTCTGCTTGTTAATTCGCCCA
Source organism: Fluviicola sp. (assembly GCA_039810825.1). Classification (GTDB taxonomy): domain Bacteria; phylum Bacteroidota; class Bacteroidia; order Flavobacteriales_D; family Crocinitomicaceae; genus Fluviicola. The sequence continues at coordinate 15,334 of JBDHXR010000013.1, forward strand.
CGGTATGTCTGTTGAAAAAATCCATAGGCAAGTGCAACATGCGTGTAAACACATCATTTCTCAAGTCACGTAGTGCTTTTTCAGTAGCGTTTGTAAAAAGAATTACCCTGAAATAACTGAAAATAGCCTGTCCGCCAAAAAGAATAAACAGCACTAAAACAACCGTAGAAATATTTGAAAGGTCAATCGCTTTCACAGCCTCGCCCATACTCGTTTGCGAGCCATTGCTAAGTCCCAACAATTGTCCAAGTAAAATAGGAAAAACCAGACCGGCAGAGGTAGAAAGCACCAAGAAAATCCAACCGATTCCATATTCTACCCGATAAGGTTTTAAATAAGAAAACAGTTTACGGGCTTTTTTATAACTATCGTTTGTCAATTTAATTTTTTCCGATTTTGCTCGTTTTGGTTGCAACATTTTTGTTTCTTTGTACACACAAAAGTAATAGGCTTTGGGTTTTTTTGAACTTTTTTAAGAATTATTTATCTTAAAACTTGAAAAATTAGAAAATCTACCTATCTTTGCACCCCGTTCTGATAATGACAGTTGTTTTCAGAACAGGAATAAAGTTTTCGAGAAAGAATATTCGCATAAAGAAATAGATCATGAAAAGAACGTTTCAACCGTCAGTAAGAAAAAGAAAAAACAAGCACGGTTTCCGTAGCAGAATGGCAACTAAAAACGGACGAAAAGTATTGGCTGCTCGTCGCAAGAAAGGCCGTAAGAAATTAACAGTTTCAGACGAGCCAACGCACAAGCGTTAATAGATCGTTGTTTCTATAAACTCATTCAACCACCTTTTCTTGTGAAAGGGTGGTTTTTTTGTTTCTCGTTTTTTAGATTAATTTTGAATCATGGATAGAATGATTGTTGATTTCCGCTCCGATACTGTTACCAAACCATCCAAAGAAATGTTGGAAGCAATGTTTCAAGCAAAAGTAGGTGATGATGTGTATGAGGAGGATTTTTCTGTAAATGAATTGCAAAATTACGCAGCTAAGTTATTTGGCAAAGAAGCCGCACTTTTTTGTGCAAGTGGCACGCAGACGAATCAAATTGCAATCAATGTTCATACTAAACCCGGCGGAGAAGTAATTTGCCACGAGGAAAGTCATATTTACAAGTATGAAGGAGGAGGAATTGCTAAAAACTCCGGAGCTTCTGTACGCCTATTGCAAGGAAATAGAGGACGCCTCTTTGCAAAGGATATTGAACAAGCTATTCAGCCTTACGATGTACATTTCCCAATTACTCAACTGATTTCAATAGAAGACACTGCAAATAGAGGTGGTGGCGCAGTGTATGATTTTTCTGAAGTTCAGAAAATACACTTGCTTGCTCAAACCTACAACATTCCCTTGCATTTAGATGGTGCCCGACTTTTTAATGCGTTGGAAGTAAGTAAAATCAGCCCAAGTGATTATGCAAAATCGGTTGACTCAATTTCCATTTGCCTTTCTAAAGGTTTGGGGGCACCGGTTGGTTCTTTGTTACTGGGTTCTGCAGACTTCATAAAACAAGCTCGAAGAGTAAGAAAAGTAATGGGAGGAGGAATGCGTCAAGCCGGATTTTTGGCTGCTGCAGGGTTGTTTGCTCTAAAAAACAATGTTGTTCGATTAGCTGTAGATAGAGAGCAAGCACAACTGTTGGAAAAAGCATTTCAAGGTAAATCATGGGTGAAAGAAACATTCCCTGTGGAAACAAATATTTTAGTGGTTGTGCTAAATGAAGTGGATAAACGCGATTTATACATTCAAAAATTTTCAGAAAAAGGCGTCAAAGTTTCAGCTTTTGGCCCCGGTATGATTCGACTTGTAACACATTTAGACATTACTCCCAGCATGATTAATTATACACTTGATATACTTGCTACATGGTAAAATATTTTATTCCATTGATTTTTGTTGTTGTTTCGTGCTCTGAAAAACCTTCTGAATCGGGTGTAACTATGGACGATTTGTCTTCTTCCACAGATAAATACGACAACATTGACTCAGTTGAAGTAAAAACGAAAATCGAAAGCGAAAAACCAAAAGAAAGTTTTTTTCTCACTGCTTTTGATTCGTTATATAAACAAGCAGAATGGAAGAAGATGGATACTTTTTTATTTCCTGAAAGGTTTGGACCAACGTTCTCTGAGAAATGGATTTTGAAATTGCCTCAAGATAGTTTGTTGGCATTTAATTATTTTTTCTCAGACAGCTTAAAAACCAGAAATGCATTTTTTAATTGGTTGGATTGCTTTGGACAGAAGTGTGATTCTTATGCCGTTGGAGCTATGTTTAAAAAGCAAAAAAGAAGTTTTGCAATGCTTGTAAACAACAATCAAATCATCTATTTAGAATCGTGGAAGAAACAACACATTCATGCCTTGATTGAATTGTTTGACACCAAGAAAAAAGATCAAAATTGGAAATATGTTATCGAAGTACCATCTTTTCAAAAAACGATATGGTACAGTGTAGTAACAGGTGAAAAAAAGGAAATATCTAGACCATGAAAATTGTAAACAGAGGATTTATATTGGTTCGACCAAAGCAGGCTTTTTGTGATTGGGCAAAGCTTCAAGATACCGATTTTGATTTTGACGAATCAGACGACTTGGAAGGAAACGTATATTTAATTGAGGATGATTTTTTTGAAATAGAACCAATACTTGAAAAGAATTTCAAAAAAATTGCTCACAACGAATGCTTAGCAGTAACAGATGCGGAAGAAGTACACCCAAAGTTAAGTATTGAACAGTTTTTTGAATGGTTTGATGTGCAAATTGGTTCAACGGTATTTGATTTGTTGAATTCACAATTTCATGTTGAAGAATATTAAGTTTATAAAAAAAAATTAAATTTTTTGAATGAGGTTAGAATTGTAGTAGGAAGCATCTTCACTTACCTCTTTATCTACCCACGCAGGTAATTTCACTTCTTCGTCTTCAGACGTTAATTCAACCTCTGCAATGACCAACCCCTGTAAACTTCCTTTAAACACGTCTATATCCCACTTCTTTTCGTGAATAATTATTTCATACCGATCTTTATGTAGCACTTTCGGACAAAAAGATTTGAGGAGTTTTACCGCGTCTTCATACGGAATCTCGTACTCAAATTCTTGCCGAGTTATCCCTACAGTTTTCCCTTTTATGGTAAGAAAACCTTTTTCCCCCTTTGTTCTTACTCGTACAGTGCTTCCATCAAGGTCACAAATGTATCCTTGTTGAATAGTTTTGGGTTGGATGTATTGAATGACTTCTAAAATTGAGTCGTTTACAATGAATTTTCGTTCTATTTCGTTCATTAGATAGTTGTGTAATGAGGTGTTAAGGTACAAAATGTTTTTAGAAAAATAAAAGTTAGAGAATCAAGCAAAGGTTTTATCGCTTCTCACTACGTGTCACGTTTAACTTTTAACTTCAAAACATGTATATTCGCATTTGCAATTATAATTTCTATGCCTTTGCACTTCGCTGAATCGGATAATAATCAGACCAAAGAAAAATGGACAAGTTGTGTGCAAAAGCATCGTGCATCAGTGTTCTCAACGGTCACGTATTTAGACGCTTGTTCTGTTCAATGGTGTGTTCTTTTTTCGGAAGATGAAAAATCGGGAATGGCTTGTCCGTATGTGATTAAAGCGGGAGTAAAGGTATTGGTGACTCCTTTTTTTGTGCGTTATATCGAATGGGTGGGAGATGATTTTGATGAAGAAGCAATTCAATTTCATTTACAACAAGAATTTTCAGTTGCAGATATTCAAGTGAAACAGGCAGGTGAAATCGGAGCCAAACATTTCCAACAACTTATACCAGGAAATTTACATTTGAATCAGCAAGCAAAAAGGTCGTTGAAAAAAGCACAGATATTTCATAAAGAAGAGCGTCTTTTGCCTGAGCTATTATTTCAACTTATAGAACTAGAGCTAAGTTCAAAAGTGCATGCATTAAATGCTGATACACTTAAGATTTTACAAAAACTAGTTACTGCTTTTGAAAATAAAGGATTGATTCAACTTAACTTATATGATAACGAGCACTGGTGCGGTGCGTTGTGGTTGATTGAATATGAAGATACTGTTCTGTATTTGAAAGGAACTGTAAAAGAATCAGCAAAGCAACAAGGTGGCATGTATTTGTTAATGAAAACAGCCATTGAATATGCGCATAGCAAATCCAAGAAATTTGATTTTGGAGGATCTAATGTTGAAAATGTACGACGCTTTAATTTAAGCTTCGGAGCGGAAGATGTTGTATATTCGCATTGGGTTTGGAACAATGCACCAATGTGGTGGAATTTTTTAAGAAGCATTCGAAGTTTATGGAAAAGAAAGTAATATTGATAACAGGTGCTACAGGTGGATTGGGCAAAGAGATGACACGTCATTTTGAAAAGCTTAATTATAACTTAGCCTTGCATACGTATCAACAAACTCCTTTTTCAATTTCTTGTGAACACGCTTGGTTTTCAGCTGATTTGAGAGATGAAAATCAAGTACAGCTCTTGATTGATGAGGTTCTAAAGCGTTTTGGGCGAGTAGATATCTTAATAAACAATGCAGGAATTTCTAGAAATGGCGTAAGTTGGAAGTTGTCTGTCGAAGATTTTAATGAAGTTTTGAAAGTAAATTTGACTGCTCCTTTTTTGCTCATCAAAGGGTTTCTTCCGAAGATGAGGGAAGCAAAATATGGCAGAATCATAAATATTTCTTCTGTAGTAGCTCAAACTGGCGTTCCAGGAACAGCTGCGTATGCTGCTAGTAAAGCAGCTGTGTTAGGGATGACTAAAACCGTTGCAAAAGAAGTAGCATCCTATGGAATAACATGTAATGCACTTGCATTAGGCTATTTTAATGCAGGAATGATTGATGAAGTTCCTATAGAAGTTCAACAAGAAATCATTCGAACCATTCCGAAAGGTAAATTGGGTGAAGTTTCCGTGATTTTGAAAACGCTAGAATGGCTTTTACAAGATGAGGTAGATTATGTAACCGGACAAACAATTTCCTTGAACGGAGGTTTGTTTAACTCGTAGATTCTACTATTTTTGTATTTCTCAAAGATTGTAGAAACTTACTATGTTCCCAAGAAAAAATGTTCCTCGTTGGATAATCATTGTTGTAGATTTACTTATTTCTGCAATTTCGTTATCTATAGCTTACTTGATACGGTTTGATATCAAGGATGAGCAAAATTTATGGGGGAAAGAATTGCATGTTGTTCGTTATTCAATAGTGGTTTTCTTTGCAATTCGTTTTTTGGTTTTTTTCTTGTTTGGAATCCAAAAAGGAATTATTCGGTTTACATCGGGTTCAGATTTTAAACGCTTGTTTTTAGCTACAACTGCCTCAACTCTGGTGTTAGTACTAGCTGGAATTATTCGTTACTATTTTATTGATGGGTATTATTTGTTCCCTTTTTCTATTCTTATCATTGAATACGTTTTTTGTTTCTTTTTATTAGCTGTTTCCAGGTTTGTTGCAAAACTATTGTATTTAGAATCAGTAAAATCTAGAGAAGAATACCGAAAGGTACTGATATATGGTGCAGGAATTTCTGGAATGATTGCTAAGCAAATGATAGAGCGTGACTTGCAAGTAGATGCGAAAATATTTGCGTTTATTGATGACAACAAAAGGATTGCAGGAAATAGAATAGAAGGAATAAAGGTATATCATTCTTCTGAATTACAAGAATTGCTTGTAAAAAATACAGTATCAGAATTGATCGTTGCAATCCAATATCCGAATGAAGATAACCAAAAGTTTGTAGTTGAAACAGCAATCAATGCTGGTGTAGATGTAAAAAAAGTTCCGAGTCCTAAAAGTTGGATTAACGGAACGTTCACGGTTAAACAAATTTCTCAGTTAAACATAGAAGACCTATTGGGTAGAAAACCCATTGCATTGAACCAATCTATTTTAGAACAAGAGTTAAATGGCAAAGTAGTACTTGTTACAGGTGCTGCAGGGTCAATTGGTTCAGGTATTATACGTCAATTACTTAACTATTTGCCGGCAAAGGTGGTGCTTTTAGACCAAGCTGAATCACCTTTGTATGATTTAGAGTTTGAGTTAAAACAAGCAAATCATGGTAGTGCTTTTGAAGTAGTAGTTGGAGACATTTGTAATCCAGAGCGCATGGCAAAAGTGTTTGACCATTTTAAGCCAAACTGGGTCTTTCATGCTGCGGCATATAAACATGTTCCGATGATGGAATTGAACCCAATGGAAGCCGTTCGAAACAACATTTATGGCACGAAAATTTTGGTTGATCTTGCTTTAAGTAATCACGTGGAAAAATTTGTGATGATTTCTACAGATAAAGCCGTTAACCCTACAAATGTAATGGGGGCAAGCAAGCGGATTGCAGAAATTATTGCACAACATGCGAAAGGTTCAACACAATTTATTACAACACGTTTTGGAAATGTGTTGGGCTCTAATGGTTCTGTAATTCCACTGTTTAAAAAACAAATAGAAGCCGGTGGCCCCATAACTGTAACAGATGAGCGAATTACTCGTTATTTCATGACAATTCCTGAAGCATGTCAGTTAGTACTAGAAGCCGGTGTAATGGGGAAAGGAGGAGAGATTTTTGTTTTTGACATGGGCAAATCGGTTAAAATTGATGATTTGGCAAAAAAGATGATTCAATTATCAGGCTTGGTCTTAGGAAAAGACATAGAGATTGAATACACTGGGTTAAGGCCAGGAGAAAAACTATATGAAGAGTTGCTCAACGATTCTGAAAGTGTGAAATCAACACACCATCCAAAAATTATGATTGCAAACGAGCGTGAAATTATTTCTGGTACAGAAATTGAAATTTCTAGGCTAATAGAGATGATAGGAAATTCATCGAATAGAAGTCTTGTTGCTCAAATGAAAAAAGTTGTACCCGAGTTTATTTCAAACAATTCCGAATATTCATCTTTAGACAATATTGAATCAAAATAATGCTATTATGCTAATTCCTTATAAACTCACAGTACGTTTTTCAGATTGCGATATGATGCAGCATGTCAATAATGCAGTGTATTTAAATTACTTTGAAGAAGCACGTATTCATTATTTTCGTCAAGTACTTGGATGGAATTGGGATTGGAATAAGAATGGAATAATTCTTCGAAAGAATGAAATAGAGTATATAAAACCGATACTATTGCATGAACCGGTTGAAGTTACAGTATATAAAGAACATATTGGAACTAAAAGCTTTACCTTATCTTATGCTGTAAAAGTGGAGAATGAGATTCGTTGTATCGGTTCTTCTGTACTTGTAGCTTACGACAACACAACCAAAACATCGGTTCCAATACCAGAACAAATGAGAGAGGCATTGATGAAATTGACCACAAGTGATAATACACTCAACAATAGTTAGAAACAATGAAACACGTATTTTTATTTTTTACATTTTTAGTGATCGCACTTTCAGGGATTGCTCAACCCAATTTTGGTGTGAATAAAAAAGAAGCCGAACCTTGCTACAAACGCTCTGAGAGCAAATCAAAAACACGATACACAGAATGGGAATGTGGTAAAATTGCCGGTATCGTGAATTGCAATGAAAAGTTAGAAATGTCACCCAACGGGAAACAAGTAGTTACCAGCAGTGCTAAAATGCCATTTACGGGAACATGTGAAACATGTCACAACAATGGAATTCTTGAGAGAAGAGTGCAATTTGTAAATGGGTATGCAAACGGGATTGATACAACCTTTTATGCTTCGGGTTGCATTAAAGTAATTCGATCGCATCTTCAAGGTGTAGAAAATGGAACGTGGACATATTTTAATGACTCTACACAAATTCCAGCATGGGAAAGGCATTATGTAATGGGTGAAATGCAGGGTGTGCAATTAAATTTTAATAGCAAAGGCGATACTGTAAAATCCGAAAATTACGTTGCTGGGGTATTGAATGGAGTTAAAAAAACGTTCAATTCAAAAGGCAAGCTATTGACTAAATCAACGTATGTGAAAGGAGTATTGGAAGGTCCGTTTTTAACGTATAACAGTGATGGTAAAATTATTGAAGAATTAACCTTTAAGCAAGGCAAGAAAAATGGAGTTTTGTCATATTACTATGACGATGGAACGCTGTTGCGAACAGAAAATTGGAACATGGGAGTGCGAAATGGAGAGTTTAAAACCTTGTATTACGACCAATCAATTCAATCGATTGAAGTGTATAAAAATGGGCAGAAAGATGGACGGTTTGAAGATCGTTTTTACGATAAGAAATTAAAGCGTTGGGCTATCTATAAAAAAGACGTGCTGATTGAAGAACATGTTTTTGATGAGCAAGGAAAAGAAATAAAAACTTTTGGTGGAGCGCCTAGCTCGGGTAAGGAAGATGACGCAATGCCAACTTCTAAAAAAGAAAAGAAAAAAGAACCGAAAGCTAAAAAAGAAAAGAAACCGAAGAAAGAAAAAAAGGCGAAAAAATAATTTCTTCACCTTTAATTACTGAGTTATTAATCAAATAAATCACTCAACCAACTTCCTTTTTTGTGGGGTTTATGGTGATGGTCACTGTGATGATGTTTTTGGTCTTTGTAACCGTAATTACTTTGTTGTTGGTTGTAATTGGTGTTAGATGATCCTTGAACTCCTGATTGATTTGATTTTTCAATGATTTTATCCAACTCTCCTCTATCCAGCCATACTCCACGGCATTCAGGGAAGTAATCAATTTCAACTCCTTGTCTTTCAGACATTACTAGGTTTGTATTTGTGCAATTCGGACATTTCATATCTTTTTTTTGCCAAATATTTCTTTTATACTTTCGTTTAAAAGTTAAGAAAAGATAAAATTTTCTAAAGTTTAAATGACAAAGAAAAAAGCAATTCGATAAACCACAGGTATCAAAGCACCGTTTTCTTTACGCATAAAGTAGCCCGGTCTAAATGGACTGTTTTTGTTATCAATAATATCATACATAATTCCGGCATTCAACCTAAAGTTTTGCTTTTCTCCAAAGGCATGAGAAAAACCAAAACCTAATAAGGCTGTAGGTACCCACTTTCTTTTCGGTGATAAATATCCATTGACAAAAGGCGAGGATAGCATTTCAAATTCTAAGCCTGCGAATAGGTAGTTAAAAAATCGTCCGTGAACAAATGCTCCTCCACCGTATACAGAGTAATTGCCTTTTACACCGAAGTTTTTGTAATACGAATATTGATAGCGAATACTCGGGCCAAAACTCACATATTTATTTGGAGAAAACCCAAATTTCAAGCCCAATCCTCCCGAACCTCCCATTGTTCCAGCTGAAAAATTTACATCAAAACCAATTTCTTTGTTTAATCCTTGTTTGAGTTTGCTTACCTCTGTGTCAGAATCCTCATTATACAATTCAGAATCAACTTGTGATTGTGCAATTTGAGAAAATAAAAGCATAAAAAATATCACTGAATACTTCATAATAATTGATTTAATGTTTCTATATGGATGTCGTGTTTCCCATCAAAAGTAATTATTTCTGCACCAAGTTTTTTGTACCAATCACAGTGCTCAACGCGTGTTTTTTCTGGAAAGTACTCATCATTTTTACCTACTACAAATGTGGTTTTTTCTGCAATGTGTTCAAAAGATACAATAGTAACATCAGGGGGAAACACACTGGCCCATGAAATAAAATGGTTACACGAAAATCCAGCACTTGCTATCCATCTGGCGGCAGTAGCACCACCTTGAGAAAAACCTAGCACAGTGATGGTTTTAATCGAACTGTACTTTGTTGTGAGTTTTTTGTGTAGCGAGTTTAAAGCATTGATGTTGAATTGAATATCATCTTCCCTCCATTCTTTTGTCATCCATGATGCGCCAACTCTGCCGCTTACCCCATTTAAATAAAAGCGATGTTTTCCTTCTGGAAATACGAACAAGGTGTGCGGTTTTTGAGTCCCAATAAATTTCTCTTTAAAGTATCTGACTAGCTGACCGTAACCATGAAGAACATACACTAAGTTGTACACTTCTTCAGAAGGAGAAATTGTTTCAAACCGAAAAGAAGTTTCTACTTGTATTGTATCAGATGCGATCATTGTTGGAGTAGAGGTAAGTTTTTTGTATATTCAGGATATAAGCGAAATTTTTTTGCTGCGGGATCTAGGAAGAATTTGAATTGAATTTTATTCTTTTGAGCAATCTGTGGAACATAACTATAGATGTTTTGAATAGCAGTATTGTAGTTGTTTATGGTACTTTCGTATAATGCAATGTCTTTTGAAATGTTGTTTTCATTTTCTTCATAAGCGTGTAATACTGCTTCAGGCTTTTCAGTTCCAATTGCATCAAACCATTTCCATTCAAATACTTTCATTAAATCGTGGTCATTGAAAACAGAATAGTAGCTTTTCCAACCAGAATTTCGAATACGATAGCTTATGACTACGTCTTTGCGAGTAGGGGCGCAAATATTTTCAAACTCTATATCCAAAGTTCTGCCAGGGCTTGATGGAACAAATATTGGGTTAGAAATACGATCTATGGCTGCATCATAGTAAAAGACATAATTGTAATTTCCGGTAAAACCCAATTCGGCAGCTTTTGCTTCTCTACCTGCTTTTATTGCTTCATTCATGGCATATTCCATTCTGTTTACAGTGATGATTGCATCAAGTAGCGTGTCTGAATTGATATACTCTCTGTAAATTTTCAGTGTATATTTTTCTCCTTTTGGAATTGCCAAATAATGAATTATTTCTCGTCGAGTGCGTTCATCAAAAGGTTCAGTCCTTTCATGTTTGTTTTTTGTCGTAAATTCCTTGTTGCCTTCATTAGGATTGCTACAATTGTAAAGGAATAAGGAGAAACAAAAGAAAGCTAGTAAATAAAATGATTGTTTCATTGTGTTAATAATCGATATCAAGGTTAAAACGATTCTTTAAGTCAAAAAGGTTGGAATTTTTCTTAGCTAGTTTTTCAAATTTCTCTTTACCAGTAAGATGCTTTGTCTCTTCGGTTGAGTCAGAAGAAGTAATTGTTTGAATTGAAAGTAGATGATTTTTTACCTTTTCTCGAATATAATTTACAATCTCATCCAACTTCGATTCCAGCCTAGTTTGTTGAATTTTGTTTTCTACTTCAAAATGAAATAATGTGTCTGTTTGTTGAATCAGTTCTCGCTTCAGCATGATCACGCTCAATTGCTCTTGGTCATTCGTTTTTTGCTGATGCGCATTTGTTTTCCACCATCGAATAACATCTTCTTTTGTAAACGGTTCTTCCAGTAAATCTTTTTGCTGTTGTTTGCGAATATCTTTTTCCTGCGTCATCATGGCAGAAATTGATAGGTTTGTAGTGTGCAAGTTTCCGGTTGGTTCTAAAAGTATTTTTGCTTCTTTTTTTAATGTGATAGGTTTCACGACTTCTTTTACAGAAGGTGCGTTTACAGGAGTGGTTTTTTCTTTACGTAAGGATTGACCGACAAATGGAATGATGTGAACCGGTTCAATCAGAGATTTTTTTTTTCAAGCTCAGATTTAATCGAACTTAGTTGCATCAGTGTTACTTCCACATGTAACCGCTGATTTTTTGCTGCTTTATAATCGACATCTGCCTTACTTAAAATAGCCAAACTTCGAAGGGCAAAATAATCGTCAAACTTTTTAGCCTGATCTACATATTGTTTTTCTGTATTTTCACTTACCTCTAGCATTGAAACGGTACGTGGATCTTTGCAAATGAGTAAATTTCTATAATGCTCAGAAAGTCCTACAATAAATTGATGACCATCAAATCCTTTTTCTAAGATATCATTGATCACTAAAAGGTTTGCAGGTATGTCTTCGTTAAGTGCATTTTCTACAACACTGAAGTAATAATCGTAGTCTAAAACATTTAAGTTTTCAGATGCATCTTTGTAGCTGATAGTACTGCCACAAAAACTTACAATTTGATCAAAAATTGAAAGAGCATCTCGCAAAGCGCCATCAGCTTTTTGAGCAATAAGGTGCAATGCTTCTGGATCTATTGTTATCGATTCTTGAGTGGCAACATGGGCTAAGTGATCTGCAATATCTTTGATGCGAATACGTTGAAAATCAAATATTTGACAACGCGATAATATTGTAGGGATAATTTTATGTTTTTCAGTTGTTGCCAGGATAAAAATGGCATGAGCAGGAGGTTCTTCCAGGGTCTTTAAAAAAGCATTGAATGCTGCTGCCGAAAGCATGTGAACCTCGTCGATGATGTATACTTTGTGTGTTCCTAATTGAGGTGCAATTCTTACCTGATCAATCAGTAAACGGATGTCATCAACTGAATTATTGGAAGCCGCATCTAACTCATAGACATTCAAAGAAGCACCTTCGTTGAAAGACAAGCAGCTTTCACACTGGTCGCATGCTTCAATATTTTCTGTGCGATTAAAGCAGTTTATTGTTTTTGCCAAAATTCTTGCAGAAGTAGTTTTTCCAACTCCACGTGGGCCACAAAATAAAAAGGCATGTGCCAATTGTTGTGTTTTAATTGCATTTTTCAGTGTGTTCGTAATTGAGCGTTGCCCCACAACGGTATCAAACGTTTGCGGGCGATATTTACGTGCTGAAACAATGAATTCTGACATGAGAACAAAAATAATGAAAGTTTTCCAATAATAAAGATTGTTGATACTATGAATCTTGGTTTTCGTTAAGAAGTAATTTTATCTTTGTAAAAAAATTCATTGATGAAAATCTACAACAATATACTTGAAACAATAGGCAATACTCCATTGGTTCGTTTGAATAAAGTGATTAAAAGCAAAGCAACAATCCTAGCAAAAGTTGAAACTACAAATCCGGGAAATTCTGTAAAAGACCGCATGGCCGTTAAAATGGTTGATGATGCAGAGAAAACAGGTTTGATAAAACCGGGCGGAACGATTATCGAAGGCACCTCTGGAAATACTGGAATGGGTTTGGCATTGGCTGCAATAATTAAAGGATATAAGTTGATTTGTGTAATGAACGACAAACAGTCGAAAGAAAAAATGGACATTCTTCGAGCTGTAGGGGCAGAGGTTGTTGTTTGTCCAACTGCTGTAGACCCTTCTGATCCGCGTTCTTATTACTCCGTATCAAGGCGATTAGCTTCTGAAATTCCAAATTCATGGTATGTAAATCAATATGATAATTTATCTAATAGATTGGCACATTACGAACAAACAGGTCCAGAAATTTGGGAGCAAACAGCAGGAAAAGTCACACACTTTGTTGTAGGTGTTGGAACTGGTGGAACAATTTCAGGTGTTGGAAAGTATTTGAAAGAGAAAAATCCGAACATAAAAGTATGGGGAATCGACACGTATGGTTCTGTATTCAAAAAATACAAAGAAACAGGAATTTTTGATGAGAATGAAATCTATCCATACATTACAGAAGGAATTGGTGAGGATATTTTGCCTGCAAATGTTGATTTTGATGTGATTGATTTGTTTGAAAAAGTAACAGATAAAGATGCTGCAAACTATACGAGAAGATTGGCACGTGAAGAAGGAATATTTGTTGGAAACTCAGCCGGAGCGGCAATTGGCGGTTTGGTTCAATTGCAAGATCAACTTACCGAAAATGATGTGGTAGTGGTGTTATTCCACGATCACGGCAGTAGATATGTGGGGAAAATTTTCAACGATGATTGGATGCGCGAGCGCGGATTTTTGGATGAAGATATTGTTACAGCAGAAGATGCCATTGCAAAACATGCTGATTTACCTCTGGTAACTTTGTATTCTGAGGAGTTAATCTCGCATGCAATTGTTAAGATGAGAAAGTTTAATATTTCTCAAATTCCTGTTCTAAGAGATGGCGAGATTGTAGGTTCGCTTAATGATACTCAAATATACCGTTTACTTGTAGAAAACCCGGAATTGAAGGATACAGCAATTTCAAAGGTTATGAAGGCTCCTTTTCCAGTAGTTAAAGCATCTACAAAATTGGATGATATTGCCAAGTTGATAAATGATGAAACTCAAGCTGTTATCGTTGAATTAAAAAGCGGAGAAAAGCAAATACTAACACGTCAAGATATCATTGCAAGCTTGGCTTAATGACGACGAAAAAATACATTGACATGATGGGGAGAACGGTGGAGCTTAACTCTGCCGTTTGTCGTATTGTTTCTCTTGTACCTTCTCAAACAGAATTGCTTGTTGACCTTGGTCTAAAAGAAAAACTGGTAGGGATTACAAAATTTTGTATTCATCCCAAAGAACTAAGAAGTGAAGTTACTTCAATCGGTGGACCTAAAAAATTAAACATCAAAAAGATTTTAGCGCAAAATCCAGACCTCGTTATTGCCAATAAAGAAGAAAATTTACAAGCCGAAATTGAAGAATTAGCAAAACATGTTCCTGTATGGATCAGTGATGTGTACACCTTAGAAGATTCATTAGAAATGATTCGTCTAATCGGAGAAATTACGCAAACACTAAATGTTGCTAATGAAATGTGCAGGGGAATTCAAGATGCATTTGATAAACTCAGCACCAAAAAGTTCATAAACAATAAAGTTGTGTATTTAATTTGGAAAGATCCGTTTATGGCTGTTGGACCGAACACATTTATTGATGATATGCTCATGAAAATAGGACTTTTTAATAACGTTAAAACTGAAAGATATCCAGAGTTAAAAACACAAGAGTTGAATCCGGATTATGTGTTTTTGAGTTCAGAACCTTATCCTTTCTCTGAAAAACATTTTGATGAAGTGCAGCAATTTTTCCCTCATAGTAAATTGATATTAGTTGATGGTGAATTTTTTACATGGTACGGGTCTAGAATGCTTAAAGCCCCTGCTTATTTTATGAACTTGATGGATGAGCTATAGAAGCGACTTAACGTACGTTTTATTTAGATTATTTTTTGTATCATTGTTCCACTAATCAGTCTGAAATGAAGAAACTACTCATTTTTGCAATAATATTTACTGCAATTGTTGTTGCAGATTATTTGTACTGGATATATGCAGCAGTCTCATTAAATGATTTTGAAGAAATAAAGCAACTTTATTACAGTGTTTACCCTTCATTTCTTCATAATTCAATCTTGCTTTCTTTTATCCATATTTTTATTTCAGCTTTGGCAATTACATTTTCGAGCTATTTAATGTACTATCGATATGTAAAGGTTTTGAATTTTATCTTAATTGTTATCAATGGTTACATTTTGTACATGCACCTGTTTTCAATGATGTAATGATTTGTTATTTTTCATCAAAATTTGATAAAAATAAAATATAAATTGATTGGAAGTAGTTAACTTTGTAAACATTATCTAACGAATGTATGAGAAAAATTATTCTTTTTTCAATGTGTGGTCTATTGTTCATCCTTTCTTCATCGATGAATAATACTACTTACTATACAATCACTGCAAAAGTTGTTGGAATTAGAAACAATAAAGGAACGATGCAGTTGCAAGTTTATAGAAGCTCAGAAACTTTTAAAAAAGAAACTCCATATAAAATAAAAACGTTTGATAAGAAGGATGTGAAAAATAACACATTGACTTGCGTAATTACAGGTATTCCTCCGGGAGAGTATGGAATTGCACTACTAGACGACGAAAATTCTGATTCTGATATGAACTATTCCTTTCTGTTGCCAACAGAGGGATTTGGGTTTTCAGATTACTATCATTCAGCATGGAGTAAACCAAAATTTGAAAGTTTTAAATTCACTCTTAATTCAAACAAAGAAGTAACAATTAAAATTCGATACGTTTAATTCATTACACTTTTTAACGAAACTGCTAGTTTTGTGAGTTCATGAATTGGATGTTTACCTTGTTTGAAAAGAAATTCTCCGGATATTCTAGCATTATTGCCATTCAGTTGTTCGATTTGTAAATCGATATTTTCAATATTGCTAAGAAACTCATTTGCAGCTTTTACAGGGCGCATATTTTCAATGAATGTTGTAACAAATGTACTTCCTTGAATGTTAATTGTGTTTTTTAGTTTCCCTTGAATATGAATCAGCGCGTTTTCTTGCTGCTTCGTAACAGATTCAGGATTAACGCCAACAAAAAAATAGTTTGCTTCTAATTGTTTCAATGTATAAACGACATTTCCAAAATTTAGTTTTAATCCGGGCTCTCTAACTTTCTCCGGAAATATAGCCCACAATTCTTCAACATCACAAGCTTCCTTAGTTTGAACGACCATGTTCATAATTGGAGTAGGTAAGAAGCCGAAGATATTGGGTAAACTATCAGTAGGGTCCTCCAAATATGTTCCTTGAAAATCGAGAGCAAAAGATTTTATTTCTTTGAAATGATTCAATTTTGACGGTAGAAAATGTAAAATACTATCAGTTATTTTTTTAATGATGACGTTTGATGCGATATATAAGCCTTCGTGTTTTAAACCGTAGATAAGACTTGATTGTGTTTTTTCCTTCAGATTTGTCTCTCCTTCAAGAATTAATTTTTCATCTTGGAACTGCATCGATAAATCAAGCTTAGAAAACAAACTTTGCTTTTCCGTTTCATACACTTGAATAGCCATAAATTCATTTTTATCAGGATTCTCCTTGTTCAATTTTTTGGTTGAACGTGTTAAAATTGTTTGAGCAAGGTCGGTGAGGGAGCTTTTATTGATTTTCTTACCACTTACTTTTAAGAAAATGATTGCGTTTTCATTTTGTGCTAATCCAACTTGCTTGTTGTTTAGAAATTGCGAAATGTTTTCATTAAAAGCAACATGATTTGTTGTTTTAAGAGCCAGAGCTAAAATTTGATAGTTATCATGCAAGAATGAATACAATACAAAGTCTTCCTTTAAATTGATAAACAACTTTGAAGTGCTTTTGTCTTCTGTATCTTCTTTTAATAAGCTTTGCAACTGTTCAATAAATTGGTCATCTTTTTGTCCTAATAACGCATTGTATGCTTCTTGACGCAAAAGTGTTTCTGCATCAATACGTATTA
>JBDHXR010000014.1:0-31993 GCA_039810825.1 Fluviicola sp.
CGCATCATTCAAACTAACTTACAATGCACCCCGATCATTAACTGGACGACCATGGATTCTGAAATAACTTATTTATCCGTAATCCGATTAGCGGAAGACCAATTGAAAGAGGGGCAATCCTTAGCTGACTGGGAGTTGGAGAATTTTAATCGTAGGTAACAACAGAAAATATGAAATTCACCGAAACACAATTAGAACAAGCGATCATTGACCTTCTGAAAGAGGAAGGTCACGAGCACGTGCATGGAAAATCGATACAACGTGATTTCTCCGATGTGTTGCTCAAGGAAGATCTCAAAAGTTTCCTCATTGAACGTTACAAAACCGAAAATCTTACTTCCATGGAAGCGGATCTCATCATCCGCCAGCTAGAGAACTTGCCTTCATCTGATCTCTATGAGAGTAACAAAACCTTTATGAAAATGCTATCAGATGGTTTTGCTTTCAAACGGGAAGATCGATCACAAAAAGACATTTGGGTGTACCTAATCGATTTTGAGAAACCTACGACCAATAACTTTAAGATAGTCAACCAGTTCGAGATTTTGGGCTACCACAACCGTATTCCGGATGGAATCTTGTTCATCAATGGTTTGCCGGTAGTGGTAATGGAGTTCAAAAGTGCCATCAAAGAAAATACAACCATTCATGATGCCTACAAACAATTAACGGTTCGCTACAGAAGAGACATCCCGGAACTGTTCAAATACAACGCATTCTGTGTAATCAGCGATGGAGTAAACAACAAAGCAGGTTCGTTCTTCTCACCGTATGAATTTTTATACGCCTGGAGAAAGATCGAAGGAATGGATAGTGAAGTAGATGGTATTTCCTCATTGTACACCTTGATTCAGGGGATGTTCAATAAACAACGTTTGGTAGACATCATTCAGAACTTTATTTATATGCCGGATTCATCCAAACGAGATGACAAAATCGTTTGTCGCTATCCACAATATTATGCTTCTCGCAAACTATACGAGAACATTAAAAAGAACCAACGTCCTAACGGAAACGGGAAAGGAGGAACTTACTTTGGTGCGACAGGATGTGGAAAAAGCTATACCATGCTCTTTCTTTCTCGCCTATTAATGAAAAGCCCGGATTTCGCCAATCCTACCATTGTGATTATAACTGATCGAACGGATTTGGATGATCAACTTTCTGGTCAGTTTACGAATGCAAAAGGATTCTTAGGTGATCAAAATGTAATCAGCGTTGAGAGCAGAAGCGATTTGCGCGAAAAATTACAAGGACGCAAAAGTGGTGGTGTTTTCCTGACAACAATCCACAAGTTCACAGAAGACACCGAGCTCCTCTCCGACCGATCAAACATCATTTGTATTTCGGACGAAGCACACCGAAGTCAAACCAATCTTGATCAAAAATTGATCGTTACAGAAAATGGGGTCAAAAAGACTTTTGGTTTCGCGAAATACTTGCACGACTCCTTACCAAATGCAACATATGTCGGTTTTACAGGAACCCCGGTTGATGCAACCTTGGATGTATTTGGAGAAATAGTTGATGCCTATACCATGACTGAATCGGTGCGTGACGAGATTACCGTTAAAATCGTTTATGAAGGACGCGCAGCAAAAGTCGCCTTAAATAACAGTAAAGTCGAAGAGATTGAAAAATACTACGATCAATGCGTGGCTGAAGGAGCCTCAGAATACCAGGTAGACGAAAGCAAAAAGGCAACTACAAACATGAACATCATTATTGGTGATCCTGATCGCATTAAAGCAGTAGCCGAAGATTTCATACAACACTACGAAAATCGTGTTACTGAAGGTTCTACAGTTCGTGGCAAAGCAATGTTTGTATGCAGTAGTCGAGAAATCGCATTCGAGTTTTATAAACAGGTCATCCAACTTCGACCGGAATGGGCTGAAATAAAAGCCTGTGAAGAAGGTGCTGAGCTAAGTGAAAGAGAAAAGCAAGAAATCAAACCGATGGAAAAGATCAAAATGATCATGACAAGAGGACAAGATGATGACGCTGATCTTTACGAAATGTTGGGTACCAAGGAGTATCGTAAGGAGCTTGATCGTCAATTCAAAAATGAAAAATCAAATTTCAAGATTGCGATTGTAGTCGATATGTGGCTAACCGGTTTTGACGTTCCATTCCTGGACACAATCTACATCGATAAACCAATTCAGCGGCACAACCTGATTCAAACCATTTCTCGCGTAAACCGAAAATTCGAAGGAAAAGAAAAAGGTCTTGTTGTAGATTACATTGGAATCAAACGGGAAATGAATTTGGCATTGGCCATGTACAACAAAATTGACAGCACCAATTTCGAAGACATAACCCAATCAGTTACCGTAGTTCGGGATCATCTGGATTTATTAGCGAAATTATTCTACACCTTTGATACTGATGATTACTTCTACGGCTCCGCAGTAAAACAATTGGATTGTTTGAACCGAGCAGCAGAGTTTGTATTAATTACCGTTGATAAAGAAAAGCGTTTCATGGATTTGGTAAAGCGCCTTAAATCTGCTTACGACATTTGTTCAGGAGCCAACGAATTCGAACAAAAAGAAAGGGATCAAATACATTTCTACATCGCTATACGATCGATCGTTTTTAAGCTCACAAAGGGATCAGCACCAGATACGGAACAAATGAACCGTAAGGTACGTGAAATGATCAAAGAAGCTTTACATAGTGAAGGTGTCGAAGAGATTTTCAAGATGGGCGAAGAAAACGAAAGCGAAATCGATCTTTTCACCGATGACTACTTGAACAAGATCAATAAGATCAAGTTACCACACACGAAAATAAAATTACTGCAGCAGCTCTTGCAACAAGCCATCGGAAAACTGTCAAAAGTCAACAAAATGCAGGGAATCAACTTCTCAGACAAACTCAAATTCGTTGTAGATAAATACAACGAACGCCGCGAGAAAGACACCCTCACAAGTGATGTCTTGGAGGAATTCACGAATGAGATCATCAATCTCTATTATGCCTTGAAGGAAGAGTCTGAATCCTTCAAAGAAATGGGTATCGACTTCGAAGAAAAAGCTTTCTACGACATCCTGAAAGCCTTGGCCATCAAATACGATTTCTTCTACCCGGAAGACAAATTGATTCCGCTCTCCAAAGAAGTCAAATCAGTTGTCAACAGCCTCGCCAAATACACTGACTGGTCCAAGCGCGATGATATCAAAGCAGAACTAAAAGCCGATCTAATCATTTTATTAGCTGAGAACGACTACCCGCCAGTCGATCGCGATGAAGTGTACAAAGAGATATTTGAACAAGCAGAAAATTTTAAGAAGAATAGATGAAAAGAAGTGAATTTTATAGAAATTTTTCTCTTGGATTGGTATATCCAGCAGTACTTGGAACACTCATTTTTCAATTAATTGAGTTTTCAAACAATACATCTTCAGAAGGTGAATTATACTCGCTAAAGGTTACAGTTCTCATGTTTCTGGTTATAATTTATTCCTTAGATTATTTAAAGAATTCATTAGAAAGATATACCTTAACTAAGGTGGTATTTGATTTTATTACAGTATTTGGATTGTATTTTTCATATTCCTCATTGGATCTTTCTAACGATACTTCAATAAATTTAATTCGTTTGAGTTTTGCCTATTACATTCTTACAGGGTTAGAGAATACTTGGGTGATGGCAAAAGATATTTTCTCAAAACAAAACTCAAGAAACGATGAATTGACAAAGAGAAAGTTTGAAATAAATAGAACTGCAAACCTTTTGTCATTTATATGTGCTGGCACTTTTATGTTTGGTCCACTAAAGTTAGCAAAATTGGAAGATTACTATTCGTGGTCATTATGGTTTATTATAGTATCATCCTTTATAATAGTATCTGAAATAATTAGGGTTTTAAAGCTGGTAAGACTCTTGACAAATAAAGATTAAAGTAAAGGAAAATCGGTCTTCCTCCTTGTCCTCACAGCTTCAGCTTTTTTGTTTGCAAGGGTAATACAAAGTTTCGCTTCGCTACACCCTTGCAAACACCATTCACTTAGCCAGTCGTCCAGAATTCCCTCCTTGGCTGTTCATTAAAAAGTCTTCGCCTGTTCATCCAGCGTCGTCAGTCGCAGCTCCCTGCCACCCCAGAGCACACGTCTGTGTGTGAAGACGACGTTTAGGCGAACTCGCGCCGTAAAACGGAGGTACCCCAATCTTGCTTCGAAATAATAATCTTGGAACTTCACCCACTTCCGCGCACTCTTCCCCAATATTGTGCTCCCGGAAGCTCGTCCCTCACTCTCGTCCGCGAAATTTTATATGGGGTGTCACCGCTGCTTATTAATTTTGCTCGCCTGCTGTCTCGCTCAGGCTGCGGGCTTGTCACAGTTTTTGAGAATCCTCTTTTCGTGCAGTGTTCCTTCCGTTCCTACAGTCACACAGCACTTTATTCCGTTATCCTATCTTAGGTTTATGGTGAGCCAAGAGTGTTCATGCTGTACACTCCGTTCCTACGTTCCCAGCATTTCACACACTTGCTTTAAATCTTTCTTCGATCTTCAAAAACCTGCGCCAAGCCCTTGTGCATACTGCATAGGTCGCCCACGGTTTCCGTCAGCTGACGGATCCCTCTTTGGTCTTCCACCTTCGCTCAGCTCGCTGGCGACTCGCGCATGCCGTTCATCTTCCGTTCGTCCCTCTCTGAACTTCCCATCTTTACGTACAAAATGCAACAATATATCAGAACCATCCAAACAGATATTCTCCACACCTTGTGGGAACTGCTCTCGTTGCAACTCAAATTCGGCGGTAATCGGCGGAAGGTTTGCTCCTGTTTCATCGGGTATCGTTCCAAGCTCATACCACTGGTCAAAATAATCGTTTCTCAGCGAGAATCCTCTGCTAAATCCGAGTGTGTTATCAATATCCTGCAATACCTGATATCGGTATTGGAAACTGTCTAATGCTGTATAATCGATTTCAATCAATACATCTGCAATCATACTGTAATCCATCCTGTTCGAGAACTTCGGCATCTTAAATTCCCAGCGTGATTCGATTCCCATTCCTTCTAACGGATTTAATAATTCACTTTGTACAGGTTGAAATTCAAAAAGACCTGTAGCCCGAGATGTTCCAGTCAAAGCTACTTGTTCGATTTCCATTCTTCGAATAGGTACTTTTTGGAATGTGTTATTGGCATTGATTATTAGTTAGTCTTGTGAAGAAAAAAATGAGTTAAAAAAAATTATTTAGCTGTTTCCTTTTTCTTAAACAACAATTTTAAGATAACCGGTGCAGTCACAAATACAACAATTCCAATAATCACATATTCCAAGTTGTGTTTTACCCATTCATTGTCGCCAAGCACAAAACCAAGCGTAGTAATGCTAACTACCCAGATTACCGCCCCCAACACATTGTAATACGCAAACTTTTTATACTCCATTTCAGCCATACCTCCAATAATAGGAGCAAAAGTTCGTACAATTGGTAAAAATCGTGAAATAGCAATGGCAAAGCCTCCACGCTTCTCATAAAAATCATGTGCAGCAATTATGTATTTTTTCTTAAAAAGCCAAGTGTCTTTCCGATGTTGCAGTTTACTTCCAAAGCGCTTCCCAAACCAGTACCCTAAGAAATAGCCCAGTATGGTTGATGCAATAAACAAGAGCATCCAAAATATGAGGTTGTAGTATTCGTTAGCAAACGGATAATGCATTTGATTTGTTGCTGAAATAACAATTCCTGCTATAAAAAGCAAAGGATCGCCAGGTAAGAAAAAACCGAAAAAAAATCCTGTTTCTATAAAAAGAATTAATAAAACGAGGTATAAACCACCGTTTTTCATAATCCAATCCGGATCTAGTAAATGCTGGAAGGATTCAAAGATTTCCATTTAGTAATTTTTTTTTTCAAAAATAGTTGTTCTATAGGGTTTAGCGACATATTATTTCACAAAAAATCACATTTTATGAATTATAAAAACCGGGTAAGTTTTCTTTTTTCGGAATCCTAAACAGCAAAACAAATCCTATTGCGAAAAAACAAGCAACAGATACTACGGAATAGCGTATGGAGTCAAATCCTAATTCCATGAGTCCAAAAAACAAAGTTCCGGTTACAATTCCAATTTTTTCTGTTGCATCGTAAAATGAGAAATAACTTGCATTGTCTTCAGTCTCAGGCAAATATTTAGAATAAGTTGAGCGTGCCAATGCTTGCACTCCTCCCATAACGATTCCAACTGTACATGCTAAAAGATAAAACTCGAAGGGAGTTTGAATGCGGAAAGCTGCAATACAAATTCCTATCCAAATCACAATAGATATGCCTAATGTTTTCACATTGCCTAATTTTCCAGATAATCTAGACATTAGAAAAGCTCCAATAGCTCCCAATACTTGAATCAATAATATTGCAATGATTAATCCACTATCATCAACTTTTCCATTTTTTATAGGCCATTCAATTTCTTTTTTCGCAAAGAATGTAGCCATTAGCATCACCGTTTGCACTCCTGTATTGAAAAAGAAAAAAGATAACAAATACCTTTTCAAGCGTTTTGTTTTTTTAAACTCTGTAAAAACTGTTTTGAGTTCTCTAAATCCTTTCCAAATATATCCTTTAGCCAGGTCGATTTTTTTAGTGGTATTTGGTAAAATCCTGTACGTGAATTGAGAGAAGCCAATCCACCATAAACCAACTAGCACAAAGCAGTATGAAACGGGCATTCCTTCAATTTCTGTTGTGTTTGGATCGTCAAAAAAACTAAATACAGGTGTTATTAAGACCAAACACGTAATCAACAAAATCATAGAGCCTAGATAGCCCATTGTAAATCCTTTTGCCGAAATTTTATCTAAATCTTTTTCATGAGCAATTTCAGGCAAATAAGAATTGTAAAACACCAAACTATTCCAAAAACCGATACTTGCTAAAAATAAGGACAACATCCCCAATTCTACCCAACCTGATTGTAATAAATCTGTGAAATAATACAACGAAGCACACGAAAGCGAACCTAAATAACAGAAAAATTGCAAAAACCGTTTTTTATTTCCACGGAAATCTGCAATACCTGATAACAAAGGAGAAGTAAAACTGACAATTAAAAAAGAGGCTGAAAGAATGAAGCTCATTAATGCCGAGTTTGAAACATGAAATCCAAAAAAATCAACCAAGACAGTTTCACTTGGCAACAATTGAGAAGGGTCTGCTTCTGCCCAAGTTTTCACTCGTCCAATATCTATAAGATACTGCTTTGTGGTAACCGTATCGTAAAAAATGGGGAATATCGCTGATGAAATGACTAAGTTATAGACTGAATTGGCCCAGTCATACATGATCCACCCACGAATTGCTTTTTTGTCTCCTTTTATTAGTTGCTTTTCCATCTCTCAAATTCAAGAAGTAATGCCGTCTGCGTAATCTTTTAAATACGAAAAATGCACTGTTAAATTTCCATTCAAATCTGTTTCAGAACCTCTGGAAATGATTGAATCTAAGTCGTTTCCGAATAAATGTGGAAAAACTTTTACAATTAATTCATCACCAAAATCTTCGGATGCGTCTTTCGGTAATTCGCATGGTAAGTTGTCAATTGCCATAACTGAGATTGCATCTTTATCTTCCCAAGCACTTTCTTCTCCTGTTTGCGGGTTGTATCCATAAAATGGATCTGCAATTTTTGATGGACGTATTGTTGATGCTATCGGACCTTTAACGTCACATGAAATATCCGCAACTACTTTTATTTTATTATCGGAAGCAGCTAAGTCTTCTTTTGTTAAAATATATGGAGATTTGCTACTCCAAAAGTGGCTGGCAATGTACACGTCAGCTTGTTTTGAAAATCGTGAAAAATTTGATTCAAACAATTCAGGATTTGAATAAAACTCTTCTTTCACAAAATCACCACCATTTTTCCGTTTGTAATAATCTTCTGTTTCAAGGTGAGTAAATACCGGAAAATCAAAAGTATTGGCTAAGAATTCATCTGGTGAAACTTCAGTAAGGGGAAGTAAATCTAAGATCTCTCGTGCACCATTCCCTACTCTGCCATGACCTGTCATTACAAGTTTAAAATTTTTAGGGAAATTTACTTTTTGAAGTTCAGCATTTAGTTCTTTACGGTCATGACATTGGTTGGCTGGTTTAATTCCAAAAAATCCGGTTTTTTTTCCAAAAAGCTTAATTCCATTGTACGCACCAACAATACCAGCAAATCTTCCAAATCCAATGATGCGTTTGTTTTTCTTGTCTTTCAAAACTTCGTAATCAATCAATTGAATTTTTTTCTCAAGAATTGCTTGCAACAATTTCTGATTATATGGTTGTTTTTTTATTGTATGTGAAAAGAACATGAATTTTTTATTTGGAATCAAATCTTCAATGTTCACTTCTTTCACGCCGATTATTATATCACAATCAGATAAATCTTTTACAACTTCGATTCCTTCATTCCGATATTGTTCATCCGTAAAACAACGAATATCACTCTCTTGAACTTTTACTTTTACATTCGGAAATTTTGCTTCAACCAAAATACATTGTTTTGGAGTAAGCGGCACACGTTTGTCTGGTGGCACCTTTCCTTCTTTTATTACACCTAATTTTATTTGGGTCATGATGATATTATTTTAATGGTTCGGATAATAGGATGTTATCGATAAATTCTCTAACCACTCCTCTTCCACCATTATTTGACAATACTATTGTAGCTTCTTTTTTTACTTCTTGAACAGCATCTTTGGGACAAGCACTGAATCCAACTTTTTTGATTAATTCCAAATCATTGATGTCATCACCAATCATAGCTACTTCACTCATGTTGATATTCAGTTCTTTACACCACTTTTCTAAAACTCCTAGTTTAGGTTCTCTACCAACATAAACATGTTTGATTCTAAGCACTTCTGCACGATTCAAAACCATTTTATCTGTAAAAGCAGAAGAAATAATGCCGCATTGGATTCCTTTTTCTTGAATTTTCAAGATGGCCATTCCGTCTTTTGTATTGTATTTTTTCAGTTGATCTCCAGACTCTGTATAATACATTCCTCCATCTGTCATCACACCGTCAACATCCAGAATAAGCAATTTTATCTTTTTGAGTTTATCTCGCAAATGGTCATAAACATAAAGCGGTTTAAACAAAAGGGCATAAAAATCCACTTCATACTCTTCGGCTATGGCTTCCAGATCAATCAAAGACAATTCAGTAGCAGACTCAACATCAAAATCATTGAGAAATTGATAATAATCAACACCAAACTTGGCACAAAGTCCTTTCAAATTTTGTTCGATAAACATCTTAAACTAATTTATAATCAACGCTAGAAGCAATTGGAACAAGGCTCTTTATTAAATCTTGAAATTCTTGATGATTCAATTGTTGTGATGCATCAGACTTTGCAACTTTCGGATTTGGATGTACTTCTATCAATAAACCATCAACACCTAATGCAATACAAGCTCTAGACAATCCGGCAATTCCATAAGCATATCCCATTGCATGACTGGGATCGAGTATAACTGGCAAGTTGGTGTAATGCTTCAACCACTCTACACCACATAAATCCAAGGTAAATCGTGTTCCGGTTTCAAATGTTCGAATACCTCTTTCGCAAAGCAACACATTTTCATTTCCACCTGATAGAACAAATTCTGCGGCTTGAACAAACTCTTGAAGTGTTGTACCAAATCCTCTTTTTATTAGAACTGTTTTATTAGTTTTCGCACATGCTCTCAAAATGCCTTGATCATACATCGCCTTTGCACCAATCTGAATAACATCTGCGTGCTCAATGATTTCGTCGATATGTGTAGCATCTCTGGCTTCTGTTACAACAGAAAAACCATATTCCTCACGCATTTTGGCTAGTAATTTTAATCCGTCGAGCCCCAATCCTTGAAAACTATACGGACTTGTTCTTGGTTTGTAGCATCCACCTCTAAGTGACGTCAATCCCATTCCTTTTAGTAAGTCACTTGACGCTCTAATTTGCTCTTCAGATTCTACTGAACAAGGTCCGGCAATGATAAGCGTATTTTTCGTGTCGCCACCAATAGTCACATTTCCTACATTTACCTTGCGTGTTGTTGAAATGTAATTTCTTGAAGCTAGTTGCATGTCGTTTGCAAAAACCCACGAAGATTCAGTGTGTTTTTGTAGTGAGTCTGGAACATCTTTAACTGCCGAGCCAGTAATTAAAATGTTTTTTCCATTGGAAATAATATGAAAAGCTTTGTTTTGAAGAGCTAAAGAAGCTGCTTCACTTGAAGTTACGTCATTTTTTAAGTGGATTATCATAGTTCTCCTTTAATCAAATTCATAAATGTTAATATTCCTTTTGCACGTCTTTCGTTATCTACTACAGGTAAATATGAAATTGGAAAAGGAATGGATTTTATTTGTTGCAAAAGCTCATTCACAGTTGCTGTTTCAGATACCACTGATGGTTGTTTGTTCATCATCATTTCGGTAGTTTCTGCAGACAAATTATCGTTTGTTCGTATTAAACTTCTGCGAATATCAGCATTGGAGATAATTCCTTTCAATACTTTGTTTTCATCCAGCACTAGCGTAAATCCTAATTTTCCTTGTTCAATTGATTTTAGCACCTCAATACTTTTACTTTCTTTTGAAATAAAAGGAGATTCTTGGAGTGGAATCATGAAATCTTTTACTAAAAATTGAGAATCGACGTTTCTTTTTGTTAAATCCATCAAAGCGTGTCCTATACTTGGCCCTTTGAATAAAAAAGAACCGGATACAGAAGTATGAACCCCCATATTTCTGAGAATAAATGAAACTTCTCCATTTACTCCTCCATCAACATGCACAGATTTTGACGGGTATTTTCTTTGAAAATCTCTGATTTTTTTAAAATTCACCGCATCAAAAACACCTCCACTTTGACCAGGTACAGTAGCCATAAGCAATATGAAATCAAAGTTGGAATAGTAATCAAAAGCTTCAATTGAAGTTGGAGTAACAATTGACAAACCTTTTTTTCCTTTAATATCTTCAGGTATATCCAATTCTTCTGTAAGATTTTCATATTGAAACGTAAGGTATTCAACAGGCGTTTCTCGAAGCAGGTTGTAATATTTTGAAGGTTTGTCTGTAATGATATGTAAATCAATTGGAATTGAGCACAAACTTCGTATTTTTTGAATATCATTAAAAACTGACAAATCATCATTGCAATCAACATGCAATAAATCTATTCGATGTGCAACCAAATCTTTGATTGTCTCTTCCAATGATCTATTTTTATCAGAATAAATTGAAGCTGAAATTCGCATGTTACAAAAGTAACGAAAGAAATTTGTTTAGCGCAATGAAATTCATGAATCTATTTCAACATTTATGAAGTTTACAGTTCACAAAACGTTGAAAAAAAATTCAACACTTAACGTTTAAAATATCACACCTTGACTTTGGCTACTTTTACTTTCCATGCGTCTGGACCATCTTCTAAATACTCCCAAGTAAAGGGCTCTTTACTCTCGGCTTCAATCTGATAATACAATGGTTTTGGGTCATGGTCATTAATAAAAATAAATGCTTCACCCGGAAATAACTCATCAAAAGCAGTAAATACCATTTCGTGTCTTTCTGCAGGATGAAATGGACGCGCATCAAATTCTTTCGTGATAACGTATCCAGCATCAACAGCACTTTCTTGATGATTTTTTTTGATGTGGATAACAACCTCAGCAGTGCTTTGTTTTTTATAAGTCCACACGTGTTTTCCACTAAATTTATCATTAAATATTTGATGGATTTCAAGTGGCTCAGACTCTGCAATAATTTCCATCACATCACCTTCTCTCATCATGCTGTATCTATGAAATACTACATGTTTCCAATCATTTGAATCAATTTTTCTCAAATCCATTAACGTTGAAATTTCCGAAAAGTCCCTTCCAACAGATGTTTCTGTACGTGTTGCTTTCACTTTCCAATCTATACCACCTCTATTCAAATATTCCCAACCTACCACATCTCCGTGAATTGATTTGAATTCGTAAAACAAGGGAAGTGGATCGTGATCGTTGATAAACACAAAACTTTCACCAACAGGCAATTCATTGAATAGTTTTAATAATAATTCATGTCGTTGTATAGGTATCAATAAACGAACATCCAATTCGCCGTCTTTGTTTGTTATTTCTTTCATTTCAAGTAAATTCTTAATTAAGACAAAATTATCCAAAATAATTGAGTTAGCTATATGACTTCAATCATTAGTGTGAGATTAGAAAAGCATTCATTAATTTTGCACATGCGATTTGACATACTTACCATATTACCGGAATTGATTGAAAGTCCTTTCAATGCATCTATATTGAAACGAGCACAAGAAAATGGTGTTTTAGAAATTCATTTGCACAATATTCGAGATTATTCAACATCAAAACATAAAAATGTTGACGATTATCAATACGGTGGCGGATCTGGAATGGTTATGTCTATTGAGCCAATTGCAACGCTTATAGAAAAATTGTGTTCAGAGCGTAAATACGACGAAATTATTTACATGACTCCAGACGGAGTGGTATTAGAGCAACAACATTGTAATCGTTGGAGTTTGAAAGAGAACATCATGATTTTGTGTGGTCATTACAAAGGTATAGACGAGCGCATTCGGGAAATGTATATTACCGCTGAAGTTTCTATCGGTTCTTATGTGCTAACCGGTGGTGAATTAGCTGCCGCAGTGTTGGTTGATAGTATAAGTAGAT
The DNA here is from genome assembly GCA_039810825.1 of Fluviicola sp. Classification (GTDB taxonomy): domain Bacteria; phylum Bacteroidota; class Bacteroidia; order Flavobacteriales_D; family Crocinitomicaceae; genus Fluviicola. Next base: position 12,719 of record JBDHXR010000014.1, read on the forward strand.
TGCTTCCGGGCGCTATGAATGATGAGACATCTGCACTTACAGACAGTTTTCAAGACAATTTACTTTCTCCCCCTGTTTACACCAGGCCACCTGAATACAAAGGGTATAAGGTTCCTGATGTTTTACTTTCAGGTGATTTTTCTAAAATTGATAAATGGCGTGAAGATCAAGCAATTGAAAGAACAAAACAGCGCCGACCAGATTTATACAAAAAATTTAAAGAAGAACAGTAAATGATTGAAAACAAGGTAATTGAAGCATTAATGCAAGGAAAAACAATTTTATATCCTACAGATACAATTTGGGGTTTAGGTTGTGATGCAACCAACGAAGAGGCTTGCCAAAAAATTCATGCTTTAAAAAAACGTCCAGCTGAAAAAAGCTTTATTGTTTTGATGGATAGTATACAAATGCTTGAAAAATACATTCCTGATTTCCCGGAAGTATGCTATGATCTGATTGATCTTACAGACAAACCGCTTACGATCATTTATCCCGGAGCAAAAGGTCTTGCTCCAAGTGTGTTAGCTGTAGATGGTTCTGTAGGAGTACGTATTACTAAAGATCCAATATGCCTTGCTCTAATTAAAGCATTGCGAAAACCTATCGTTTCTACTTCTGCAAACATTACAGGAAGTCCTTTTCCAAAGCATTATAGTGAAATTGTTCCTGAAATTAGTGCAAATGTTGATGCTATTGTACATGCTCGGATTAACGATAGAATGGATGCTCCTTCACAAATTATTAAAATTGGACTTGATAGCTCAATCCAAATTCTAAGAAAATAATGTGTTTTCTGGTAAATACGCTATTTTTGCGCCATGTTTAGCCATAATTATTCTTCTGATATAAAACATCCTGTATTCAAAGTGGTTTCACAAGTTATCACAGAGAATAACATGGAAGCATATGTTATTGGCGGATTTGTGAGAGACTTAATACTTCAAAGACCTTCTAAAGATATTGACATTGTAGTTGTAGGAAACGGACTGGATTTAGCAGAAAAAGTTGCTGAAATACTACGTGTAAAGAAAGTTAACTATTTCAAAAATTTTGGTACTGCACAATTTACGTACAAAGATTTGGATGTTGAGTTTGTTGGAGCAAGAAAAGAATCGTATCAATCGGATTCAAGAAAACCCATTGTAGAAACTGGAACTTTGGAAGAAGATCAAAAGCGTAGAGATTTCACAATCAATGCATTGGCAATTGACTTGAGAAAAGACACTTTTGGTGAATTGATAGACCCATTTAATGGAATTAAGGATCTAGAGAATGGAATTTTACGCACACCTCTTGACCCTGATTCTACTTACTCAGACGATCCGTTGAGGATGATGCGCGCCATACGTTTTGCTACTCAGCTCAATTTTAAAATTGAGCTTAATAGCCTGCAAGCAATATTGAACAACTCTTCTCGTCTCGAGATTATTTCTATGGAGCGAATAATGGATGAGTTGAACAAAATCATACTATCCTCTACTCCTTCTCGGGGATTTGATTTACTTTTTTCAACAAAACTGTTGCATCAATTTTTTCCAGAAATGATTGCACTACATGGTGTTGAAACCAGAGATGGGAAAAGCCACAAAGACAATTTTTATCACACCTTAGAAGTGTTGGATAACATATCGTTGAACACAAACAATTTGTGGTTGCGTTGGGCTGCAATATTGCACGACATAGCTAAACCTCCGACCAAAAGATTCGATGAAGTAAATGGTTGGACTTTTCATGGTCATGAGGAAATTGGAGCTAGAATGGTTCCAAAACTGTTTACGCGTTTCAGACTGCCTTTAGATCACAAAATGAAATACGTTCAGAAGATGGTAAGGCTTCATTTACGCCCTATTTCGTTGGTGAAAAGCAATGTGACTGATTCAGCAGTAAGAAGATTGCTTTTTGAAGCCGGAGATGATGTAGATGACTTAATGACATTGTGCAATGCGGATATTACTTCAAAAAATGAATTTAAAGTAAAGAAGTTCAAAAAAAATTTTAAACTGGTTTTAAAACGATTGAAAGAAGTAGAGGAAAACGATCATATTCGAAATTTTCAACCTCCCGTTTCAGGAGAACTAATTATGAAAACTTTTGGTATTGGTCCCTGCGCTGAAATTGGAACAATTAAAACAAAAATAAAAGACGCGATTCTTGAAGGGGAAATTCCGAATGAATTTGATCCTGCATTTCAACTTATGCTAATAATAGCAAGTGATTTAGGGTTAGAAAAGTAACAATGATTCATTAACTTGTTACTTCAAGCTAAAGTGTTTTTCAGCTTCATCTACAATTTGTCCACCAATAGCTAAAGACGCTGTAGCAGCTGGTGAAGGAGCATTTAGTACATGTATTGAATTGTTAGAAAATTCAAATCGGAAATCATCTCTGGTATCTCCATCTTCAGCAAGTAATAAAGCTCTAACGCCAGAACGACCAGGTTTAATATCTTCCATGGTCAAACTTGGGATTAAACCCTGCAATGTTTTAAGGAATAACTTTTTTGAAAAAGCTCTTCGGTATTCATCAATACCAAATTTCATATTGTTGAAAAAGAGTTTCCAAGTTCCTATATACGTTAGTGCATCGGCAGTATCCTTAAATGAAAAATCTGTTTTTCCATACCCTTCTCGTTTAAAGGTAAATACGGCATTAGGTCCACATTCTATTTCACCATCCGTCATTCTAGTAAAATGTACGCCTAAAAAAGGGAAATCAGGGTTTGGTACGGGATAAATCAAATTTTTCACTTTGTGTTTAGCCTGTTCTGTTAATTCATAGTAATCACCTCTAAAACCAACTACCTTTTCTTTCAACTTCACTCCATCTTTTTTAGCCAATCTATCAGCCTGTAAGCCACCACAAAAAATCAAGTATTTAGCTTCAATTTTACCTTTATTTGTGATAATAGAAGTTGTCTCGCCGTTACGTTCGATTCCTGTAACCTCATGTTCAAGTTTCAATTCACTTTCAGGTTGTTTAGCTAGGGCTATTTCAACCATTTTTTCAGTAGTACCTCTAAAATCAATAATTCCAGTACATGGAACCCAAATGCCACCAATGCCTTTTACAAAAGGTTCGATTTCTTGAACTTGAGCAGCTGTAATTTTTTCAATTCCTTCAGTATTGTTTTCAATACCATTCTGGAAAATTTTATCCATAAATGGCAACTCTTTTTCATGTGTAGCAACCACTACTTTTCCACAAACATCGTGTGCAATGTTGTGTTCTTTCGCAAATGCTACAAGTTCATGCCTGCCAGCTACACAATTTTTTGCTTTCAATGAACCCGGTTTATAATACAGTCCGCTATGAATAACACCAGAATTATTCCCCGTTTGATGATCGGCCAATTTTGACTCCTTCTCAATTAAAACTACTTTTAAATGAGGATAACGGCTTTGCAACTTGTAAAAAGTAGCAGCTCCTACAATTCCCCCACCAATAATTGCCACATCAAACGCCATAAAACTACAGTAATGAATTGATTATGCTACAGCTTCAATTTGAGTAATAAAATATTCGATTTTATCATCCATTGATTTGCGAATTGCCGGATAATCTTTTTTTGACTTAGCACTGTGGATTTTTGACAACAGTTCATCGCTAAAAACAAGTACTTCTTCGATTAATTTATTTGTAGCATCCGTTTTTTTCGGATCATACAATTGCACTGAAAAACATTCGTCTAAAACTTCAATTACAAAACCGTTTAGTTGTTTTTTGATTAATCTTTTACTAGCCATAATTCAATTTTTTATGCAAAGATACAAAATCAACGGTGCAAAATCATTTATATGCATAAAAACATAATCAGTCAAAATCTTTATTTTTACAGAATGAATTTTGTAATTGTAGATGTAGAAACAACCGGTGGAGCAACCAATGCGTCTAAAATTACAGAAATTGCATTGTTTAAACACAACGGTACGGAAATCATAGACTCTTACTCCACACTCATAAACCCTGAAATACCCATTCCCTTTTTTATTTCCAAATTAACTGGAATTACTGATGATATGGTAGAGAACTCGCCTACTTTTAAAGAAGTAAGTTTAGAAATCATGGAGTTTTCTAGAGGTTGTATTTTTGTTGCACACAATGTGAGTTTTGATTACAGCATGATTCGACATGAATTTAAACAATTGAACATCGATTACAGACTTTCTCACCTATGTACCGTTAGAGCTTCAAAATACGTGTTACCAGGCCACGAGTCGTATAGTTTAGGTAAACTTACTAAAGATTTGGGAATCCCTTTAGTTGGAAGGCACAGAGCAGTTGGAGATGCGGAAGCTACTGCAAAATTGTTTTCAATTCTCATTCAAAAGGATAAAAATCAATTAAAATCATTTATTCATACAGAGATTGACACAACTCGGTTAAATCCTAAGTTTGATTTATTTAGCTTAGATTCCGTTCCAAACAAGCCTGGAGTTTATACGTTTTACAATGGAAGCGAAGAGTTGCTCTATGCAAGCAAAGCCAAGGAATTGAAAAAGCAGATAGAACGTAGCTTACAAGATCCTGAGCTTACATTTGTAGAAGACATTGAACGGTTTGAATACCTGTTAAGCGGAACAGAATTAATTGCAGAAATTCAAGAGTGTAGCGTGCATGTTAAAAACACAACTAATCTTAGCAAAAACACAAAATCTGAAAACAAGAAATTTGGAATTTGCATTGTTCTGAACAATGAAGGTGATGCAAAATTATTTATTTCTAAAAGTGCAACACTTACAGGCACGGTTTTGAAAGAATTTCCTACTAGAAAAGCTGCACTTCAAAGTGTAAGTGATTTTTTAGACCTCTATCAGTTATCATCAGATTTACTTCTTATTGCAAAGGAAATAAATCCGCTTTTCGAAAGTCAAGTTGACATTGAAAAGATAAGCGTTAAAAACAGCATTGTTGAATTGGCATGTCAATTCTTTATAGAATCCAATGAAAGCTATTATTTATTTGGAAAAGGCAGAACTAAATATGAACGAAGTCTTGTGTATGTTGAGCATGGTAAAATTGTTAGCTACGGTTTTTTGCCATATTACGTGTTAAAACAAGACCAGCGATACTGGATTAAATTTCTTACAGAAAAGATTAATCTACCTCAATCTCAACAAATATTAAAGAAGCACTTAAAACGGAAATCCTATTTTTCAAAAGTTGAAGCATAAAAAAACGGCCACTGAATGAGTAACCGTTTTTTTGTATGAATAAGATTTGCTTACTTAACTTTCTTTTCTCCTTTTAATCGGAAATTTTTAGTGAAATCGTATAAGATTGGAGTAGATACACACAATGAAGAATATGTACCAATAACTACACCAATTAACAAGGCGAACAAGAATCCTTTAATTGCAGGACCTCCAAAGATAAACATCACTAACAATACCACAAACAAAGTCATTGATGTGTTAAATGTTCTGCTCAACGTTTTGTTAAGGGCCGAATCAATTACTTCAGCGCTAGTATGTTGATGCTTATCTTCGTTTAAGCTTTCACGAATACGGTCGAATACAATAACGGTATCGTTCATTGAATAACCAATTACAGTTAAAACAGCAGCAATAAATGCTTGGTTGATATCTAAACTAAATGGCAAGAAACCATGCAATAATGAATAAATTGACAATACAAAGAAAGCATCATGCGCTAAACCAAGTATTGCTCCGATAGAATATTGCCATTGACCAAATCTGATAAAGATGTAAGCAAAAATCGCACACAAAGCAAGAGCTACAGACAAAGCGGCAGATTTCCACATTTCATTAGAAACAGAAGCAGAAATCGAACGAGTATCTGTAATTTCTACATCTCCAGCATCTGCTTTAATGGAGGCAAACCCCTCTTTTAACTTTTCTTCTACTTTATTTGTAGCAGAAGCATCTGCTAACAGAAAGTTAGTAGTAATTTCTACGTTGTATATATTAGATTTTGTTTTAATATCAACGTTTGCAGGTTCTCCGCTTTCTTCTATGAATTGTTTAAGCATTGCAGCACGAACAACTTCAATATCAGCAGGTTTTTCCATTTTTACACCAAACGTTCTACCACCGGTGAACTCAACACTTTGTTTCAAGCCTCTCGTTGTCATAGCTCCAATGCCGATAACTGTAACAATAATTGAGAATATATAGAAATATTTACGTTTTCCTACCCAATCAAATTTGATATTATTAAATAAATGGTGCGTATATTTCGAACTAAATGAAACTGATTTTCCTTTTTCTAGTTGAGATGAAATAATCAATTTTGAAATAATTATAGCTGAGAAAACAGAGGTAAAAATACCCACAATCAACGTTGTTGCAAAAGATTCTATTTCTCCTGTTCCAAAGATTTTCAAAATTACTGCTACCAATAAGTGAGCAATATTTGCATCTATAATTGCTGGCAATGCTTTTACGAAACCAATTCGCACAGCTTCTTCGTTTCCTTTCCCGTGATTCAATTCTTCTTTTACACGTTCAAAGATCAAGATGTTCGCATCTACTGCGGTACCAATTGTTAAGACAATTCCGGCAATACCAGCAAGCGTTAAAACAGCGCCAAATGAGGCTAAACATCCAAAAATCAATACAACGTTTGCAGCCAAGGCAATATTTGCAACTAAACCACCTTTTCCATAATAGAAATACATGTAAATAAATACAGCTAAGAATGCGAAAGCAAATGAAATTAAACCTGCTTGTGAGTTTTCTTTACCGATTGTAGGCCCTACTTTTGTTTGCTCTTTGATTACACATGGTGCAGGCAATGCTCCACCGTTTAACAAACCTGCTAAATCATCCGCTTCTTCCATCGTAAAACTACCGGAAATTTCAGTAGAACCTCCACGTATTGCAGATCGTACAACAGGAGCTGAATATACGACGTCATCCATTGTAATAGCAACAGAACGATTCAAGTTTTTCTCTGTCATAGTAGCCCATTTTGCGCTTCCATCAATTGACATAGATACACTTACAGTTGTTTGTAACGATTGAGGGTTGTATGAGCGAGTAGCATTTTTGATGTCTTCACCTCCAACCATTGCTTTTCCGTTTTCAGGAACGCGTATAGCATACAAAACATAGGCTTTTTCTCCACGTTGAATCTCTTCCATGTTAGCAGACCACATGAATTTTAGATCAGCTGGGAACGTAGCCAAGATGTCTGAACGCTTTAATATATTCGTAACTTTTTCTCTGTCTTCAGCTTTTGCATATCCAATTCCGTATCCTGCTTCAATTTTTAAATAATCAAACAACGGTTTATTTTGTCCAGCATTAGCAGTTAAAGGTTTAACAGTTTGTTTTGTAGAATCAATTGCTGCAGTGTCTTTAGCCTCTTTTTTTATCTCAGCCATTCGAGACATTGCATTTGCATTGGAAATTGCAGCTTGAATTTCAGCCAAAGCATACGTTTCAAAAAACTGCAAGTTTGCTGTTGATTGCAACTTACTAGCTACCGTCATTTCGTCTTGAACACCTGGTAGCTCAATATACAATCTATTTTTGCTAGACTCTTTCTGAATATTAGGTTGAGCAACACCAAATTGGTTGATACGTTTGCTCATGATTTGCTCTACTCCATCCATTGAACTAGCAATTTTTGTATGGAAATATTTAGCAACTTCAGAATTTGATGAGTTGAACGATAGTTCTTTTACTTCAGAAATTGCTAAATCACGAACCAATTTACGATTTGGATTAAATTTTTCATAATTGGTTATGAACAAATCAATGAAATCTCCACCAACTGTTGTATGTGTATGATATGCTGCATCAAAAGGTTTTTTGAAGTTTAAATCGCGGGCATTTCGAGCGTATGATTCAATAAACTTTGGAACATCAATTTCCATCGTTACACTCATTCCACCAACTAAATCCAAACCGAATGCCAACGAACGCTTTTTAACGTCTTTGAATGTTGTGCCAATAACTGGATATACTGCCTTGTCTGACTTCTCAATTAATATTTGATTAATCATTGCAGCCTTCGCTAAATCAAATGCTTCAGGCTTGCTAAAGTCAACTTCAACATTGTTTGGTAACGTAGCAATGTTATTTGTTGATTCAGCTTCTTTCTTAAGCTCTTCAACTCGAATAACCGCTTCTTTTTCAGCTTGGTTTTCAACTTTAATAGTGTACCAAGTAAATGACAATTGGTATAGACAAACTGCTAATAGCAAAATGGTTAAAAACCAAAAAAATCCTTTGTTCCGCATTTTATAGAATGTAATTTTAAGCCCGCAAATATATATACTTTCAAACAATTAAAGCTAAAAACAAGTATTGATTTCATTTTTTTTTAATCAAACTTATTAACACTTAGAATTGATCTACTGTTTTTTATCGTTTTTCAACGCTGCATAAAAGTCAAGCACTTTCTTTGCAAAATTCCCCCACGAGTGTTCTTTTTTATAATCTTGAATAGCTTTTCGCATGTTTGCAGCGTAGTTTTCTTTGAAATACTCATTTATTGATTCTGCAATGGATTTAGCAGAAACCTCAGAAACTACCAATCCATTTTCTTGATGTTTAACTGATTCTGCTAAGCCACCCACATTGGTTGCAATAATTGGCAATTCAAAATGATAAGATATAGCAGTAATTCCACTTTGAGTGGCACTTTTATAAGGCAACACACAAACGTCTGATGCTGAAAAGAAGTTCGTTACTTCGGAATCAGAAATGTACCTGTTAAATAGATGAATTCGATTTTTTGCATTGGACGCATCAATTTGATTCTGGTATTTATCAAAACTACCATAAACCTCACCTGCTACAATTAGTTCATACGATTGATCTACATAGTTCATGGCTTCAATTAATAAATCCAATCCTTTGTAATCTCTTATAAACCCAAAAAACAAGATGTATTTTTTTGAACTATCCAGTTGAAGTTTTTCGCACGCATTCTTTTTTGGTATTATTTCGCCAAAATGATCGTATAAAGGATGGTCAACGCGAATGTATTTTGCCTCTGGTTTCATTGATACTAAGTCGGCTAAAACTTTATCAGACATTACCATAAACCCGTCTATTTGCTTTAGAAAGAATCGATTGAATGCAGTGTCAAAAAAGCGTTTTTCATGCGGAATCAAGTTATCTAACACACAAATGGTTACAGTTTTTTTCTTCAATTTTTTAGCCACCCATCCCAGCGATGGAGCAAAAAAAGTCATCCAATACTTCATAATTAGTAGTGAAGGCTGCTCTTTTTTTATTTTACGTGCTGTGCTGCAATAAGTAAACGGATTCACTGTGTCCAACACTCTTTTAGCCGGAATTTCATCTACTACATCTTTGTCTGTTACAAATTGTGTTTCTCCGGGGAATAAAAAGTTTGGATATTGGCGTTTAAAAGTAAAGGCTTTTATTTCATTTTCTTTTTCAAATTCGCGATACAAAGCAGCATTAAACTGCGCTATACCACCTCTAAATGGGTAAAAGGTTGACAAAAATGCAATTTTCATGATTTAAGCGTATAAGCGTTCAATGATCGACATTACTTTAGTTGCTGGCAACTCATGCATGCACGAATTTGGACCTTTTAAACATGAATTTCCATAATAGCAAATGCACTCTGTATCTGGTTGAACGATTTCTCCTCTCCCATACAATTCAAACTCATGCGGATTAAAGATGTTGTTCATCAATATCAATTCTTTTTGAAGTGCTGTGGCAATGTGCATCATCATTGAAACTTGAGTAACAATAATATCACAAGCATCTGTTAAAGCAATAAATTCTTCCAAGGAAAAATGTCCGGGATAATGAACTTTTGTTTCTTTTGCCATGCGTTCATTTTTATCGTGCTCCAAACTACCACCTAAAAACACAGGGTAAAATCCTTTACTCAATAAATCCTTAGCCAAATCCATCCAACTGTTTTCTGGCCACAAACGCGTATTCCAGCGCGGACCACAGCCTGTATTTAAGCCTACAACTTTCTTTCCGTTTGCCAATTTTTGTATGTTTTGCTTCCACTTAGTAGTATAAGCTTCATTCTTTCGAATTAAGTAGGGTTCTTTATTAAATTGGAAATGACAAATGGCAAAAATTTCCTCTAAATAGCTCTGTGTATTGGCTTGTGATAACTGGTCAAAAAGTCCGGTCATTATTTTATGCTCAGCAGCATGAGTAGCAGCTGCAAGTTTACCTTCTTTTGCAATGTATCCGTATTTTTCTGAAGCATGTGTTTTTTCAAGCAACAAACATGCTTCGATTTCTTTATCTAGATTAATGGCAATATCAAATTTAGTATGTTCTATTTGTAAAAGAGAAAATGCGTCGGGTTTTAAAATCGTATCTATTTCATCTTTTGGCAATACATCCGGTGAATGAGTAAGCCAAGTGATGTGGCAGTTTGGGTATTGCTCTTTAAATTTCACAACAAGAGGTGTGGTTCGAATCACATCTCCCAATGCGCCTAACTTGATAATTAATATGCGTTTTGAAACAGCAACATAATGTTCACAAGATGGACAAGTGGAACCGAATTTTTTATTTGGAGAACAAGGTATGTTTCCTCTGAAATGGATGCAATCTTGTTTTACTTCTGTTAACTTCATTCTAACGTTTGATGTAGAACAAAAATAGAATTATTTTGTGAAAACAACAGATTAATTCCCATAGCTTACCAGTTTCATCTCTAGTTCTTTTCCACTTTTGATGTTGTTTACATTTCCTCCAATGATTTTAAGGTCTTTATAAAACTTATGCACCAAGCCTACACCGCGGGCATAAACTTCATACTTTCTTCTGTAATCGATGTATGATGTGAAATCTTCTTGCTCTACGGTGACTGTTTCATTAAAAGTAGAACCTAAAATACTATAGGGTTTGTGAATGGAAGAATAATAACACTCCATCTCCCCCAAGGTGTTGTATACATTCATGTCCCAATTATCATCTTCACTCGGAGCAAATACAAGTTTAATAACCCGGTTATTTTCTTCTACCAATTCAGCCTTACCATTTTGAATAATACAGTTCCACACATCTTTTGCAGCCCATGGTCCATTTGGATTAGTTGAAATATAACGAACATACTCTCTTGCTATTCTTCCAGAATTGTCAAGCGTAGTATCTTCCAAAACCGTTTTCAGGTAATAATCAAACGTGTCTTTTTGGTTTACTTGAACGTCGGTGTAAATTTCGCGAACTTGATATACAACATAGTGACCTTGGTTTAGCGGAAAATAGTCGTAGTACATATTAAAATCTGTCGTCTTTTTTTTGCAAGAAAAAAACAACATAAATCCCAGAAGAAGAATTGTAGCAGAATAAAATTTGCACCTTATTTTCATACTTAAATCAAAAGTAAAAAAATTGAATGAGATAAAAAATAGCTTGGTTGAGCTATTCAATTTTAATTCCCTTTTCTTTGCATTGTTGCAAATAGTTTTCCAATTCTTTTCCTTGTATACGCTTTCCAAATCGGTAAAATTGCTTCCCTGTAACCTTACCAGAAGTATCGTGGGCGTATTGCCAGCCATGTTGGATGCCGTTTTGATAATTTTCAGTAACCATAGGTTGACCACCAGGATGATTGATAACCAACTTTCCGTTCTTTTTCCCATTCACATAGGTTACTTTAGATTTCACAGTGTTGTCATCAAAATACTCTATCACATCTCCATTCAACACACCATTTTTATACGTTGAAGATTTTGCAACTACCACACGTGTATCATTTGGGTTTTCGAAATGATAATAAATCAATTGCGGTCCATCAAGCTTCCCTTTTACATAGTTTTCTTTGGTGCTAAGTTTTGCTGAAGGATTGTAATACAACCAAATGCTATCTTTTTGTTGATTTCTGTAAATTCCTTTTGCCATTACCACACCATTTTCATGATACATTACAGCAGAAGACCTTCCGGTTTTTTCATCGTGAACTATGATTGCTTGAGTTTTGGTTGAAGGATAATAATAGGTAAAAGTACCAACCGGTTTATCATCTTTGAATTGACCTTTGTATTCAAATGCTCTGGAATTTGGGTAAGTTTTTTGCCAAGGACCTTGTTTCTTTCCATTGACATCTTTAATGTTTACAGTCTGCGAAAACCCAGTAACTATAAAAGCTAAAAAAGTTGATAAAGTAAGTAATTTCATGGATTTAAAGATTTGATAAAATCATTTAATGATTTAAAAGTATAATCTGCTAATTTGTGTTTCTCCCTATTTTTTTGATCGATAAATACAGTAAACATGCCAAGATTCTTTCCGAATTCGATATCCGAATCAGAATCGCCCACCATGATTGATTTTCGGAAATCAATTTCAGGAAAATCTTTTTGCGCTAGATAGCCCATTCCTGTATTTGGTTTTCTCAATTCAGAGTTTTCTGAACTTAGTTCTGGAGCATGGTAAAAAGCATCAATATGCGCATTCATGGGTTTCAATAATTCTAAACAATAACGGTGAACATCGTTTAGGTTACAGGTTGTCATCAATCCTTTACCGATGCCTTGTTGGTTTGTTACTACTACTACCCTATTAAATAGCTTGTTTGAAACCGAAATAGCTTCTGCTACACCAGAAAGTAAAACAAATTCACTTTTATTTTTCACGTAATCTCCAACAATTCGTTGGTTTATAACTCCATCACGGTCTAAAAACAAGGTCCAAGAAGGATCAATTTTTAACATGTATTTATAGTTCTTTTTCGATTAGGTAGTGGTTTCGCGTGCTAGAACTTCTGCCTATTAATTCAGCAATAAAACCAACTACAAAAAATTGAACTCCCATAATCATTGCCGTTAAGCAAATGTAAAATTCGGTTCTTTCAGCTATTAATCTGGCTGTTGAATGAATAAACAATTTATCAATAATCAAATAAGATATCAGCGCAAAGCCAATGAAAAACATCAACATGCCTATTGCCCCAAAAAAATGCATGGGTTTTTTTCCGAATTTACCCATGAAAACAACCGTCATTAAATCCAAAGGACCATTTAAAAATCTGTTTAAGCCAAATTTTGAATATCCATATTTTCGTGCTTGATGTACAACAACCTTTTCACCTATTTTGTTGAATCCGGCAAATTTTGCTAAAGGCGGAATATAGCGGTTCATGTCTCCATAAATCTCGATACTTTTGACAACTACTAATTTATAAGCCTTCAAACCACAATTAAAATCATGAAGGTGTATCCCTGTCATTCTTCTTGCTGCCCAATTGTATAGTTTGGTTGGGATTGTTTTTGAGATAGGATCGTATCTTTTCTTTTTCCATCCAGAAACAACATCAAAATCATCTACTGTAATCATTCGATGGAGTTCAGGCAACTCATCCGGCGAATCTTGCAGGTCTGCATCCATTGTAACAACCACCTTTCCTGTAGACGCCTGAAAACCTACTTGCAAAGCAGCTGATTTTCCATAATTACGCTGAAACTTAATTCCTTTAATCTGACTGTCCTTCGCCTTTAATTCCTCTACTACTTTCCAAGAATTGTCTTTGCTTCCATCATCAATTAAGATGAGTTCATAGCTCAAATTATGCTGATTTAATACGCGCTGAATCCATTCGTGCAATTCCGGCAAAGATTCTTCCTCATTAAAAAGAGGAACTACAATAGATAATTCAAGTTGATTTTCCAAATTCAGTTGTTTGAAAACAAAAATAAGGATTCTTTATGAATCTTAAGCATATGACTTTTTATCTGATTATTTTTTTAAAAAAATGAATAATACAAGACAAATTGTCATTAAATCCGTTTAAAATCAGACTTATTGTCATTGATTGCAGCGCAACAATGCTTTGGATTAAGATTTGAAAAGAGCAAATAAAAACACAAAAAAAATGGACACAAATCAATTTACAATCAAAACGCAAGAAGTGCTACAACAAGCACAAGAAATTGCAAGTGAAAACAACAATCCTACAATTGAAAATGCACATCTTTTAAAAAGTATCTTTATTAAAGACACAGATGTTGTGCCATATCTGATTAATCAAAATAACATTAATTTACAGTTAATAAAAGATGCAACAAACAGAATAGTAGAAAACCAGCCCAAAGTTTCTGGTGGACAGCTGTATCTTGGTCAAAAAGCACAAGAAACATTGCAGCTTGCGTCAAAATATGCGAAAGAAAATAGAGATGAGTTTGTTAGTATCGACTTTCTTTTTCTTGCATTGTTAGATGCAACAGATCAAATTGGTCAATTACTACGAGATTCAAAATTGGATAAAAAAACGATACGTAAACAAATTGTGGAATTAAGAAACAACGAAAAAATTACATCAAATCAACAAGAAGGAACATACAAGTCACTTGAAAAGTATGCAAAAAACTTAAATGAACTTGCAAAAGACGGAAAATTAGATCCGATTATTGGGCGAGATGAAGAAATAAGACGCGTATTGCAAATTCTAACACGCAGAACAAAGAATAATCCGATATTGATTGGTGAACCCGGAGTGGGAAAAACGGCTATTGCAGAAGGAATTGCTTATCGCATTATCAATGGAGATGTTCCTGAGAACTTAAAATCAAAAATTGTATATAGTCTTGACATGGGAGCTTTGGTAGCAGGGGCAAAATATAAAGGCGAGTTTGAAGAACGTTTGAAATCTGTTGTCAAAGAAGTTACCAATGCAGAAGGAGAAATCATCTTATTTATTGACGAAATTCACACATTGATTGGTGCTGGTGGTGGTGAAGGAGCAATGGATGCTGCAAACATTTTGAAACCGGCATTGGCACGAGGAGAATTAAGAGCTGTTGGAGCAACAACGTTGAATGAGTATCAAAAATATTTCGAAAAAGACAAAGCATTGGTAAGACGTTTTCAAACAGTGCTTGTAGATGAACCGAATGCAGAAGATGCTATTTCGATATTAAGAGGTATCAAGGAGAAATATGAAAATCACCACAAGGTACTAATCAAAGATGCTGCAATTATTTCGGCTGTTGAATTGTCTCAACGATATATTACTGAGCGCTTTCTGCCAGATAAAGCCATCGATTTAATTGATGAAGCAGCATCAAAACTTAGAATGGAAATCAATTCAAAACCAGAAGTGTTGGATGAATTGGATAGACGTATCATGCAATTAGAAATTGAAAGAGAAGCAATAAAAAGAGAGAACGATACAACAAAATTAAATCAAATTGCGAAAGAACTTTCGGCATTAGAAGAGCAACGCAATGCTTTCCGAGCTAAGTGGCAAGCTGAACGTGATGTAATTGATGGGGTTCAAAAAACGAAAGAGCTGATTGAGCAACTCAAATTAGAAGCAGATCAAGCTGAGCGCACAGGCGATTATGGAAAAGTTGCTGAAATTCGATACGGAAAAATTAAAGATGCTGAAATAGCACTTGATGAAGCAAAAGTGAAGCTTACAGAAATGCAAGCAAATTCTAAACTGATAAAAGAAGAAGTAGATTCTGATGAAATAGCTGAAGTTGTCTCTAAATGGACCGGCATTCCTGTTTCAAAAATGCTAGAAAGTGAAAAGTCAAAATTATTGAAATTAGAAGATGAGTTAGGGAAACGCGTAATTGGTCAATCTGAAGCAATAGAAGCACTTTCAGACGCTGTTCGAAGAAGCAGAGCCGGTTTACAAGATGAACGCAAACCTATTGGATCATTCATCTTTTTAGGTCCAACCGGAGTGGGAAAAACAGAACTAGCAAAAGCACTGTCTGAATACCTATTCAATGACGAAAACGCAATGACACGTATTGATATGTCTGAATATCAAGAGAAACACAGTGTAAGTAGATTGGTTGGTGCGCCTCCGGGATACATAGGATACGATGAAGGTGGTCAGTTGACCGAAGCTGTTCGAAGAAAACCTTATTCAATAGTTTTGCTTGACGAGATTGAAAAAGCTCATCCGGATGTGTTCAATATTTTGTTGCAAGTTTTAGATGATGGTCGATTAACAGACAACAAAGGAAGAACAGTAAACTTTAAAAACACAATTGTTATCATGACTTCTAACTTGGGATCACATTTGATTCAAGAAAGTTTTGAAGGTGTAAATGAAAAAAATCTTCAAAATGCGATGGAAAAAGCAAAGTCAAAAGTGATGGAGTTGTTGAAGCAAACTATTCGACCTGAGTTTTTGAATCGTATTGATGACACAATCATTTTTACACCATTGAACAAAAGGTATGTAAGACAAATTGTGGATTTACAATTGAATCATTTAGCAGAAATGCTTCAAGAAAAATAGATTCGATTGTTTACAACTGAAGAAGCAAAAAATCATTTGGTTGAAGCTGGTTACGACCCACAATTTGGGGCAAGACCAGTGAAAAGAGTTATTCAGAAACAGGTGCTAAATGAGTTATCAAAAGCAATCCTATCTGGAACTATCGACAATAGTAAAACTGTAGTTATGGACTTTATAGAAGATAAAATCGTATTTCGTGGTCCGATAAACAGAGAGGAAGAATGTTTTGGAAAGGAAATGGAATAATGAGGTAACTTCGCATAAAAAAAGCAGGAATAAATTTCCTGCTTTTCCTTTTTATATAACGAGAATACTATCCGTTAATGGTATATGTGTAACCGTTTACTGTTACCGTAAATTTAGCATCACACGTTCCATCTCCATAATCAATTACATACAACGGTTGTCCTGTTGGTGTAAAGTTCAAAATACCTTTCGTGATAAAAGCACAACCCACTTTAACATGTAGTGGTTGAACCGTTGCACAAGTGTAGCCATCTCCATTTACCACAGTTGCGCTTGCTGTACCTGTCACATCGTATTCATCATCCCAAAACCACAATTGTGTAGTATAACCGGCAGTAAATGTGCGTACACGCGTTGATGTGTAAGTGACAATTTCTCCAGTAGTCAATGTAGCAGTTCCATTGATGTTAACATTGTAATAAGGTTGACCAGATGAGTTGTTGCCCATATTTGTAACAACCATTTCTCCTTCAAACTTGTCATCATTTACATAGTAATCAACAGGTACATGCTTGATTGTAGTGCCTTGGTTGTAATAGGAGCCGTTCCACGTAGTAATGATTTTACCTCTACGATTTTTTCCATCGTTGCATGAACAGTTTGTAGTACCCCAATCAACAATTAAAGTATCAGCAACACCAACTGTGTCAATTGTAATAATAACATTGCATGTAGTCTTGGAAACATCTGTGTACGGTTTTGAAGCAGATGTGTACCGAACTGTCACTTCTGGCAATTTGTAATACACCATTGCACCTGTTACAGCTTGGTCAGAAATATTTGACATTTCCATATACGCATTTTCAACTTTAGCATTGGTAAGTGGTGCATTGCTTTTTTGCGTACTCGGTTCTTGTGTGGGTTTCTTACATCCTAACATTATGGATGCACCCGAAACAGTAATAAGAACTGTTAAAACGATTAGCTTTTTCATGGTTTTAGTTTTTGTAAATATCAACTAATTTTTTGATTCTAATCTTCTTTTAACAAAAAAATAATTATTTTATTGTGAAAAAACACCTTCAATTTTGATAAAACACAAAAAATAATACGGGATTGCATGTATTTTTGCAAGCCAAAATAGAACAATGCTCGACATTCGATATATCACATTATTAAAAGTAGCTATTCCAATGATGTTTAGTGGGTTCATTCAATCTGTTATTTCAATTACTGATGCCGCTTTTTTAAGTAGATATAGTGAATTAGCCTACAATGCTTCTGGAAGCGCAGGTTTATGGTACATAACCTTGTACATAATTTTTATTGGACTTTCAGATGGTTCACAAATAATAATGGCAGAAAAGATAGGAAGAAAAGAAAACTTCGGTTTAGCATCTACGTTCCACTCAAATATTATTGTACTTTCTATTACAGCAATCATACTTTTCACAATTGTTCAAATTGTAATTCCTCAAATGATGAATGCATTTGTTCACAACAAAGAACTTGCTGTAGCTGAAGTCGAATTTTTACAAATACGAAGTGTATCATTTTGGGCTTGTATCTTCACGTTGAGCTCTCAAGCTGTTTACCTTTCAACGGGAAAAACTGCAATCGTTATGTACACAGCAATATTGGTAGCAGTATGCAACATCGTTCTCGATTATTTTATGGTTTTTGGAATTTGGATTTTTCCAGAGATGGGAATGAGAGGAGCTGCATGGGCGTCTACTATTTCAGAAATTATCGGCGCCATTTTTATTACAAGTGCTTTATTTTTTGGGAAACTCAATTCAACCTATGCCCTATTTGCCAGTTTAAAAGCAACAAGTAATCAAATGATTCAAAATTTAAAAATTGGAATCCCCTTGTTGTTTCAAGGACTTGTTGCGCTCTCCATTTGGACCGTATTTTTTGTTTGGATTGAACAAATGGGTGAAAATGAGTTAACTGTTTCTTTAAATATCCGTTATATTTATTTTCTTGCATTTATTCCTGTGTTTGCATTTGCTTCCACTACAAAAACTTTTGTTGCACAGTACCATGGAGCTAAGATGTATGAAAAGATTCCAATAATTCAACGTAGAATTCAATTGTTGTCTGTTTTATTACTTTTCATCATTTTTCACGGTGCATTTCTCTATCCTGAAAAACTTGTAGAACTCGTATCAACAAATTCTGAACACATAGAACAAAGTGCGTCTATATTAAGAGTCATTAGCTTTTCATTTATCATCTATGGATTCGGTAGTGTTTACTTTCAATCTATAAGTGGACTAGGTAAAACAAGGATTACACTCATTGTAGAATGCGTTACTACAGGAGTTTACTTAGTTTCAGCATATCTATTCATTAAAGTGTGGAAGTTATCAATTGATCAAGTATGGCTTGTTGAATATGTTTATTATTCGGTAATGTTGCTAACTACTTATATTTACTTACGTTATATTTACAAGTATGAATAATTCAACATCATCTGTTACTTTGCGTGTCGTTTTTATGGGTACGCCACATTTCTCAGTTGGAATCCTTGAATCCATGAAGCGGGCAAACATAAATATAGTTGGAATTGTTACAGTTGCAGATAAACCCGCTGGAAGAGGCATGCAAATGCACGAAAGTCCTGTAAAACAGTTTGCATTAGAAAACAATATCTCCATCCTTCAGCCAGTAAAATTGAAAGATCCTGAATTTATATTCGCATTGAAAGAATGGAATGCGGATTTATTCGTGGTTGTGGCATTTAGAATGCTGCCAGAAGAAGTTTGGAGTATGCCTAAATACGGCACTTTTAATTTACATGCCTCACTTCTTCCCGACTATCGCGGTGCTGCACCAATAAACTGGACACTCATAAATGGCGATAAGAAAACAGGATTATCAACCTTTTTTATCGATAAAGAA
>JBDHXR010000015.1:0-31930 GCA_039810825.1 Fluviicola sp.
CCTCAGGAAATTTGCGTTATACCATGCAGATGCAACATATTCGAGATGAATATTTTGAAAAGCATAAACTGACTGAAGAAGATGGGCTTTTGTTTTTTATTACACCAAACTTTCAAGATACCAGTATGTTGTTCTACATGGTTAGAAACAAAGCAATGGGATTTCTTTCGAAGGATGGTTTGCCCTCGTTAGCTCGCAACCTTGCAAACTCATATATGCTAGGATATATAAATTCAGAGTTTCCATTTTCTTCATCTAAGCTTTTTAAACTTTCAGACAGTCAGTGGATAGAGATTCAAGAAAATCCTCAATTGTATTCTTACGTTGATGATTATGAAGAAGTTGTCACCAATAATGGTTTGATAGCCTATTACTATTTTGAGCAAAACAAGAAGGGAGAAATCCAAATTCAAGATGATAATTTCTTAAGCACCATTCAGCGTCCGATAAAGAAAAACACCTATTCCTATCATTTGCAGATTGATAACTGGTTTTACAAAACCTTGTTTGAAGTGCTTAAAATTCCGGTAAACATACTTCATGTGATTAGTATTTCTGTATTATTTGTGACTTTAGGTTATTCCTTTTTCAGGATAAAAAAATATTTAAAAACGCGTTTTAAGATGGCTTTTTTATTTCGAACATTCTACTTTGTATTTCAAAGTTCAGTAATGTTGGCGAGTTGTTGGGCAGTTTTCTTGCTAATAAATTTAGGGTACGCTTGGTTTGAGGTGAATAATGGAATGATCAAAGCCTATTCAGGATTATCAAAATCAGAAGTGTTGGATAATATATTTCTTAATGTACATCCAAACAAGATTGAAGAAAAGAAAATGGGATCTGAATTGGTGGTAAAACAAGGGAATGATTATTTTGTATTTGAACGTAAAAAAGTGTTATATTTCAAGGAGATTATTGATTCTTCTGGCAAGGCAATTCGAATAAAATTGCTTTCTAATTCAGATTCCTTGAAAACGCAACTAACCCCTAAACCAGTTGAAGCAAAGAGTCATTACATCGTTGTAAAGATTCACGACGAAAATGGGAAATGGATAAAAGATCTGGTTTATAACCATTTGGGAGTGAATTTAAGTGAAAAGTTAAATTTAGCAGACCCTCCTAAACGTATATTGTTGTTTGTTAATGGTTACCGCCCAACATCACTTGGCGCAAGTTTTGAAGACAACTTTGCAGACATACAAAAATATGGCTTAGAGTTTCCAAATTCAAGTAACCGAATATATACAGAAGATCGGTATAATTACTGGCATCCTTGGATGGAAATTGATGATCAATTCAAAGCTAGAATTAATCCAACTGAAACATATTATGCAGATGGTCACCATTCAGTTTCCACCTCTAACCACCGTAGTTTATTAAAATTTACAACGTATTCTCAAGTATATCCTAAAAGGTGTGTCAATCCACACAAGCACACTTGTCAAGAAACTCAGCTCATTGGGTGGTCATTTTTTGATTCTGCCAAAAAGAATACGTATAATTTATTGGCAACACGTGCTAACATGAAAGGATTTAAAATTCGACAGAATAGTGGAAGAGTAGCCGGAAGAAATTTCTATCAGTTACTGAATGAATTACCAAATCTTTCTAATAATGACACTTTGTATATTGTAGCTCACAGCATGGGATTTGCCTATGCACAAGGAATTATTGAACAGCTGAAGGGGAAAATAAATTTGGGAGGGTATTACATCATTGCTCCAGAAAATGCAAAAAGTGGGAATGTTGACCCTGCAAATTGGAAAGAAATTTGGCAATATGGCAGTAATTTAGGAATGCAACATCAAGACGAGCCTTGTTTGCAAGATGGCATAGCACCTCAGTCTACAGTAGGTGGATTGCCTTTAGATCATCGCATTACAATTCCGAATGACAGATACAACACAAAAGGCTATTTTGACTCTCATTTTATAGGTTGGTACACATGGATTTTGAAAATCCCATCAGATCACAAGGGTTATATTCTTCAAAACTGAAAGCTGTATCAATAAAAAAGTAACTTTGCAAAAAAAAAATAGTAATGGCACAAAAACCTGCAATTCCAAAAGGGACAAGAGATTTTCTACCAAAAGAGGTTGCTAGAAGAACATACATTTTTGATACGATAAAAACGGTTTTTAAAACCTATGGTTTTTCTCCTATTGAAACTCCATCTTTTGAGTTGTCCTCTACCTTACTTGGTAAATACGGTGAAGAAGGTGATCGCTTGATTTTTAGAATACTAAATTCTGGTGAGAAAATGAAAAAAGCAGATATTGAAGCACTTCAAGCTGATAATTTGCCACGTTTTGCAAATTCGTTAGCTGAAAAAGCATTACGTTATGACTTAACTGTTCCATTTGCTCGTTTTGTGGTGCAGCACCAAAATGAATTGTCATTTCCATTTAAACGATATCAAATTCAACCCGTTTGGAGAGCAGATAGACCGCAACATGGTCGATATCAAGAGTTTTACCAATGCGATGCAGATGTTGTTGGTTCAGAATCACTGATGTATGAAGTAGATTTTGTGCAAATTTTTGATACAGTACTCACCAAACTTCAAATTCCTGGATTTACAATTAAGATTAACAATCGAAAAATTTTGTCTGGTATAGCAGAAGTATCAGGTGAAAGCGATAAATTAATAGATATTACTGTAGCCATCGATAAATTGGATAAAATCGAAGAAGCAGGAGTGATTAATGAACTTCGTGAAAAAGGAGTATCTGAAAAGGCGATTGATATAATTACTCCATTATTCAAAATTTCCGGAACCAATGATGAACGTTTACACCAAATGAAAGTTTTTTTGAAAGACTCTGAAATTGGAATGAAGGGCATTGAAGAATTGGAATTTGTGTTGAACAAAACAAATGAACTTGGATTAGAACGTGGAATAGTAGAATTTGACATCACCTTAGCTAGAGGATTAAATTATTACACGGGCGCAATTTTTGAGGTGAAAGTGCACGATGTGAAAATGGGTTCTATCTGTGGAGGTGGACGTTACGATGATTTAACAGGATTGTTTGGTTTATCAGGTCTTTCCGGAGTTGGGATTTCTTTCGGCGCTGATAGAATTTACGACGTGTTGAACGAGTTGGATGCTTATCCTTCAGACACGGATGCTGGATTAACTTTATTGTTTGCAAATTTTGGAGACAAAGAAGCTTCGTATTGTATGAAACTTACTAAATTGCTAAGAAAGCAAGGTATAGATTGTGAAGTATATCCTTCAACAGTAAAAATGCAAAAACAGTTTAAATACGCAGACAATATACGCGCTAAATATGTTGCTATTGTTGGTGAAGAAGAATTGCTAAATGGAATCATTCAGCTTAAAGAAATGCAAACGGGAAATCAAAAATCGTTGAATGAAAATGAGTTTATCTCTTTTTTACAAACTAATTAGAATATGAAGACATTTATTATAACCAATGATTGGATTTCGTTGGAACAACTTGATGAAATTCTAAACTCTAACTCAAAATTGGAATTGAGTGATGAGGTAAAATCTGTAATTACTTCTTGCAGAAACTATTTGGATGAAAAGGTTACTCTCAGCGATAAGTTGATTTATGGCGTAAATACCGGCTTTGGGAGTTTATGTGATACGGCTATTTCATCTGAAGACTTAGAACAATTGCAACGCAACTTAGTTCTTTCTCATGCTTGTGGAATGGGTGAGCGTGTACCAGAAGAAATAGTTAGACGTATTTTGATATTGAAAATTTTAGGGTTGTCTCATGGTGCATCAGGTGTGCAGTTGGCAACAGTAGAGCGATTAATTTTCTTCTTCAATAATCGTATACACCCTGTTGTTTTTCAACAAGGAAGTTTGGGTGCTTCTGGAGATTTAGCACCATTGGCTCATTTAGTATTGCCAATATTAGGAGAGGGAACTGTTTATTTTGAAGGAAAAGAATTTTCAGCAGGCGAAATCAATAAACGGTTTAATTTAAACCCAATTTCATTACGTTCAAAAGAAGGGTTAGCACTGTTAAACGGCACACAGTTCATGTCCGGATATGCATCATATGCGATTTCAAATGCGCGAAAATTGTGGAATCAATTCAACACCATAGCTGCAATTTCTTTAGATGGATTTGATGGAAGAATTGAACCTTTCGGTGTCGAAGTGAATGCTATTCGCAATCAAATAGGTCAAATCAAAACAGCAGAAGTATTTAGAAACCTATTGACAGATAGTGAATTGGCTAAACGTGAAAAAGCACATGTGCAAGATCCATACTCTTTTCGTTGTATCCCTCAAGTTCACGGAGCTTCATACGATACAATTGAACATTGTGCTTTGATCGTTGAACGAGAAATCAATGCTGTTACAGATAATCCAACCGTATTTCCGGATAACGACATAGTTGTTTCGGCTGGAAATTTTCACGGTCAGCCGCTAGCATTAGCAATGGATTTTCTAGCAATTGCATTAGCCGAATTGGGAAGTATCAGTGAGCGAAGAATCTATAAATCAATTTCAGGTACTCGTGAATTGCCTGCCTTTTTAGTAGCAAATTCCGGGTTGAATTCCGGGTTTATGATTACCCAATACACCTGTGCGTCTATCGTTAGTCAAAACAAGCAATTGTGTTCACCTGCTAGTATCGATACAATTGATTCAAGCAATGGGCAAGAAGATCATGTTTCTATGGGAGCAAATGCAGCTACTAAATTGTTTAGAGTAATCGATAATTGCTATGCAATTCAAGGAATTGAATTGATGCATGCTTGTCAAGCTTTAGAGTTTAGAAGACCTTTAAAATCAGGGAAAACACAAGAGAAAGTTTTTGCTGCTTACAGAAAAGAAGTACCATTTATTTCTTTGGACTCATACATGCACCCTTTTTTAAACACGAGCAAAGAATTTGTAAAAAATAAAATGTAATGGAACAAGAAATTCACCCATCAGAATACGGCAATAATCAAGAAACAAAACGACCAAAATTTCTTACAGTATTATGTGTTTTGTCTTTTATAGCTTTGGGTTTTAGTATAATTGGTTTGTTAGCAACTTTTGCGAATGGAAAACCAAGTGACGACCAAATTGAAACAGCCTACATGCAATCTCAACAAATGGCGAGTGAATTTAGGGCTAAAGGAACAACATGGGCAGCAGATTTCATTGAACAAGCAGCAGAATTGGCTTCTCACCAGCAAAAAAACTATTGGAAAACAGTTGGCACCAATGCATTGATTACAGTAACTGGATTTATTGGAGTTTTATGGATGTTTAAAGGAAAGAAACTTGGATTTCATTTGTATATCATCTACAATTTGTTGAGTGTAGGAGCTAGTTTTTTGATTGTACCTGCACACATGGTGCAATTACCTACGGTAATCATGAGTTTGATTTTTTCAGGTTTATTTGTTTACCTATACAGTAAAAATTTGAGTTGGATGAAGTGAGTATCTAACCTAAAAATAATTGATTTGATACTACAATGCTGATTGGTAATAGACAAAATACTTGAAGGAGCTTTTACCTCTGCTAACCGTTTGCATTTGCACCAAACAGGTGGAGATTTTGGTATTCAGTTTACCAATAATTCATTGGGCACCTCTGCCAGTAATGGCTTTGGTATGGATTTATTAGATGATGGAAGGTTTCAATTTTCACAATACCAAGACCAAGATGTTTTGTTTAAGATGCCAAACAGCTTGCTGATGCAATTGATATGGGACAATGGTCCAAATAATGGTGGACAAGTGAAGATTGGTCCTACTTCTAATCCTCCACTTAACATTGGTAACCTCATGTACAATCCTGCCCTTGTTAATCTTGGCGGTGCACTTGCTTTTTCGCATCCTGCCTCTGGCAATGCAAACAATACATTGATTTATTACAACACTTCAATAAATGGCAATCCTACTTCGCCTTCCAGAGATGGCTTTCGCATAAAATACCATTTTGCTTCTGAAGGGGTAATGCAAGGTGACTGCTTAGTATTTGAAAAAACAGACGGGCAATCGGCTGAACCCGATGGATGCATCAAGTTTACAAACTACGGAAATGATGCGGGAGTAGTCTACTAATTTAAGAATATGAATTCCAAAACCTGTATGTTGCATGTTGCAATGTGCAGGTTTTCTTTCATAATCAAAAAAGACTGAGATCAATTAGTGAGTTTTAAGGTGAAATTTGTGCTATCTTTGCACAAAATTTCAATTCAATAGCATGTTTTCAGTAAATAATTTATCGCTTCAGTTTGGTAAAAGAGTTTTGTTTGACGATGTAAATTTGACTTTTGCACAAGGAAATTGTTACGGCGTTATCGGAGCAAACGGTGCTGGTAAATCTACGTTTTTAAGAATTTTGACTGGAGAACAAGACCCAACAACAGGAAGAGTAGAACTTGAGCCAGGTAAACGCATGGCAGTATTGAAACAAAATCATTTCGAGTTCGATGAATTTGAGGTATTGCAAACAGTAATTAAAGGACATAAGCGATTGTTTGAAATAATGACCGAGAAAGATGCTTTGTATGCTAAACCGGAATTCTCTGATGCAGATGGTATGCGGGCAAGCGAGTTGGAAGCTGAATTTGCTGATTTAGAAGGATGGAACGCTGAAACTGACGCTGCATCACTGCTAAGCAATTTAGGTATTGATGAAAAAATGCATTACCAAAAAATGGCGGATGTACCTTCTGAATTTAAAGTGAGAATTTTATTGGCACAAGCACTTTTTGGAAACCCTGATTTGTTGATATTGGATGAGCCTACAAACGATTTAGACTTAAAAACTATTGGTTGGCTGGAAGATTTTTTATTGGATTTTAAAAACACTGTAATTGTTGTGTCGCATGACCGTCACTTCTTAGACACTGTGTGTACACATATTTGCGATATCGATTACAGTAAGATAAATTTATTTACAGGGAATTATTCTTTTTGGTATCATTCTTCTCAATTAGCTGCTCGTCAGCGCGCAGATAAAAATAAAAAAGCTGAAGATAAGAAAAAGGAACTTCAAGAATTTATTGCCCGTTTTTCTGCGAATGCCTCAAAGTCAAAACAGGCTACAAGTCGTAGAAAATTACTTGATAAATTAGACTTAGAAGAGATTCAACCTTCTTCTCGCCGCTACCCCGGAATCACGTTTCATCAAGATCGAGATGCAGGAAATCAGTTGCTGTCGGTAAACAACTTATCTAAGAAACATGAAGGTGAATACCTGTTCAAAGACATTACATTTACATTGAATAAAGGCGACAAAGTTGCTATACTTTCGAAAAATTCGCTTGCAATAACGAGCTTTTTTGAAATTTTGAATAATGAAATGAAAGCCGATAGTGGAGAATTCACGTTTGGAACAACCATTTCTACATCTTATTTGCCAAATGATAATTCAGACTATTTCAAAGATAAATTGACCTTGATTGAATGGTTAAGGCAATATGCACAAACAGATGAAGAAAAAGAAGAAGTAAACTTAAGAGGTTTTTTAGGTAGAATGTTGTTTTCTGGTGAAGAAGCTTTGAAAAGCGCAACAGTATTGTCTGGTGGCGAAAAAGTACGTTGTATGCTTTCCCGTATGATGTTAGCAAAAGCAAATTTTTTAATGATGGACGAGCCAACAAACCATTTAGACCTAGAGTCGATTACAGCCTTAAATAATGGAATGTCAGATTTTCAAGGAACCATCATGTTTTCTTCACATGACCATGAATTGGTATCTACTATTGCAAATCGTATCATCGAAATTACTCCAACAGGGATTATCGATAAAATGATGCCATATGATGCTTATTTAACAGATCCTAAAATCACATCTCTACAAGAAGAGTTATATCCATAAATTTGTGACAAACTTATTATGATGAATAGTGGATATTGAATATCCAGTTAATCTTTTCTAATGAATTTTGTGAACTAAAATTTATGAAATACCCGTGTTTGTTTTCTTGATAAGTCTCATTAACAAGTTTTGCTTCTTTAAGAATTTTTAAATGTTGGTGAATTGCAGTTATAGATAAATGAAATTCTTTTGATAACTCTGAACTAGATACAAAATTGTTGTAGTTGAGGTGTTGAAGAATAGCGATTCTGGCTGGTGCAGCAATTGCTCTACCTAAAAGAGATGCGCCTATTTGTTTCTCTGAAAATTGTTCTTTTTTACTTGCTCCCATAATGAAAATTGTATTTTTTCTTATTTAAGTTAGTGAAAAAGTTCAGATATGTAATATTTTTTTTGAATTTTTTTTAAAAATCATTGAAACTATATATTATGTTTTTATGTTTTTTGAAAATGATAAATCTTTTGGTTATCGACTATAAACATATTCTCAACTTTCACCTACTTTCTTCGATATAAACACAAGAACATTTACACTTAATCTTTCAATATTAAGCAAAAATAAAATTTATTGCAAAGTAAATTTGCATGAAGGAAGTATAAATATTCAGCTATTCAAAAGATCTTATCAACTAAAGCCTCTAGATTTTTTCACATTATCGTAAGCTTCTTGTAAGCGTTGAAATTTCTCTTTTGCTCCTTTTTGAAACTCTTCTCCCATGGATGACACTTTATCAGGGTGGTAACGTACAGCTAGTTTTCGATAAGCTTTTTTCACCTCGTCATCAGTAGCAGATTTTTCAATCCCTAGCACATCATAATCTGCTTGAATATCATGTTTATGCATGCCTGATACGGTTCTGAAATCTATTGGTGGCACTTGCAATAAGTTGGCAATATGTTTCAGTGTTTTTATTTCATGATCAGACACATGTCCATCTGCTTGTGCAACTCCAAAAAGATAGTGCAATAAATGGATGCGAACTTCCACTTGAGTACGCATCCGAATATCCGAACAAATTTGTTCTATAGGCAAAGAAGTAGCATCTAAAAATTGTTTCAACGATTGCAAATGATTCACAGTGAATTGATTTCCAAACTGTTGAATAAAGAAAGATTTCACAAAGCTCAATTCAGATTTTACAACTTTCCCATCACTTTTCATGATATAAGCAGAAAGAGCAAGCAATTGAGTAGGAAAATCATTTCGTTGTGTTTGCTGTCTATAGTATTCAAACATGTCCTGAAATCCAGAGCTGTTTTGTTGAGACGCCCCAGCTTTCCTTCTTCGTGCTGCTTGATCAAAAATTCCCCCGATAAAAAAACCGATGATTGCAGGAAATATTTTCCCGCCAGACACAGCTAAACCAAGTATTGCAAATATTAAACTATACACAGAATCGCACTAAGATTTTACACAAAAGAGATGCTTCGTTCGATAAACGTGTTTAGTTCTTCGCCTTTAAGGAGGCCTTGAGAAAGCATTGCTAAATCAGTTAATTGTTTGATTTTTGAGCTCTTCTCATTTTCATCAGTTAGTGAAATTAAGGATCCTATTTTGGGGTGATTTGAGTTTACCATAACTTGATATGTTTCTGGGAATGCTCCAAAAAAACCACCTCCACCAAATTTCTGTTGCTCCATCATTCGACGAATAAATTCAGGCTGAGTAATTATTATTGGGGCGTCAGTTTCACTCATTGATTTAAACTCAACTTTATAGGTGTCTGATTTAACAGCAGCTTCAAATAAAGGTTTTAACCCCTCAACATCAGAATCGCTCAATTTTGAAGGAAGCTCACCTTCTTTTAGAATCAATTGATCTAAAGAATCTGAGTCAACACGAGAAAAATTCACATTCTCTAGAACTTGTTCCATTTTCGAAATCCAATGTGGAGCAAGCGGGCCATCTAAAACAAGTACTTGATAGCCTCTATCTTTGGCTTGTTTCACAAAAGAAAAATGTTCTTGAACGCTGTGCGTGTATAGAGCAATAATTTTTCCTTCTTTATTTGTTTGCAATGGTGCAATTTTCTCTTGAAGTTCTTCTAAGGTTAAATAGTTGCCTTCAGTTGTTTTTACCAAGGTAAATGACTTTGCTTTTTCTGCAAATTTCTCATCAGAAAGTGTTCCGTACTCAACAAAAATTTTCAAGTCATCCCACTTTTCTTCAAAATCTGCACGGTCTTTTTTGAACATTTCTGCCAACTTGTCTGCAACCTTTTTTGTGATATGTGTTGAAATTTTCTTTACGTTCCCATCACTTTGTAGATAAGATCTAGATACGTTAAGCGGAATGTCTGGAGAATCAATTACTCCGTGAAGCAGCGTTAAGAATTCAGGTACGATCTCTGCAACAGAATCAGTGATGAATACTTGATTGGAATATAAGTTAATTTTATTGCGTTGAATTTCAACATTCTCTTTGATTTTTGGGAAATAAAGAATTCCTGTCAAATTAAATGGATAATCAACATTTAGATGAATATGGAAAAGAGGATTGTCAAATGTCATTGGATACAATTCTCTATAAAAAGAAGCATAATCTTCTTCTTTTAAATCTACTGGAGCTTTTGTCCATGCAGGATTTGGGTTGTTCACCTGATTTGGGACATCAATAGATACGCGTTTTACATTCCCGTTTTCATCTTTTTCTCCTTCAGGTGAATCGATGTATTCGGCTTTCATTCCGAAAACAACTGGAATCGGCAAAAACTTACAGTATTTGCTTAATATTTCTTGTAACCTAGCTTTTTCGAGAAACTCAATGGAATCATCAGAAATATTCAACACAATGTCTGTGCCTCTTGTTCCTTTATCAATTTCACTTAAAGTATATTCAGGAGACCCATTGCTTTCCCACTGTACAGCCTGACTATTTTCTTTAAAAGATTTTGTAAGGATTTGAACCTTTTCTGCCACCATAAAAGCGGAGTAAAAACCTAAACCAAAGTGCCCAATAATATTCTCTGCTCCGTCTTTTCCTTCATATTTTTTCACAAACTCTTCTGCTCCTGAAAACGCAATTTGATTGATGTATTTATCAATTTCATCTGCTGTCATTCCTATTCCATTATCACGAATAGTGATTGTTTTAGCTTCTTTATCTAACAAAACATCTACTTGAAGGTTTCCTAGTTCTGTTTTGTTTTCACCAGTTGTGGTAAGTACTTTTAGTTTTTGACAAGCATCTACTGCATTTGAGACAAGTTCTCTCAAAAATATTTCATGATCTGAATACAAGAAACGCTTGATTATTGGAAAAATATTTTCTGTTGAAACGTTAATTTGACCTGTTTTCATATTGTTGTTTTTTTGGATTCCCTCTGTCAAGTCTTGTGCCAAATCAATGAAAATGACAAAATGACAGCACTATTTTACCGGTATGCAATAGATATTATCGTGTTCTGGCAAATCACTCTCCGTAAGTATTGGGATTAGTTTGCTCTTTCGCTCTTTGGTACCTTTGTTTTTGTAAAAAGTGTATGTTCCAAAGGTTTGGATAAGTCTGAAGATTTCAACAGGTGAAACTCCTTTTTCCAATTCTCTTTGATTGGATACTTCCACAATAAATATTGGTTTTTGAGCTTTAAACAACTCCTTGCCACCAAGCAGTACTTCTGCTTCAAAGCCTTCTACATCAATTTTTACTAGATCTATTTGCGTTTTGCTGTCAAATAAATTATCTAAGCATTCTGTTTCTACAGGAATACCTTTTTCGTGTTTGTTTTGTGCGTACAATGATGCTCCTCCACGATTTACATTCCAGTTTTCAAACAACAATGCCTCTCCCACAGTATTTGATAGCGCAATCGGATAAAGCTGGATATTGTTGCAGTTGTTAAGTTGTATGTTTGACTGAAGAATTTCAACTGTTTTTGGATTTGCCTCAAATGCATAAACAGTTCCACTGTTGCCAATGTGCCTTGATGCTAGGATAGACATCAAACCTATGTTTGCCCCAATATCAAGTACATGATCTCCTTTTTTTAAATGTTGAGATATAAAACGAATCGATCCTTTTTCATAAGTTCCGGTTTGAAATAGAGAAAGTTCTACACCTTGATCTTTTGAAGGGTCTATCAATAGTTTTATACCATGAATTGTATTTATAATATGCATACCAATATACTTTGGATTAGGTAAAAGCAGTTTAGGTAAAAGCAGCGAAAGTCTTCTAAATCCTTTCAGATCTATATCCCTTATTGCAGATATCAATTTGTGTCTATAGAGAAATGATTTTGAAGGGTATGACATGCGTTTCAATATTGTAGTTGAAGATTTGCAATTCTGTTTTTTATGATTTTCCTAGGGCAAACATAACATATTTCCGTTCAATATCCGGAGCTTTTTCTCGCCATTCTTTCACAGTCATAGTTCGTATTTCTTCATCATGCATAGTTAGATTCATAGCAATACATAATTGAGTAGTGTCCATCAATTCATTTAATAAATCTTCTAGTACGTGAACATTTCTAAAAGGAGTATCCATGAATAACTGCGTTTCATTTTTTCGGTTTGCTAATTGCTCCAATTCTTTCAGCTTTTGAATACGTTCTTTTTGTAGCTTTGGTAAATATCCGTTGAAACGAAATTGCTGCCCATTGAATCCACTTCCAATGAGTGTAAGCAAAATAGAGCTAGCACCTACAGTTGGACAAACCTGTATCTTGTTTTCATGTGCCAATGCAACTAAAATTGCTCCCGGATCAGCAATCCCAGCACACCCTGCTTCGCTAATAATACCAACATTTGCCCCAGATTTAAGGGTTTTTAAAATAGGATGGATGTCTTGAATTGTAGATTTTTTGTTAAGAGTGTAAAACTCAGAATCGTCTATTGGAAATTCACGATCAATTTTACGCAATAACCTACGTGCAGATTTTACCTCTTCAACAGCAAAAAAACGGATGCTTTTCGCAATTTCTTGCACATCTATTGGAATGCTGTCATTTAAAGTTTCTCCTCCAAGTGTGTTTGGAATCAAGTACAATTTCCCTTTTGACATGGTTATATTAATTTTTGATTTTTCAAAAATGCTTCTGTGGCTAGTTCTAACAGTTGAATAACATCATCAAATCCTTGTGCTTCTCCATAGTATGGGTCTGGAACTTCTTTGTCAGTATTTGGGTATAACTCGTTTAAATACAATTTCACTTTTTCTTTATCGTGCATATTTCTAGCTAGTTTTAGAATATTTTGAAAATTACTTTTGTCCATTGCAAAAATCACGTCAAATCGGTCAAAATCTTCTACATTAAATTGCCTAGCACGCAAATTTTCTAGAGAAATACCATAACTTAAAGCGTGTTTTCGCATTCTTTGATCTGGTTTTTCTCCTATATGATACGATGCCGTACCTGCAGAATCGGTAACAACAGCTATTCCATATTGCTTAGCCTTGTGAATTAGCCAACCTTCTGCCATAGGCGAACGACAAATATTGCCTAAACAAACCATTAATACGCGCATATTTTTTTTTCAAAGGTACAAATATCTAGAATATCCTTTCGTGTATTTTCAAACGTTCATTGCAGTGGTTGATTTGTTAATAAAACCAAATATTTTATTCATTGATGTGATTTTTTTTCCAACTTAAACAACTATCACCGCATTCTTATCGTTATATTAACAGTACTCTAAATCTCTCCAGCCATGAGACAACTAAAAATAGCTAAACAAGTAACAAACAGAGAAACAGCATCTCTGGATAAGTATCTTCAAGAAATTGGACGTGTTGATTTAATCACTGCCGATGAAGAAGTTGAATTGGCTCGAAAAATAAAGCAAGGAGATAAAGCTGCTCTTGAACGTTTAACTAAAGCGAATCTTCGCTTTGTTGTATCTGTATCAAAACAATATCAAAATCAAGGATTGTCATTACCGGATTTAATTAATGAGGGCAATGTTGGTTTAATAAAGGCAGCTGAACGATTTGATGAAACACGAGGGTTTAAGTTTATTTCGTATGCAGTTTGGTGGATCCGTCAGTCAATCTTACAAGCTTTGGCAGAACAAGCGAGAATAGTTCGGTTACCACTAAATAAAATAGGAACAATTAATAAAATTAATCGTGCGTATAGTGAGTTGGAACAATTGTTTGAAAGACCGCCTTCAGCTGATGAATTGGCTGAGCATTTAGGCTGTTCAGTAGAGGATGTTAGGCAATCACTTTCAAACTCCCTTCGTCACGTTTCTATGGATGCACCTTTGGTTGAGGATGATGAAAATTCTTCAAGCATGTATGATGTATTGCCTAATGATGCGCTACCAAACCCGGATAATGAATTAACAAAAGAGTCGCTTAGAAAAGAAATTGAGCGTACCCTTTCTTCCTTGACTTCCAGAGAAGGGGATATCGTTCGTCTTTTCTATGGACTAAATGGAAGAGCTCCACTCTCTCTTGAAGAAATTGCAGATTTATTTGACTTGACAAGAGAGCGTGTAAGACAAATTAAAGAAAAAGCGATTCGACGGTTAAAGCATAACTCCCGAAGCCGGATGCTGAAAACATACCTAGGTTAAGCGGGATCTACATCTATTAACAGTCGAATGGGTTTAAATTGAGGAACGCTAAAGAATTGATCCGTTAATTCCTGAAGGCGTTCCTTTACTTTTATTTGAGATACTTCAACCTCAAATTTCAACAATATTTCTTTTAAATAATAATTCTGAATACGCGGTATGATTGGATATTCTGGCCCAATCACACGTTCATAAAAATGAGCTTGCAACAATTTTGAATAGGCAGTAGCGGCTTTTTCTATCAGTTCTCGATCTTTATGTTTCAGCGTGAATCGAATCAGTTTATAGAAAGGTGGGTAATGATAGTTTTTCCGTTCGATAAGCTCATTGTTTGCAAACGAGTCATAATCATGCTCAATAACTTTTTGAATGACCCAATGTTCAGGGTTCCCAGTTTGAATGACTACTTTCCCTTGTTTGTTCCCTCTTCCTGCTCTACCTGATACTTGAGTCATTAATTGAAAAGCACGTTCAAATGCTCTAAAATCTGTTTTGTTGAGTAATAGGTCAGCATCCAATATCCCAACCAAACCAACATTTGCAAAATCTAATCCTTTTGCTACCATCTGTGTACCAATAAGTATGTCAATTTCTTTGTTTTCAAAAGCTTGAATGATTTCTAAATGACCATTTTTTGTTCTGGTTGTATCAAAATCCATTCTTCCTATTTTTGCATTCGGAAGCAATAAAGACAAGTCATCCTCTATCTTTTCTGTACCAAAACCAAGCATTTTTAAGCGATTACTGCCACAAGCCGGACAAGTTCCTATCGGGTTTGTGTGGTAGCTGCAATGATGGCATTTTAGAATGTTTGATTGCTTATGATAATTCAAGGTAGTATCGCAATTGATGCAATTTGGACTAAATCCGCATATTTCACAAGACCAAATTGGAGTGTATCCACGTCTGTTTTGGAATAGGATAATTTGTTCTTTATTCTCAAGAGATTCTTCAATTTTTTCTATCAAAAATGATGAAAAATGCCCGTTGTTTATTTTTTGCTTCCGCTCTTCTTTCATATTGGCACAATACACAACAGGAAGTTCCACTTTACTAAAACGTTCATTTAGCAATACATGTCCGTATTTTTTTTCTTTAGCATTGAAGTAAGTTTCTAAAGAAGGAGTGGCAGATCCGAGCAAGGTTTTTGCTTTGAAAGAATGTGCCAAAACGATTGCCATGTCTCTTCCATTATATCGTGGCGAAGGTTCATTTTGCTTGAAAGACGGCTCATGCTCTTCGTCAACAATTACCAGACCTAAATCTTGAAAAGGTAAGAACAATGCAGAGCGTGCGCCAACAATTAATTTAAATTTAGAATCTTTTCCTTTCAGTACTTCATGCCATATTTCTACACGTTCATTTGCGTTAAATTTCGAATGGTAGACTCCAATTTTATCTCCGAAATACACATTTAAACGCTGGATTAATTGAGTTGTAAGCGCTATTTCTGGAACTAAAAACAATACAGTTAGATTATTTTCTATCGCTTCTTGGATTAAATGGATGTAGATTTCGGTTTTACCAGAACCGGTAATTCCTTGGAAAAGAACGGTGTTTTTGTCTTGAAAACTCGTTGTAATTTCTGTTAATGCTTTTGCTTGCACATCACTTAAGGTAGGAATATTGGTGTCGATTTCTGATTCATTATTAATTCTAGATATTTCCAGTTTTTCAAAGTGAATAACACCATTTTTTTCGAGTGTATTTAATGCAGATAAAGAAGCACCATGTTTTTCAAGTTCTTTTCTAAGTATAGGAAATGGAGCCTCAGCTTTAATTCCACCTAATTTTAGTAAGACAAGCAGTGCTTCTTGTTGTTTTGCGCTTGAAGATTTCAATGCCAATTGTTCAAAAAGAAAGTTGATTTTATCTTCAGAAGCATATTCAGCATTCAGTACTACAAAAATACCGGTTTTTGGTGAGTATTTTTGAGACACTTCTTCCAAGGTTAGAATGATGCGTTTATCTAACATGGATTTGATAAGCGGGTGAATTGTTTGAATGTTGATGATTTCAGCAATTTCTCTTAAATCCAATACGTCTTTCATTTCCAAAGCTTCCAATACTAAATACTCTCTGTCTGAAAGCAAAGTTTTATTTCCATCAAAATCTGGATGAATGACAACCTTGGTTTCACTTGCCAATTTAAGGTTTGTAGGAAGAGCGGCATTCATTACATCTCCAATAGGAGCAAGGTAATATGCAGACATCCATTTCCATAAAGCAAATTGCTGTTTGGTAATGATAGGCTCCTCATCCAAAATATAATCGATGTATTTGGCTTGGTATACAGTTGGTGCGGTTTGATGAATGTTTGTGATGATCCCAGTGTATAGTTTTCCTTTGCCAAAAGGCACAATTACTCGAATGAATTGCTTTATTTGCTCATTAAACTCATAGGGAACTCTGTACGTGAAAGTTTGACTTAATGGAAGGGGAACTACTACATCTACAAAATATGTTTGGCGCTCACTCATATTTCAAAGGTAGTAAATCGGTTAGTTATAGGGTTAAATGTTCATAACTAACCTTAAAAAATAGGCTTAATTTATTGGCAATACCAAGATTCTGAATTGTCTATAATGTTGTCACTACAGAATAAATAAGGACCGGTAATGCTTCCAA
Source organism: Fluviicola sp. (assembly GCA_039810825.1). Classification (GTDB taxonomy): domain Bacteria; phylum Bacteroidota; class Bacteroidia; order Flavobacteriales_D; family Crocinitomicaceae; genus Fluviicola. Next base: position 16,967 of record JBDHXR010000015.1, read on the forward strand.
TGCACAATTCCTCCATTGAGTTTTTGTCTAAAGCACGTTGATTTGGAAACACAGGGTTGTATTTTAACTTCTCTTGAAATGCGGTCATTCTAGACGAAAAAATGCCTAAAACAGGTCCGCCATCAGCACGTTGTAATCCATATACTTTTGTGACTTTGTTTTGAGCCAATGAAGTACTTGGCTTTGTCATTTGAATGTATTTTGCCAAGTCCTCTGAACCTCCTGTAGAGTAGATGCGAATCTTCATCAATTCTCTTTTTGTAATACTCGCATCGTTTGTTAGATTCGTTTTGATTGTTGTGTAAAACGAACTTCCATTTACATTGAAATTAGTTCCCGTTCCTTGAATTTGATCATCAAGCGCATCACCAATTTTCCAAACAAATGATTTGTCAACCGGATTTCCATTGAAATACTCTCGAATAAAAATTTCCATGCGCACATCCAAGACTTTCGCATTTCCGTTGTTTACTTTTATTCCTGCTGTTTGATACTGTTTTTCTCCGTTTACTTCCTTAACAAATGTAAAGTTACCTGCAATACTAGGTGATAATATGGATATAGAGTTTACTAGCGATGTACTTCCTGTAACTACTATAGCTCCGTTGTTTATTTTCACATTTAGTTTATAAGTACAACTGCTTTTTAAAGGGGTTAATGAGTTTGCATCATTCAACGCTGGTTCTACGCTTGCTCCTTTGTTTGTAATAAAATAATATACCTTTTGATTAGGACTGTAAAAAGCACCACTGCTTTTGCCTGTTATTACGGTGTCGCGTAACACCCAACTTCTGATTTTTTGAGTCGATTGACCTACAGGTGCCCACTCTTCCAATGTTATGTCAACATCTTGAAAATAGGATGAATCTGCAATTTGTGCAACTTCAAGCGCATTGTTTGAGCCGGCAAATGTTCGAGTGATTTTTAAATAATGCAATGAATCGCTTTTGTCGAGCAAGCAATAAATGACTGGGGTTTCTACATGGCTTCCGCTAATATCAAAATCTTTGTTGCATGAGAATAAAGTCATAAGTGACATAGCTAATAAGCCGAATAGAAACTTGTTTGTAGTCATCGTTCAAATTTTCAGTAAAAATAAAATAAAAATGAAAGCACTTCTAAATATTAAATCAATAAACCAATCAGTTTACTCAATCTTTCACACGGTTGAATCGCATTGTTTTCAGCATCCAGTTTGGTAAAAAATGCCCCGGTTTTTTATTTTTTAAATGAATGTACCAACCTAATTTTTTCATGATTGGCACTTTGTGAGTTTCTACAAATTCTATCCAAGTTCCATCTGGGTCTTCAATGTAACTAAAACGTCCACCTGCTTCTCCCATGTCAAATGTTTTTCCGGAATCTACAGTAAAAGGGAAACCTAGTGCTTCACATTCTTTTTGTAATTCATCCATTCCTTGTACATCAAAACATAAGTGTATGAATCCCCAATCTCCCCAAAATCGGTCTTTGAAAGTTGATTTTGCATCGGTTCTATCTACAGCTTGTATCAATTCAATTTGTGTTGGTCCTAATAATTTTGCAAATGGACCTTTTCTTGAAGATGAATGCTCTAATAATACACGGCGAATTTTATGATTCCCATTTGGAATGTTTGCAAAAGCATCAAAAGTGTCAGTAACATCATACACAATTTTATCATAGCCCAATATTTTTTGATAGAGTGGTAAGGCTTTCTCGATAGAACTTACTGCAATCATAGAGCCAGCAACACCACCTGTTTTCCCTTCAAATTTGGTATTCATAAACCATTCTTTACCCTCAACGATATCAAAAATATTTCCATTTGGATCCAATAACATAAAATGAAGCGAACCATCGGGTAATTTTTGAGGTTCACACAACACGTTTACACCTTTGTTTTTCAGAAATTGATACGTATGCATTACGTCTTTCGATTTAATTCTGCATGCGTACAAACCGAAATCTCCCAAAATAATTGGTTCTTTGCTTTTTTCAGTTGGCCTTGATGTAAATTGCCATATTTCAAAACCACCACCACCTTCCATAGAAAGTGCTAAAGTTGCAGTACGAGCATGTACAACTCCACCCGTGTATCTTGTCATTAACGGAGCTTCTGCAGCTTCTTCAAAAATACGAACATCAACGCCAAAGTGTTTACGATACCATTGCCAGATCTCTTGAACATTTGGAACGCCGATACCCATCTGCTGAATGCCACAAATTATTTTTTCCATTGGTGTTTTTTTTGCGAAGTTAATCTTTTCGTGTTAATTCAAATTAGCGGAATGCTCTTTCATTGAAGATAATAAATCCGTATGTAATTTGAAGTTGTATAGGATTTTGTTGTTTTGGAAAGTAGTTTAGTGTTCCTCGAATTGGGCCAATAGGAGAGTGGTAGATTGCTGAAGCCGATAGCACTTGTGTTTCACCTTTAAAAGGCTTCGAATAGCCAAAAGTTCCATCATCAAACCGTGTGATTGAGATAAATGGCTGGTACCAGTACCCATCAAAACGAATATCTATGTTTTTACGTGGTGTGAAAACAACATTTATTCCGGCACCGATGTATTGAGGAGATCTGTATTCTTTCATGAAATATGTTTGCATATCCGGGATGGGATTAAACGCATTCATATTGAGCAGTGTAGCTGTATAGTTTTTCAATAAGGCCAAATTTGTTATGCTAGCCAAAAAGTGCAAACCAAAAGAAAAGTATTTTGTACTTAAGGGAAATCCCTGAGCTTCTCCCCTAAAATTGAACCATTGGTGATATTTTGAATAATCATATTTATCGTATGAAGTAGAACCTGATACGCTACGCTCACGTGCATCACTCATTTGTATTTTTGCTTTCAAAAGCAAACCGCTGCTTGCAAATTGTTTGCGGTTGAGTGAGTTGTGTTCCAATTCAAAACTTAGTGTATTGCCGTATAAATTAGTAACATCAGTAGTGTCTATGTTAGTGAAATAATCTGTTTGGAAGTATTTATCTTCTGTTTCAAATCTTCTGTAATCGATTGCAAATTTGGAGTTGTTGAGTATCGGAAAACGTACTTCTGAACCAATGTAATATTCTGTTTGAACCAAAAATGATGGTTTTTCTTTCGCAAAGAAAGTTGAGAAACTTTTAAAGTAATCCCAGCGATTAAGTACTCCGTAAAAACTAGTAGTAATAGGGTAATATGAAGGTAAAAACAAGTTGATATTAGCTTTGCCAGAATTGTAGAATTTCCCAAAATATCCCCCAACTTGATACATGTGGGCTATTTTATCTAGCCGCTCATAGCTTAATTGTACAAATCCGGTATTTACAGCTCTTGTACACAAAATACCTCCAAAATCTATTCGAAAGGGCTTTGCTTCTCTCACTTTTATATTCAACGTATATGTACTGTCACTTTTTAACCGTACCGTAGGGAAAAGGTATTCAATTTGAGGCGATGCATAGGTACGAAAGTATCGTCGTTTTAATTTTACGACATCTATTGTATCTTTTCGAGCATTTTTTAAGATGGAATTACGAATATAACTTTCGTCTTTTCCTTTTTGGTTTACAGTGTTTACTTCTGATATCTCAAATGGAACAGTTTTTTGTTTAAAGAGTTGTCTTTTCTTTGTTAACTCTTCTATTGAAATGCGATCATCAATAGCTTTTTTGATACTGTCCATCATTTTCATAGTAGCATTATATCCTTCATCAATTGCTTGAGAAACATTTTTGAATTCAAACGTATTGATGTTTAGTTTAGGAGAGATAATGATTCCTTCATCACATGGTATGCTAAAATCTGTATGAGAAACCAACATGTTTGTGATTTGACTGATTATATCGTCCTCTCTTGGTGCTTTGGCATTGTACGACACGTTGCTTCCTATAATGTATTCCATCGGAAATTCTTGGTACATGACATCTGCAGGAAAATTGTTGTACAATCCACCATCAAAATAGAGCACTCCATCAATTCGAATTGGGTTTACATAAAATGGAAAGGTCATGGATGCACGAATAGCCTCATTTAAGTTACCATGACTGAATACTTTACTTTTTTTAGCAACAATATCACTTGCAACACAACGGAAAGGGACAAATAGACTGTCGAAATTTTGATTGTTTGATGCGCCAACAACACCAAAAATACGCAGCATCTCAAAATCGAGCAATTCAGGTTTTACAAAATTTGTAGGCAATGAATTTTTGAATAAACTGTCTAATCGAAATCGAAAACTCACACCTGAAGCACTTGGACTGTCTTTTCGAAGTAAGAATTCAAATTGTTTTTCAACCTTTCCTGTAGCCATAAGATGAAAACGGTCACTTTCTACATAGGCTCTTATTTCATCGGGAGAATACCCAACACTGTACATTGCTCCAACTAATGCTCCAGCTGATGTTCCTGTGATATAATTGACGGGAATACCATTCTCTTCCAATGCTTTTATCACTCCAATATGTGCAAACCCTGTTGCTCCACCACCACTTAATACTAAGCCTACACCTTGTGCATTTGACACTGATGGCATTAGTAGCATGAACAAAATGAATGTGTATCGAAACATGTTTTATGAAGTGCTCAAAGGTACGGAAATAAGCTAAATTTGTTGCAATAATGATTAATGATTCCATTAAATGGGCTAAGTAATTTGTATTTTTGCATTTTCTTTGCAATATGAACATTGTACTCAAAACTTTTTTCGGCCTAGAGCCTGTGTTGGCTGAAGAGTTAGCTGAATTGGGATATCCAAAATCAAATTTATTGAATAGAGCTGTGCAAATAGAGGGCTCTTGGAAGGATGTTTATTTCCTTAATCTTCACTGTAGATGTGCAATATCGATTTTGGTTGAACTTCACACGTTTACTCTGAAAACTGAAAAAGATTTGTACAATGAAGCACGTAAAGTAGATTGGACAGAATTGTTCTCTGTGAAAAAAACGTTTGCAGTGAAAGGTGCTGTAAATTCGTCTCTTTTTAAACATTCTCAATTTCCGTTTCTTTTAGTTAAAGATGCTATTGTAGATGCGTTTAGAGAAAAGACTGGAGAACGACCGGATATTCATGTTAAATCGCCTCAATTGGTTATCGACTTGTATGTGAACGAAACCAAAGGGGTAATTTCGTTAAACACAAGCGGACTTCCTTTGTTTCAACGTGGGTATCGTCAGCATACTGGTGAAGCCCCTCTCAATGAAGTGGTAGCTGCGGCATTGATTCGCATGTCGGGCTGGGATAAAAAAACAACGTTTATTGATCCATTTTGTGGTTCTGGAACACTATTGATTGAAGCAGCGTTATATGCGTGCAATATTCCATCAAATATTGAGCGAACGCATTATGCATTTAAAAATCTAAAAAATTACAACGCTGAAATCTGGCAAGAAATCTATGAAAACCTGCCTAAATACCCAAAAAAGTTGCCTTGCAAAATAATGGGTGGAGACATCGATTCAAACATGGTGCTTAAGACAAGAAGAAACCTGAATGGCTTTCCTTTTGGAAGAGAAATTGAAACACAGGTTTGTCCGGTGGATGAATTTATTTTCCCGGAAGGCCCCGCTCTGTTGTTGTCAAATCCGCCTTATGGAGAAAGATTGGAAGCCGATATAGAAGAATTATATGGTGATTTAGGAAGTATAATGAAGCATAAATTGGCAGGATATACGTGTGGAATAATTACGTCAAATGTTGAAGCGTTTCATGCTATTGGATTGAAACAAAGCAAAAAATATAGAGTGTACAATGGAAATATTGAATGTTCGTTCAGAATGTTTGAAATATACGCCGGCTCAAAAAAACACAAAGAAACTACTGAATAACAATAAATTGTTTTTGTTGAAAGAGTTTTCCATTGTAATATTTTAGGTTGTAATGTCCATTGGGCAATCCCATTATTTCAATTTTGTTTTCATACGAAGAAGACTCATACTGTATTTTTCTGCCTGTATTATCGAAAAGTTCAACAGATTTCAGTACTTTTTCATTTCCTGAAATATGCACCAATCCCTTTGATGGATTTGGGTAAATTTCCAGTTGTTCTTCTTTTTCCAGAAATATTGACTTGGTATCAAGAATTCTTCTTTTCCCATCTAAATCTGTCTGAGATAAACGGTAATAGCTGATTTGATTGTATGTGGGTGAACTGTCATAAAGTTTGTAATGTTTTACAGATTCACTGTTCTTATGTCCAAATAAATTTCCTAAATGTTCAAAGTGGATGCCATCTAAACTTTTTTCAATGGTGAAATAGTGGTTATTTTGCTCAGTCTCTGTTTGCCAGACACAAGCAACTTTGTTAAATTCTTCTAGCACATCAAAGAGTGTAAGTCCAACCGGTAATACACTCATGCAATTTACACAGGTTGCTCCACTAAAGGTTGTGGAATACGTAACAATTTCATCTGCTCGATTGGCTGTACCTGAAATCTCAATTGTTCCGGGACCTACAAGTGTGTAACTATCACTAATACTTGCATTTCCTGTTCCAGTCTGTAATGGCTTTGGTCCACCAGGAATGTCAACTTTAAGTCCATCGCCAGCATCGGCGCCTGAGGCATTGCATGCAACTGAACGGTTTTGCATAACTGCAGTTACCGTGTATGTGCATCCGTCTGGAACCGTGATTGTTGTTAGAAAAGGTACATTTCCTGCATTGCAATTACCTGCAACAGCTGGCGAACAATTTGGACCACCAAGCGATGTTAAATCACAACCACTGATGCACCCACACCCAGTTCCAGTTACACCAATTGTACCTGCAGGGCATTGAGAAAAAGTGAAAAGAGATAATAAAACAAACGTTAAAACTACAAAAGACTTCATGTGATTATTAACTATTGAAAAACGGATAGAGACAAAAATATTCGTATAAAGTACGATTACAGGATGAAGTGTATTTCTATTTTTTTTGTTTTTCAAATGATGATTCTCAGTGGTTTCGGTCAAAACTAGTTGCCTCAAGGTGAACACAAAGAATCTTGTTACAAAAGTAATTCAAGATTTTTTAAATTGAAAAAAGGGTTATTAACAAATCGTTATCCTTTTGAACGAAGAAACACAAAAAAGGCTGTTTCATTGAAAAACAGCCTTTAATTTGAAATGAAAAAAATCAGTATTATCGTTTGTCAATTGGAACGTAATCGCGTGTAGTTTTACCTACATAAACTTGACGTGGACGACCAATTGGCTCACCAGCTTCTGTTAACTCTTTCCACTGAGCAATCCACCCCGGAAGTCTTCCAAGAGCAAACATTACAGTAAACATTTCTGAAGGAATACCTAAAGCTTTGTAGATAATACCCGAGTAGAAATCTACATTTGGATATAAATTACGAGCTTTGAAATATTCATCTTCTAATGCGTATTTCTCTAATTTTTTCGCAATGTCTAACAATGGGTCATTAATTTTTAATTTTTCCAAGACATCATCTGCAGCTTTTTTGATGATTGTTGCACGTGGGTCAAAGTTTTTGTAAACACGGTGACCGAAGCCCATCAATCTGAATGGATCATCTTTATCTTTTGCTTTTCTTACCCATTTATCAACATCACCACCATCAGCATGTATTTTTTCAAGCATTTCGATTACCGCTTGGTTCGCTCCACCGTGAAGTGGTCCCCAAAGTGCCGCAATACCAGCAGAAATAGAAGCGTATAAATTTGCTTGAGATGAACCAACTATACGAACAGTAGAAGCAGAACAGTTTTGCTCATGGTCTGCATGTAAAATCAATAGTTTATTTAAGGCGTTTACAACAACCGGATCTACTTTGTAATCTTCAGTTGGCATACCAAACATCATGTACAACAAGTTTGTAACGTAGTCATACTCGTTTCTAGGGTACATAAATGGATGACGCACTGAATTTTTATAAGACCAAGCAGCCAACGTTGGCATTTTTGCAAGCAAACGTAAAATTGTTCTGTTTTTCTTTTCAGGACTTCTATTTGGATCAAGAGAACCCGGATAGAACGTTGAAATTGAGCAAACCATTGAAGAAAGTACTCCCATTGGATGTGCTTGCGCCGGGTATGCTTCAAAGAAACGTTTCATGTCTTCGTGAACCAAGGTGTGTTTTGTAATTGATTCTTCAAATTCAGCAAGCTGAGTCTTTGTTGGCAATTCACCGTAAATCAACAAATAAGCAACTTCAATAAAGCTAGCTTTCTCTGCCAATTGCTCAATTGGATAACCTCTGTACTTTAAAATACCTTGTTCACCATCTAAAAAAGTAATGGCACTTTGCGTAGAACCCGTGTTTTTATAGCCTATATCTAATGTGATATATCCTGTTTCTTGACGTAGTTTAGAAATGTCAATTGCTTTTTCGTTTTCGGTTCCTTCAATCACTGGGAACTCATAGGTTTTACCCTCTAATTCTATTTTTGCAGTCGTACTCATTTATCTAAATGTATAATGTTATTTTTTTGACTGCACTAAAATTAGTAAAGAAATAAATACAAAAGAATTAGTACGTCAAATATTTTTTTATTTATAGGTTATTTAACGTAAAATTAAACATCATGTTAAATAAATGATTGCGTGTGTTCCCGCCATAAATTCCATGATTTTTATTTGGATAAGCAAAAAATTCAAACTGTTTATTGGTCTTTACCAAAGCATCAACAAATTCTAAACTGTTTTGAAAATGGACATTGTCATCAGCTGTGCCATGGATCAATAAGAACTTACCTTTTAATTTATCCGCAAAGAAAACAGGTGAGTTTTCGTCATATCCTTTTTCGTTTTCCTGTGGTGTGCGCATATAACGTTCTGTATATATATTGTCGTAATACCTCCAATTGGTTACAGGAGCAACTGCAATACCCATTTTAAAAACGTCTGCTCCTTTTGTCATTGCTAGTGAAGCCATAAAACCACCATAGCTCCATCCCATAATTCCAATTCGATTTGGGTCAACATAAGATTCTTTCTGTAAGTTTTTTGCAACTGCAATTAAGTCTTCTGTTTCTAGTTTCCCCAATTGCAAATAGGTTGATTTCTTAAATGCAGCACCTCTGTATTGCGTACCTCGTGGGTCAACACTAAACACAATATACCCTTTTTGTGTTAACAATTGATGATATACATAGTCCATTCCACCGTATTCATTTGTAACAGTGTTTCGTCCGGGACCACAGTATACATTAAAATAAACAGGATATTTTTTTGATGGGTCAAAATTTGCGGGTTTCATCATCCACGCATTTAATTTCCCTTGAGTGCCATCTATTTGTATAAATTCTTTGGTACTCCATTTCATGCTTTGGTATTTTGCTAAAAGTGCTTCGTTTGATTCCAAAAGTTGAATTTCTTTTCCATTGGCATCACATAGTTTAAAGGTTGGAGGAATGTTTGCATACGAACTTGTACGAACAAAATAGGTGAAACCAGGGGTAAATTCTGCTTCGTGATATCCATCCAAATCGGATAATGCTTTCTTGTCTTTGCCTTTCACAGATATGGCATACAGGGTTTTATTGATTGCTCCGTTTTCAGAAGAAGAATAGTAAACAATGCCTTTCTTTTCATTCATTCCATAAAAATCAATCACATCCCAAGTGCCTTTCGTAATCTGGGTTTGTTTTCCATCAAAAGTTAATTGATAGATGTGGTTGTAACCATCTTTTTCAGAAGTTCGAAGCATTGATTTGCCATCGGAAAGAAGTTTTACATTATCTGCATCGATATACGTATCTGAAGTTTCTTCGTAAAACACCTTATCTACAGGGGTGTTTGGGTTACTTACTAAATGGTATTTCACATGACTTTGATGTCTATTGAGTGTTGAAACAAAAACTTCATTTTTTGTTGGTGACCACTGAAAACGAGGAAGGTATTCGTACTCTCCAAGATTTACCTCGTTGGTTTTGCCTGTTTGTACATGTACGATGTGAAAAGTTACTTTTGAGTTGCCTTCTCCTGCTTTAGGGTATTTGAATGTGTATTCATACGGATACAAATCACCATAAAGTGCCATTTGAAATTGTTTGACTTTACTTTCATCAAAGCGCATATAAGCAATGAATTTTGAATCTGGCGACCAATCAAAACCTTGAGTTATTGCAAATTCTTCTTCATATACCCAATCGGTAGTTCCGTTGATGATGGCATTTGGCGCACCATCTACCGTAAGTTGTTTGGTTGATTTATCTATAAGCGAATACACAAAGATATTATTTCCGCTTATGTATGCCAATTGTGTTTCATCCGGCGAGAAGGTTCCTAAGGTCTGTTTATCTGCTGTTGGATGAATTTTTACAGTTGATTTAGACAGTACGTTGTAGATATAATATTCGGTAGAATAACTGTATCGGTAAATTGATTCCGTGTTTGTTTGAAGCAATAGGAAATTACCTGATTTACTCAACGTAGCATCATCAATTTCCAATTTACTCCCGTTGTATTGAATTTCGGAAAGGTTCACTAAAACTGTTCCACTTCCATTGTAATCTTTGAACGCGTATTTTTTTAAGAGCGAAGCTCCTGATTCATTTACTATCCGTGTGAACGATTGCCCATCATTTAGTCCGGTGAACCCTTGTATATATTTTGGGTAAAACTCTCCCGACCTCCAAATACGTTCTACAGTTAAGTCTTGTGCCACTATAATTAGTGAAACAAACAGAAACAATACACTGAATAAAGATTTCATATCATTGATTTTTGACAAAAATAACCAAAAACCAAACCGTTTTGCAGTTTCTTTATATTTGTTTGAATTTGAAAGGTTTAAACTTGTTTTTCGTGTAAAACATTCGTAAATTGTTAACAATTACTTAATTCTCACTAACAAGATTTGCTGTATATTTGCTTCAAATTTCTTTGTGTTCACCTTGAAGTTGTATTTATACAGACCGAAACCACTTAGAAATATAACAAATAAAAAAAGAATTATCGAATAGCCAATTTTCTTTTATACAGCTTTTAATTAAGGTGTTTTTTGGCTCTACTACCTTTTTTGTTTATCTATTAATTCACATAAATTTTTATCTATGAAAAGAACATTACTTTTTGTTAGTATGATTGCACTTTCTACAGTGGTTGGCGCACAAGATTGTTCAGACTTGTTTATTTCTGAATACGTTGAGGGAACTGGAAATGATAAGGCAATAGAGTTGTATAATCCTACAAATACAACAATAGACTTATCGGTGTATAAGATTGCTCGATATTCAAATGGATCTGTAACTTATTCCAGTGGTGGAATCACAACTTTAACTGGAACAATTGCTCCGTATTCTACTTTTGTATTGGTGAATGGACAAACGGTTGATTTAGCAGGACCTCCTCAATCTCCTAAATGTTCACCGGTATTGCAAGCAATGGGCGACCAAATGGACAATGCGTATCCTGCACCAACCTACATGAACGGAAACGATGCCATTGTTTTGTACAAAAATGGAGTTACTCCTGCTAATATTGTAGATATTTTTGGAAAATATGGCGATGCAGCAATGGTATCGGCAGATGGGTGGAGCGATGAATTTCCATACGATGGGTCTGCTGGTGTTGTTTGGACAGAAAACCATACCTTGTTTCGCTTACCGGCAGTTAAAAAAGGGGTAACAGTAAATCCGGATCCTTTTATAGTTGAGCAACAGTGGGATTCTTTGCCAAAAGATACATGGACAGGGTTAGGTGCTCACACATGCGATTGCCCAATATTGGGTGTAAATGATGAGGTGTTAACGGCGAGTTTTTCTATCTATCCAAATCCTTCTTCAAACGGTACGGTATTTATTGATGTAAAAAATGCAGCTGTTTTAGTTGAAGTATTAGATTTGAATGGCAAGAAACTGGTGGAGAAACCAACAGTAAATGGTGCATTGGTTACTATTGAAACTTCTGAATTTAATAAAGGAATTTATTTTGTTCGAGTTACGGCTTCAAACAATGCTGTTAGTCAACAAAAACTGATCATAAAATAATAACATTAAGGGTTTGGGCTTTGCCTGAACCCTTCTTTTTTTGTATGAAAAACATACTTTTTTTCTTTCTTTCATTCATTTTTAGTGCTTTTTCGTATGCACAGGAAACGGTTACCTTAAGTGGGGTGGTAGTGGATGATGAAACGGGTGAGCCTGTAATTGGTGCTGTAGTTACGTGCGATACAAAGCAAAAGGTTTTAACCGATATTGATGGCAAATACACCTTTTCTGTAAGCAAGAATGCCAAGCACAATCTTCAAGTTTCATTTATAGAATTTGACGATTATACTTTTGATGTTCAAGTAGGTGAAACAGATGTAATACACGCAATTAAGCTCGTTCCTACAACAAATGTATTGGATGAGGTAGTCATAGAGAAAGATGTCGCAAAATTGCGTGAAACACCAATTGCGTTCAGTAATTTAACAGCAAAACAGATTGGAGAAGAATTAGGAACTCGAGATTTACCCATGGTTTTAAATTCAACTCCAGGGGCTTATGCAACAGAGCAAGGTGGTGGTTCCGGTGATGCGCGTGTGTCTATACGAGGTTTCGACCAACGCAACATTGCCGTAATGGTTGATGGTGTACCTGTGAATGACATGGAAAATGGCCAAGTTTATTGGAGTAATTGGGATGGACTGAGTGATATCACTAAGAACATGCAGGTTCAACGTGGACTTGGAGCATCAAAACTCTCAATTGTATCTGTAGGTGGAACGATGAACATCATTACAAAAGGAATTGACCAGAAATTGAGCGCTTATGCAAAACAAGAAGTAAACAGTTATGGCTTATACAAGACTTCTTTTGGGTTTAATTCAGGATTGTTAAAAGGGAAATGGGGTTTTACAGTTGCAGGTTCAAGAAAATGGGGTGAAAACTATGCAGATGCAACATTTACAGATGCATGGTCCTACTTCGTAAAAATTCAAAAGCGTTTTGGCAATCATTTGCTGAGTTTAGGTGTAAACGGAGCCCCTCAAAAACATGGTCAGCGCTCAACCCGTTTGCCTATTTCAGTAATCAACGAAAAATTAGCAAATGAAACAGGTGTAGATTATTACAGACAACTTGATTCAGTAGGCACCCATTCGAATTTGTACTATACTACTGCTTCCATCGGGTCTAAAGGAATTCGATACAACCCAAACCAAGGCATGATTAATGGAAAAGTGTTCAATGAAAAAGTAAACTATTTTCATAAGCCGCAAATCAATTTGTCGCACTCATGGAATCCAAATGACAAGTTGAACTGGAGCACCATAGCCTATTTATCAATAGGTAAGGGTGGAGGTACATCTACCAAAACCACTGCCGGAAGGGACACAATTACCGGAATGTTGGATTATCAAAAAATATACGATCAAAACATAAAGAATTTCTCTAATCTATACAGTACAACCGAGCATTCATCGGCTAATTACCTTCGATCTGCCAACAACGATCATTACTGGACGGGCTTGATTTCTTCGTTAAACTACCATTTCACAAAACATATTTCCACTTTATTCGGTGTTGACCTAAGATATTACAAAGGCTCACATTACCAAACAGTTTATGATTTGTTGGGAGGCGATTATGCAATAGATAATTCAGATAAAAACCAACCCAAAGGAATGGGAAATACCGATTATGCGATGAAGCGTAAAGGAGATAAAGTTTCTTATTACAATGATGCTTTTGTAATGTGGGGAGGTGCTTTTGGTCAAATTGAGTACAAGACTAAGAAATGGTCAACTTTCTTAACAGGGTCTATTTCAGAAACTGGTTACCAACGTAAAGATTATTTTAAGAAGAAAGATTTGGTATTGTCTGATACTTTGATGCGTCAGGCTGTTGGCTATGGAGATACTGTAGTAAGAAATGGTGAAAAATACACAATCAACTCGAAGGAAGCACGGTTTGCTACTACCGATAGAAAATGGTTTTTAGGAGGAACGGTAAAAACAGGAGTAAATTACAACATTGACAAGCATCACAATGTGTTCTTGAACGCAGGATATTTGTCAATTGCTCCAAAAATGAATATGGTATTTGACAACAACAACATGCCTTTCTTAGAAGCTAAAAATCAGAAAGTGTATTCTGTAGAGTTGGGCTATGGTTTCAAAAGCAAATACTTTTCTGCAAACTTGAATTTGTATTATACCTTGTGGAGAAACAAACCACCTCAATACACGCCAACAGTAGTTACTCCAGACGGAACGTTTTCATACAACATCAATGGCTTAGATGCTTTGCACAAAGGAATAGAATTGGACTTTATATACCGAATTCTAAGAAATCTTGATTTTGAAGGTTTAGCATCAATAGCAGATTGGAGAACTATTTCCGGAACAACAGTGCGCATTATTGATGAGCAAAATGTAGAAGTTGCGCAAGTAGATTTTAGTGCAAAAAATGTGCATGTTGGTGATGCTGCACAATTGCAATTAGGGGGTAGTTTGCGCTATGAACCAATAAAAAATTTGTATTTGAAAGTTAGATATACGTTCTTTGGGAACAACTATGCAAACTTTGACCCCTTGGCACTTACCGGTTTAAATAAAGACAGAGAATCTTGGAAAATGCCAAATTATGGCTTGCTTGATTTTAATTTTGGGTATGAATTTAAAGTTTGGAAATTAAGACTTGCAATCAATGGTGGATTGATGAATATACTTGATAAAGTTTACATTACAGACGCACAAAACGGAAGTAATTTTGATGCTTATTCCTCAACAGTTTTTGTAGGAATGGGCAGACGCATGAATTTAGGTTTAAAGGTTAGTTTTTAATTAATTAATTTCAATTTTATGAAAAAAATAGTTTACACAACATTGCTTTGCTTAATGCTAAATGTTTTTGCATTTGCTCAAGCAATTCTTCCAACGAGTTGGAGCTTTACAACGGCAACTTTGCCAACAGGGTGGACAGAGTCTGGAACAGGATTTTACCCTGCTTCAGGAAATACACCACCAGCAATGAAATTTGATGGAACCGGAGATCAATTGTTGATTTATTTTTCTGGTGCACCGGGTGCATTGACGTATTATTTAACAGGAAATGGAT